>NZ_SZWE01000001.1:967500-1290000 GCF_009669325.1 Roseovarius bejariae
CCCCGACCATTGCCGCCCCGTCAGGCCAATCACCATGACCCGCCCGCCACAGGCACAGGTGAAATCCTGCCCATAAGCGCCATAAAGCGCATTGCCGGATTTCTCGCGCGCATGGCCGTTGACCACCGCATCGCCGATCATCCCAAGATGGCCCAGCGTAGCGGCGGCCACATCCTTGAGGGCCAGCTCCACCTCCTGCCCCTCGCCATGGCGCAACCTATGCCGCTCGGCCGCCAACAGCGACGAGACCACGAGGTTGCCGGCCATCAAATCCCACGCCGGCAGGGCATTGGCCACGGGCGCATCATACCCCTCCGGACCAGTCATGTCCGGGATCCCAAGCGCCGGGTTCACGGTGTAATCCACCTGCGGGCGCCCCTCGCGGTCGCCCATCAGCGTCACCATGATCAGATCGCGCCGATATTGGCTCAGCGTTTCGTAATCCATCCAGCCGCGCACCCGCAGGTTGGTCAGGAATTGCCCGGCATCGCGTCCCGGCGCGGTGATGATCCGGGTGACCAGCTCCTTGCCTTCGGGGCTACGCATATCCACCGCAACCGATTTCTTACCCTTGTTGAGCCCCGCCCAAAACAGGCTTTGCCCCGACGGTGCCAAGGGCCAGCGCCCGGCATCCAAACCGCCTTCGATACGGTCAAAGCGGATCACCTCGGCGCCCATCTGGGCCAACGTCATGCCCGCCAAGGGCACCGCGACAAAGGCCGAGCCCTCGACCACGCGCATTCCGTCCAGAACCCGGTTCATTGCGTCTCCTCCCAGATCGCCGTGGCCTGCATCCCCTGATGCCCGCCCTGCCCGGTGCAAAGGCTCAAACCGCCCACCTCATCCTCGGTGCCCATCAACTCGATCTCGCGGCTCTCTCCGGGGGTCAGGAAAACCGGATGCACACCCCGGAAATCGAAATGCTTCGGCCGCCGCCCCTTGTGGGCACAGGCCGCCTGCATCAGCCATGCCGCCTGTAACGGCCCATGCACCACCAGCCCCGGGTAATGCTCGACCTGCTGCGCATAGGGCAGGTCGTAATGGATGCGATGCGCGTTGAAGGTGATCGCCGAAAACCGGAAAAGCAGCGGCTCCGAGACCTGGCGGCGTTCATGCAGCACCGGATTATCCGGCAGGGCGCGCGGGCGCGGCGGGCGGAAGGCCTCGGGAATGTCGAGGTAAACGATGTCCTGACGCTCCTCGATGGCCAGCCCCTGCTCGCCATAGATCTTGTGATCGACCGAAACCAGAACCATCGGCCCCGAACCGCCCTCCTTCTCGATCACACTGCGAATGAAGGATCGCTTGGTCAGCCGCTCACCCACCCGCAAAGGCGCGCCGAACGACAGGCTGCCACTGGCCCACATCCGCCGTTCCAGCCGCACAGGCGGCAGGAAATCCCCGAGGATCGGGTGACCGTCGCGGGCCAGTTCCCCCATCGGGTTCGTTGGTGTGAAAGCGCACCAATGCCACAGGGGGTCCACCGCCTCGCCCAGCGTAGGCGCGGCATGACGGGACGACCCAAGGGTTGCGTGAATCTGTGCCGCCTGAGCGGGGCTGATCACCCCCTCCTGAAGATCGGTCCGGCCCTCCCAAGCCCTGACGTTCAACTGATCCATGGCAAACCTCCCTGTGTGCATGTCACAAGGCTGCGGGAGAAATTCGATTTTATCAAGATTTTCAACAACTTAGCGGAATACCGTTGTATGCCGGAAAATTGCTGCACCTGCAAAACAGCCGATTGTACCTTGTTTTCTATCGGAAATCTCGGGGGGATGTCAGCGCGGAGTCGGGCGCTTCATATTGCATTTTCTGCATTTGAAACCGCCCGCGCCCGCCGTTCGACATTGCGGCAGATTGACCCATTCAGCCCCCGAAGCGCTCTGCTTCGGCCTCGAGCGTCACCAAATCCGCCCCGCAAATCGCCGCCTCGTGATGCAGGATTCGCGCAATCGGCCAATCCCACCACGCCAGCGCCAAAAGCCGCGCGATGGAGGCCTCGTCAAAGCGTCGCCGAACGACCTTGGCGGGGTTGCCTGCCACAACGGCATAGGGCGGCACCTCGCCGTGCACCACGGCCCCGGCCCCGACGATCACCCCGTCACCGATCCGCGCACCGGGTAGGATGCGGGCATCCTTGCCGATCCAGACATCGTTGCCGATCACCGTGTCCGGCCCCGGCTCTTGCGGCAGCGACGGGCGACCGCTTTCGAAATCTCCTTGAAAGATCGCGAAAGGAAAGGTCGAAAACCCGTCCCGCCGATGATTGGCCGAAGCGGTGATGAACACCACCCCATCGGCGATCTGGCAGAACTTGCCCATGATCAACCGCTCGGGCGATTGCGGGTACAGGTAAGGGGCCAGATGCGCCGCCCAATCTTCGGGTGGCTCAAACGCATTGGCATAGGTGAAATCGCCCACCTCGATACGCGGATGGTCGATCACGGGTTTCAGGAAAACGGTGCCGGGATGGGTCGTGCCATCGGGCAAGGTCAGCGGATGCGCGGTATGCGCAGGGGGAAAGGGGGCAGGCATGTCAAAGCGGCCTTTTCAAAGGATCGGGTTTCGGAAAAAACGGGCGATCAGGCGGCTTTGTTCACGGCACTCTCCATCGGTTGCTGAGGCAGGTTTACCGGGAAAGGATCAAAAAAGAAAGGGCGCCCCAACGGGACGCCCTTTCACAAATTCAGCCGGTGCAAAGATTATTCAATAATCTTCGAGACGACGCCGGCGCCGACGGTGCGGCCGCCTTCGCGGATGGCGAAGCGCAGACCGTCTTCCATGGCGATCGGCGCGATCAGCTCAACCTCGAACTTCAGGTTGTCGCCCGGCATCACCATCTCGGTGCCCGAAGGCAGCGTCACGGTGCCGGTCACGTCGGTCGTGCGGAAGTAGAACTGCGGACGGTAGTTCGCGAAGAACGGCGTGTGACGGCCGCCTTCTTCCTTGGTCAGGATATAGGCCTCGGCTTCGAACTTGGTGTGCGGCGTCACCGACCCCGGCTTGCACAGAACCTGACCACGCTCAACGCCGTCACGGTCCACACCGCGCAGCAGCGCGCCGATGTTGTCGCCCGCTTCACCGCGATCCAGCAGCTTGCGGAACATTTCAACGCCGGTGCAGGTCGTCTTCTTGGTGTCGCGGATGCCGACGATCTCGATCTCGTCGCCAACGTTGATCACGCCACGCTCGACACGGCCGGTCACAACCGTACCACGACCCGAGATCGAGAACACGTCTTCGATCGGCATCAGGAACGGCTTGTCGACGTCACGCTCCGGCGCGGGGATATAATCGTCCACGGCGGCCATCAGCTCGCGGATCTTCTCTTCGCCGATTTCCGGGTTGTTGCCTTCCATCGCCGCCAGCGCCGAACCGGCGATGATCGGGATATCGTCGCCCGGGAAGTCGTAGTCGCTCAGCAGTTCGCGAACTTCCATTTCCACCAGCTCGAGCAGCTCGGGGTCGTCAACCTGGTCAACCTTGTTGAGGAACACGACCAGCGCGGGCACGCCGACCTGGCGGGCCAGCAGGATGTGCTCGCGGGTCTGCGGCATCGGGCCGTCAGCCGCGTTCACAACCAGGATCGCGCCGTCCATCTGCGCCGCACCGGTGATCATGTTCTTCACATAGTCCGCGTGGCCGGGGCAGTCGACGTGCGCGTAGTGACGGTTCTCGGTCTCGTATTCGACGTGCGCCGTCGAAATCGTGATCCCGCGGGCCTTCTCTTCCGGCGCGCCGTCAATCTGGTCATATGCACGGAAATCACCGAAATACTTCGTGATCGCCGCCGTCAGCGTCGTCTTGCCGTGGTCAACGTGACCAACCGTCCCGATGTTCACGTGCGGTTTCGAACGGTCAAACTTTTCCTTTGCCATATCTCAAGGCGCCTTGTCGTTGGGGGGCCTCTTGGCCCGATTAATACTCCGCGCGCCATTTATTGGCTCGCGACGGGAAAATCAAGCGCTTCGTGGCGCCTGGATCAGCTTTCCGGTGCCTCTTCGGCCTCGGCCATGGCCTTCTCGGCAAGCTCCGAGGCATCCGTGCCCTCGTCCTCGATCGCCTCGGCCGCCTTGCGGGCCTCGTCCGATGGGCCATCCACCCCCTCGAACCAGCCATTTTGGGCATTCTCCCGCACCAGCCAGTTTTCGATCAGCTTGGCGGCATTGCGGCTGAGGTTGTCCAACTGCTTTTCCTTGGATTGCGTCAGCCCCGATCCCAGCAAGGTATTGCCCGAAAAGGTTTCCATGACCGTGATCTGCTCCGGCTCGGCGTTCAGTTTTTCCTGCTTGGCATCATCCCAAACGGTCACATTCAGGATCAGCGCCGATTTCGGCGACAGCACCAAGGGCACCCCCGGCACCGCCAGAACATAGCCCTCGATACTGACCCCGAGGTGATACAGCCGCTCGCCGTCATACCGCCCGAAGCGGTCGTCGATGGCCTTGGTCATCACCTTGACCCATTCTTCCTCGCTCGCCTCGCGCGAGGCCGGCCCCTTAGTCAGGTTCGGCGCCACGACCACGTTATGACCCAAGTTGAAATCGCCCAGATAGGTGGGCTCTTTGTTCAAATCGTTGGCATTGGTGCAGGCCGTCAGGGCCAGAAGGCCCGCAAACAGGACAATGATACGCAGCAGCATGGATGAATTCCCCTCACGTTTGGCCCCGGATACCGCAGGCGGGGCCTTGGCGCAATGCACGGGGTATTTGCCGTCCGGCGGGTCCGCGCCTATATCTGGGGCAAGCAGAAAGGACCGCCATGACTGCCGCCGCGCCCCTTCCCGTGCATGTGCCCCTTGTAACCCGGCCCATGGGCCTATGGGCCAGCCTGCAAGCCTCGCGCCGCAATGTCCTGAGCATCATTCCCGCCATCGCCACCCGGCAGCCCATGGTCTCGGGGCGCACCGGCAAACGCTGGCACATGGTGATGGACCCCGGGGCCATCCGCCGGGTGCTCCTGGAAGAGGTCGACAATTACCCCAAATCGCTGGTCACCAAGAACCTGCTGCGCCCCGCCATCGGCGAATCGCTGTTCATCGCCGAGGGCGCGCACTGGCGCTGGCAACGGCGGGCGGCGGCGCCGGTGTTTTCCCATCGCAACGTGATGAACCTCGCACCGATCATGACGGCGGCCGCCGAGCGCAGTTGCGCCCGCATTGCCAAGGCAGGCCCCCGCGCCGTGGACATGGCCGAGGACATGGTGCGCACCACTTTCGACGTGATCGCCGAGGTGACCTTCTCGGGCGACGGCACCTTCGACGCCGACGCCGTGCATGGCGCGATTGACGCCTATATCGCGGAAGCCGGGAAAATCTCGCTTTTCGACCTGCTGGGCTTTCCCGATTGGGTGCCGCGCCCGGGCCGCGTGATATCGGGCGGCGCCGTCAACCAGATGAAACGCGTGGCCGACGAGGCCGTCGAGGCCCGCCGCGAAAGGGGCCGTGATGGTGTGCCCGACCTTCTCGACCTGCTGTTGGAGGGCGAAGACCCCAAGACCAAACGGCAGATGAACACCGCCGAACTGCGCGACAACCTTCTGACCTTCATCGTCGCGGGCCATGAAACCACCGCGCTGACGCTGGCGTGGTCGCTCTACCTCTGTGCCTTCGACCAAGAGGTCCAGGACCGCGCCCGTGACGAGATCCAGGGCGTTCTGGGCGATCGCGCCTGCACCGGCGAAGATGTCGAACACCTGCCCTACATCCGCCAGATCATCGACGAGGCCCTGCGCCTTTATCCGCCTGCTGGGATGATCTCACGCACGGCCATGGCCGACGACACGCTCTGCGGGCGCGAGGTGAAGCGCGGCGATACCGTGATCCTGCCGATCTACGCCCTGCACCGCAGCCACCTTCTGTGGGACGAGCCCGACGCCTTCCGGCCCGAGCGTTTCGCCGACCGCAAGGCGATTGATCGCTACGCCTACCTGCCCTTCGGTGACGGACCGCGTATCTGCATCGGGGCGAGCTTCGCCATCCAGGAGGCGGTGATCATCCTTGCCACCCTGCTCAATCGCTACCGCTTCACCCCCGTCAAGGGCCGCGACCCCGACCCGGTGATGATCCTCACCCTGCGCCCCGAAGGCGGTGTCTGGCTTGAGGCCGAGGCGATTTAGGCCGCCCGACCGACGGGCCAAGCGGCCAGACTCTACCCGCAAATCCCCTTGAGCGCCTGCCAATCCGCCTCGCTCAACACAGGGCTGGTCGCACCTTGGCTTTCTGCATTGTCGCGGGCCCGTTCGGCACGCCCCGCACTGGCCGGGTGGGTCGAAAGATACTCGGGCAATTGCATCATCTCGCCCTGCAACTCGCCAATATGGTCAAAGAACTCGGCAAGGCCGGTGCTATCCACCCGCGCCGCGTTCAGCATCCCGAGGGCAAACTCATCCGCCGCCGCCTCGGCCTCGCGGGTATAGCTGGCCTGCATCACCCTCTCGCCCAGAACCACGGCAATCGTGCCGCCGGTGAAATCGCCCAGCACCATCGACAACAGCCCGGCAGACCCCGCCGCACGCAATGCAATCCGTGTCGCGTCGCGCGCCTCCACATGGCCGATCTCATGCGCCAGCACGGCAGCCACGGCATCCGGCCCGTTCGCATCCTCCAACAATCCGCGCATCACGACGACCTGACCGCCCGGCGCGGCAAAGGCGTTGACCATCTCGTCGTCGAAAACCCGCACCTCAAGGTCATACTGAAGGTCCTGCCCCTCGGTCAGCCGCGCCACCATCCGGTCCAGCGCCGCCTGCCCTGCATCCCCGCGACACCGCAGGTCGCCCAGATCGGCGGCGCCCAGTGCGCGCTCCATCTGCGCGATCACCGACTTGCCAAAGGCAATCTCGCGCTCCACCGGGATCAGCGTGGCCAAGGTGTCGGCCATGCGCGGCAGGATCACGAAAAGCATCAGAACCACCGCCGCAACGGCAAGGCCCGTCCGCTTCAAAAGCTTACCCCATGTCCCCCGGTGCAGGTCCCGGCGCCGCAGGTCGGGGCAGACCTCACGAATGCGCGCCGTCATGGACGGCTCGCGGATGGTCAGGCGCGCGGGATCGCGCGGCGACTCGTCCTTGGTTTCGGCGTGCAGGGTCAGGGTCAGGCTATAGTCGCGCGCCAGATCTTCCAGCGCGCGCAGCCGTTCCAAGGGCCAATGCAGTGCCTCGGGCAGGCTCGGCCCGGTCACGATCAGCACTCCCGCCCCCTCATCCAGTGTCACCTCGACCCGGTGACGCCCGGCATGTTGGCCGTCGAAAAAACTGCCCGTGACCGGCCCCATCAAATCGCGCCGCCAATATCCAGAGCGTCGGCGAAGCCTTCGGCATCCGCCCCGTCGTCATGCGCCCGTTGCTTGATGGTGTTCAGGTGATCCGCAGCTTTCACATTGAGCGTGGTGACCACGTGATAGATGATCGGCTGCGTGATCCAGACAAGCGACAGCGCCCCCGCCATGGCCAGTGCCATGATATAGATGGCGGCCACGAATATCAGCCCGATGATCTGGGCCACCGGGTTGCCGAACATCAGCGGTCCCATCATCGACGAGGCGATTCCGCCGACCACGGCAAAAACCAGACCCACGATAAGGCCCACCACAAGCCCCCCCACGATCACCGTTCCCACGATGGTCGAGGTTTCGGGCGCGGCATCGAAGGTCACCTCTCGGTCCAGAACCTTGTTGTCGGTAAGGTAAATGAACGAACGGACCCGATACGACACAAGCCCGACCATGAACCAGATATAGCCGACAATCGCGGCAATCACGCCTATCGCAGCCGACCCTGTGACGCCGCCCAGAATGCCGCCCCCGATCAGGATGGCCAAGCCAATCGCCAGATGCTTCATCGCCGGGTAGAGTCCGGTCCAATTGCCCTGTTGCTCGAACCTGCCGTCGCCATACCACGTGCGGTCGGTCATGTACTTCTCAAGATAGAATGTCTGGCGCGGCAACAGGACACCCAGCGTGATAATGGTCAGGACCCAATGCCCAATCGCCCGCAGGGCATAGCCCCACGCACTGCTTTCCATCCCGAAGCGCACCCCCCGCCAGCGCGACCGCGCCAGCTTGTAACGCCGCGCGCGATACTGCGCGAAGAAAATCAGCGGCACCACCGCCAGGAAGGTGATGTAGAAGGCCAGCGTCTGCCCGACCATCTCTGCCGTGTTCGTCGGTTCGGAAAACAGGGTCAGGCCGAAATAGAACAGGATCATCTGCACGATCCCAAGGTAGACGGCCAGAATCACGATCGCCATCAGGAACCCAAGGAACTTTTCCAGACCGGTGCCGGTATATTCAAAGGCATCGCCCTGCCCGGCCACCGAGGACCAGATGTATTTCCGGATGCGCGTCTTGGCCCAGAAACGGTAAATCCCCACCGTCAGCGCGGTAAGGATTGCGGTTTTGAAGGCCAACCCGAAAAGCGGCTTTCGCTCGCCATGGTATTCGCCTGAAATTGTATGCGTAACGTCTGACATCGAAACTCCTTAAAAACAAAGACTTGACTTAAATTTGGCGGCACCATCCATGGGCTGCCCCATGTGACCGCTTTTGGCAAAGACACAACCCTTGGTAAAGCGCAAATCGTCTCGCCCGGAAAACCTGCCGAATGCCTAGACAGCCGCCGCCAGATCCAGTGCATCGGCAAAGCCCTCGGCATCGGCCCCCTCGTCAAAGCTGCGCTGCTCGATGAACTGCAACTCGTCGGCATTATGTACCGTAATGGATTCGACAACCTGATCAATGATCGGCTGAACAACCCAGACCAGGGCCAGCGAGTTGGTGATCGCCAGCGCCAGAAGATAGGCCGCGACGACCGCCACCGTGGCAATGAACATCGCCCCTTGCCCCAGCATGGCGGCAGGCACCACCAAAACAAAGATCCCCACGCCCAGCGCACCGAACACGAACCCCGTGATCAGGGCCGCCGCCAGCGCCCCAAGAAACACCGTCGCCACAAGCGAAACGGTATCCACCTGCGCATCGAAGTGAATATTGCCGTCCAGCGTCTTGGAGTTGGTCAGATAACAAAAGGCTTTCACACGATAGAGCACGATCCCCGCAATGAACCAGACAAAACCCAGCCCGCTCAGCATCATGCCCTCGGTCGGCAGCGCCATCATACCGGCCAGCGCTCCGCCGCCCACCACGATCGCGAGGCCCATATAGATATGCCCCATCATCGGCAAAAGCGCCGTCCATTTTCCGCCCTGCTGAAACGGCGCATCCCCGTACCAGCTCCGGTCGGTCATATAGCGTTCCAGGCGCAGGGTCTGCCACGGCAACAGCAGGCCCAGCGACAGGATCGTCAGCACCCAATGCATCATCGCCCGCGCGGCATAACCCCATGCGCCCTTGTCCATGCCAAAGCGTATCCCGCGCCAGCGCGTCCGCGCCATCTTGTAGCGCCTCACACGGTATTTCGCGAAAAAGACCAAGGGCACCACCGCAAGGGCCGTGATCACCACCGCCATGGATTGCATCATCGTCTGTTCCGGGGTCTGCGGCTCGATGAACAGGGTCATCCCGAAGTAATAAAGCCCCATCTGAACCACCCCGAGGTAGACGGCCAGAATGACAACCGCCACCAGAAAACCCAGAAGTTTCTCAAGTCCCGTGCCGGTATATTCGAAACTGTCCCGGCCATCACTGACCGAGGACCAGATATAGCGCCGCACGCGTGTCTTGGCCCAGAACCGATAGATCCCGAAGGTCAGAGTGGTCAAAAGCGCCGTCACCACGGCGATATTGAACAAGGACTTGCGCTGACCCGCGTAGTGGCCCTCCAAAGTCTCCCGAACCCCGAATTGAATATCTGTCGTCATTGCTTGACCCAACGCTTCGTTGATGGATGCTTCCGTTGCCTTGCGGCCTTTCAGAAGGTTCTCATCCAACTTTGCGTTGAATTTGAGGCAATATCACGACGTTATGAAGCCGCCCTAGCGCCCCGCGCCGATGCCCCGGTGCAGGCAGGCAAACTGTCAGGTAAAGCGGTTATCCCGTGGGAAACCGCGCGGTGCCATCCGGCCCGTACCGGCACGTTTGCCCATCCATTCGGCAAGCTCGGTTTCCGTCCGCGTCCGCCCCGCCGGATCAAGCCAGCTTAGCCCATCGGCCAGCGTAAAGGTCGCCGCATCGCTAAGGCCCCCGTCCTTGTACTTCTGCAACCGCACGCCCTTGCCCCGGCCCATCTCGGGCAGGTCTTCCACCGGGAAGATCAAAACCTTGCGGTTTTCCCCCACACAGGCCACGTGATCGCCCGTCACCGGCGTACAGACCCGCGCCGACGCCTCGCCGCGCACGTTCAACACCTGCTTGCCGGTCCGGGTCTGGGCCACGACATCGTCCTCACTCACGACAAACCCGTCCCCCGCCGAGGAGGCGACCAAAAGCTTCCGGCCCGGCTTGTGAATGAACAGATCGACGATTTCCACCTCGTTGGGCAGGTCCACCATCAGGCGCACCGGCTCCCCCATCCCGCGACCGCCGGGCAGGTTGGCGGCGCTCAGGGTATAGAACCGCCCGTTGCTGCCAAAGACCAACAGCCGGTCGGTGGTTTCCGCATGGAAGATGAACCGCCCCTCGTCGCCATCCTTGAACTTCAACTCGCGGGTCAGGTCGATATGCCCCGACATCGCCCTGATCCACCCCATCTTGGAGCAGACAACCGTGATCGGCTCGCGGTCGATCATCGCCTCCAGCGGCACCTCTTCCACTTCGCCGGCCTCGGCGAACTGGGTCCGGCGCGCGCCCACGTTCTGACCGTCCAGAACGTAATCCTTGCCAAAGGTCTTCTTTACCTCGCGCAACTGATCGGCAATCGCCGCCCATTGCAGGCTTTCATCCTCAAGCAGGTCTTCCAACTCGGCCCGCTCTTCCATCAAGGCATCGCGTTCCTTGACAAGCGCCTCTTCCTCAAGCCGCCGCAAGGACCGCAGGCGCATGTTGAGGATCGCTTCGGCCTGCACATCCGACAGGCCGTTTTCCCGGCCCGCGTAACTATGCGGCACGGCCCGCTCGGGCGCGCTTTCCGACAGAACGCCCGTGGCCTCCATCTCGGGGTCGGCAATCAAGGCCAGCGATTTCACATCGACACCCGCCAACGGCGAGCGATACTCGGACTCGTCCATCGCGCGGCTCAGGGTGGATTGATGCACATGGCTCCAATCCTCGTACATCAACGCCACCTTGGGGTCGTCGTCATAGCGGATAATCTCGATCACCCGATCAAGGTTCAAGAAGGCCGTGATAAGCCCCTGCAACACCTCCAGCCGGTGGTCGATCTTGGCCATCCGGTGGCGGCTGCGACGGATCAGAACCTCGCGCCGGAAATCAAGGAAGGCGCGCAGAACCTCCTTGAGGCTGCACACCTTTGGGGTGACGCCATCAATCAGCACGTTCATGTTCAGGCTGAACCGCACCTCAAGGTCCGAGTTGCGATACAGCATCCCCATCAGAACCTCGGGGTCGACGTTCTTGGATCGCGGCTCAAGGATCATCCGCACGTCATCGGCGCTTTCGTCGCGAATATCCGCGAGGATCGGCACCTTTTTGGTCTGGATCAACTCGGCGATCTTCTCGACCAGCTTGCTCTTCTGCACCTGATAGGGAATCTCGGTAACGACCACCTGCCATTGCCCGCGGCCAAGGTCCTCGACCTCCCACTTACAGCGCAGGCGGAAGGCCCCGCGCCCGGTACGATAGGCCTGCGCGATATTCTCGGGCGGCTCCACGATCACCCCGCCGGTGGGAAAGTCCGGGCCGGGAATATAATTCAGCAGCGTATCGTCGCGGGCATCGGGCGTCTTGATCAGATGCAGACAGGCATCGACCAGCTCACCGATGTTATGCGGCGGAATATTGGTGGCCATCCCCACGGCAATGCCGCTCGACCCATTGGCCAGCAGATTGGGGAACGACGCCGGCAGAACCGCCGGTTCGGTCAGCGTCCCGTCATAGTTATCGCGGAAATCGACGGCATTCTCGTTCAGGCCGTTCAGCATCGCCTCGGCCACGGCGGTCATCCGTGCCTCGGTGTACCGGCTGGCCGCCGGGTTGTCCCCGTCGATATTGCCGAAGTTCCCCTGCCCGTCGACCAGCGGATAGCGGACCGCGAAATCCTGCGCCAGACGCGCCATGGCATCGTAAATCGCCGCGTCCCCGTGCGGGTGGTAGTTCCCCATCACGTCGCCGCTGATCTTGGCGGATTTGCGGAAACCCCCGGCGCTGCTCAGTTTCAACTCGCGCATCGCGAACAGAATCCGCCGGTGCACGGGCTTCAACCCGTCACGCGCATCGGGTAGCGCACGGTGCATGATCGTGCTCAGGGCATAGGTCAGGTAGCGCTCACCGATTGCACGGCGCAGCGGTTCCGACACAGCCTCGGGGCCGATATTGGGGTCATCCAGCAAATCACTCATAGATGATGTGATACCGCCCCCGCGAATCCGCGTAAAGCGGATTGGAGGGAAAGAATTCACCTTTTCCCATGAAGCGAAGGGGCGAATCGTGTAAGCTGTACTTTATCTGTTCAAGAGTGTGTTTATCCGGGGGGATTGCGCAATGTGGCGCTTTATTTTGATAAGCTTCGCCTTTTTGGGGTGGTCATTTTATGAATTGAGCGGCGGCGCCGATTACGCGCCGGTCACCAATTCCATTCAGGTCCGCGCGCAACTCGATAACGCGCGCCCCAAGGCACGCCCGGTCAAGGTTGATGTGACGCGCGTGGCCGCAAACGGCGACCGCGCCGAGGAAGAAACCGTCACCCGCTCCATCACCTCGCTGGCCGATCTGGACCTGTCCGGCGGTCAGCGGTTCGAGATCAGCCTCGCCAGCGTCGAATCCCCAGCCCCCGAGAAAGCCCCCATCGCCAAGGTAAACAAGGCCGTCGCCACGGGAGGGGCCAAAGACACCCCCCTGCCCGATCACGTCGCCAAGGCCGTCGCCGCCGCCAGCCTGTCCGGCGTGGCATCGCAAAGCGTCGATCAAGCCGCCCTTGCCACCGCCCCGGACACCGAAACGGTCCAGCCACCCCGCGACATCCGCCGCGTGACCGGCACCGTGGTCAACATGCGCAGCGGCCCCGGCACGACATACGGGCGCACCGGCAAACTGTACAAGGATGACAAGGTGATCGTCCTGCGCGACCCCGGCAATGGCTGGATCAAACTGCGCAATGCGGAAACGGGGCGCGTCGGCTGGATGGCCGATTGGCTGGTCACCGCCGCAAACTGATTGCATCGCGCGCCCGTGCGGGCCATAGCTCCCTCCATGAGCGCGAAAACCATCCTGATCACCGGCTGTTCCACCGGCATCGGCCTTGACGCGGCCCACACCCTGCGCGCCCGCGGCTGGCGGGTCTTCGCCGCCTGCCGCAAGGCCGAAGACTGCGACCGCCTGCGCACCGAGGGCTTCGATAGCCCGCGCATGGATTACAACGACGAACACAGCCTGCGCGACGGTCTGGCCGAGGTCCTCGACGCCACCGGCGGTACGCTGGATGCGCTGTTCAATAACGGCGCCTACGCCATCCCCGGCCCGGTCGAGGACATCCCGACCGAGGCCCTGCGCACCATCTTTCAATCCAACCTCATCGGCTGGCACGACCTGACCCGACAGGTCATCCCGGTGATGCGCGCCCAGGGGCATGGCCGGATCGTGCAATGCTCCTCCGTTCTGGGCCTTGTGGCCATGAAATGGCGCGGCGCCTACGTGTCCACCAAGTTCGCCCTCGAAGGCCTCACCGACGCCCTGCGCCTTGAAATGGCCGAGACCGGCATCAAGGTTTCCATCATCGACCCCGGCCCGATCGAGACCGATTTCCGCAAGAACGCGATCAAGGAATTCGAACGCTGGATCGACTGGGAGAACTCGGCCCGCGCCGACCAATACCGCGACAACCTTCTCACCCAACTCTACGAAGGCAGCAGCAGCGGCCCGCAATGGCCCGCCTCCGCCGTTACCCGCAAATTGATCCACGCCCTCGACCATCCCCGCCCCAAGGCGCGCTACTATGTGACCGCGCCCACCCATGCCATGGGCCTTGCCCGGCGCGCCCTGCCCGCCCGCGCATTGGATTGGCTGGTCTCCAAGGGGTAAAAGCCCCGCGTCACCATTTCACCTTCGCTTTTCGTCCTGTAGGCTCTACATGGCCCAAGACGTCATAAAAGGATGCCCGCGATGATGAACGATCCCGTATTCCTTGTGGCCGCAGCGGCGATGCTGGCGGTCGTGGTGATTCTGGCCCTCGGGATCAGCCACTTCGGCAAGGGCGATATCGACTCCGCCAAGAAATCCAACCGCATGATGAAATGGCGGATCATCATGCAGTTCGTGGCGGTCTGCCTCATTCTCTTCTTTCTCTGGTTCCGCTCGGGGGGGTAAATCATGGTCGTACTCAATAAAATCTACACGAAAACAGGGGATCACGGCGAAACCGCGCTTGGCAATGGCGCGCGGGTGGCCAAGCATTCCATGCGCGTCACCGCCTATGGCACCGTGGACGAGGTGAACGCCACCGTGGGCCTTGCCCGTCAGCACGCCACGGGTGAAACCGACGAGGCCCTCGCCCGCATCCAGAACGACCTCTTTGATCTGGGCGCCGATCTCTGCCGCCCCGACATGGAAAAGGACGCCGAGGCCGAATATACCCCGCTGCGCATTTCCGACGCACAGGTCGCCCGCCTCGAATCCGAAATCGACGCGATGAACGCCGCGCTTGAACCCCTGCGCAGCTTCATCTTGCCGGGTGGCACGGCACTTGCCGCACAGCTCCACCTTTGCCGCACCGTCTCGCGCCGGGCCGAACGCCTGTCCGTGGAACTGGCCACGGTCGAGCACGTCAATCCGGCCGCCGTGAAATATCTCAACCGCCTGTCCGATTGGTTCTTCGTCGCCTCGCGCGTCTCCAACGACAACGGCAAAGAGGATGTTTTGTGGGTTCCGGGCGCGAACCGCTGAGGCAAAGCCGAAGCGGCGGGGCCTCCGGGGGAGGCACCGGCAACCGGAAGGGCGGAGCCCCGCAAGGCGCGAACCGCTGAGGCAACGCCGAAGCGGCGGAAAACTCGACACATTCTTGAAAGATTCTTGCGTTCAAACCGGAAACGCGACGTCGCAAGACGGTAACGTGACGATTTTGCCCTGTTTCACGATGTAACAAGGCTATATCAACGACCCGGAGAGCTTTTGGGAGAGTCGCATCGCGGCTCTCCGTCAATTTAAGGGAGACCATGCCAATGAAGGTTCTAGTGCCTGTCAAACGCGTGATCGACTACAACGTGAAGGTCCGCGTTAAGGCGGACGGCAGCGGTGTCGATCTTGCCAATGTCAAAATGTCGATGAACCCCTTTGACGAGATTGCCGTCGAAGAGGCCATTCGCCTGAAAGAGGCCGGCAAGGCCGACGAAGTGATCGCCGTATCCATCGGCGTCAAGCAAAGCCAGGAAACCCTGCGCACCGCGCTCGCCATGGGCGCCGACCGCGCCATTCTGGTTGAAGCCGCCGATGACGTGCACACCGACATCGAACCTCTGGCCGTGGCCAAGATCCTTGCCAAGGTCGTCGAAGAAGAACAGCCGGGCCTTGTCCTGACAGGCAAACAGGCGATCGACAACGACATGAACGCCACCGGGCAGATGCTCTCGGCGCTTCTGGGTTGGTCGCAAGCGATGTATGCCAACAACGTGGATGTCGAAGGCGACCATGCCGTCGTCACCCGCGAGGTTGATGGCGGTCTGCAAACCATCAAGGTCAAGATGCCCACCATCATCTCGACCGACCTGCGCCTGAACGAGCCGCGCTATGCCTCGCTGCCGAACATCATGAAGGCCAAGAAAAAGCCGCTGGACGAGAAAACCGCCGCCGACTACGGCGTCGACGTCAGCCCGCGCCTCGAAATCGTCAAGACGGACGAGCCCGAGGCCCGCAAGGCCGGTGAAATGGTCGGCTCGGTGGACGAGCTGGTTGCCAAACTCAAAGAAGCGGGGGCCGTGTAATGTCTGTTCTTCTGATTGCTGAAATCAACGACGGCGAACTGGCCGTTGACGCAACCGCCAAGGCCGTGACCGCCGCCGCGAAACTCGGCGACGTGACCGTTCTCTGCGCCGGGGCCACCTGCGCCGCCGCCGCCGAGGAAGCCGCCAAGATCGACGGTGTCGCCAAGGTCCTCTGCGCCGAGGATGACCTTTACGGTCACCGCCTGGCCGAGCCCGTGGCCGCGCTGATCGCCGCACAGGCCGGTGACTACGAACACATCGTTGCCCCCGCCACCACAGACGCCAAGAACATCCTGCCCCGCGTTGCGGCGCTTCTGGATGTCATGGTGATCACCGATGTCTCGGGCGTCGTCGATGCCGATACCTTCGAGCGTCCGATCTATGCCGGTAACGCCGTGCAGACGGTCAAGTCGAAAGACGCCAAGAAGGTCATCAGCTTCCGGACCTCCACCTTCGATGCCGCTGGCATGGGGGGCTCGGCCTCGGTTGAAACCATCGGCGCAGGCGACAATCCCGCCCTCTCCGAATGGGTCGAAGACAAGGTTGCCGAATCCGACCGTCCCGAACTGACTTCGGCGGGTGTCGTGGTGTCCGGTGGTCGCGGTGTCGGCTCCGAAGAGGACTTCGCCCTGATCGAGAAACTGGCCGACAAGCTCGGCGCCGCTGTCGGCGCCTCGCGCGCCGCTGTCGACTCGGGCTTCGCGCCGAACGACTGGCAAGTGGGTCAGACCGGCAAAGTGGTCGCCCCTGATCTTTACGTGGCCATCGGCATCTCGGGCGCCATTCAGCACCTCGCCGGTATGAAAGACTCCAAGATCATCGTCGCGATCAACAAGGACGAAGAAGCGCCGATCTTCCAGGTGGCCGATTACGGCCTCGTCGCCGACCTCTTCGAGGCGGTGCCGGAACTGACCGAGAAGCTGGGTTAACAGCGACGTTTCGTACGACTCGTACGAAAGTTTTGGGGCACCCCCGGATTTTCGTACGAAACTCGCATATAAAACGTACGACTCGTACGAAAATAAAGGCCCGCCACATTGGCGGGCCTTTTGATTGAAACCTGCCCTTGCAGCGCCCCGGTTCGGGGGCCTATGCTCTGCCCAAACCAAGCGGAAGGGCACCCCATGGAAATCCAGAAAATCGGCGTTATCGGCGCGGGCCAGATGGGCAACGGCATCGCCCATGTCCTTGCAATTGCTGGATATAATGTCCTGCTCAACGATATTTCGCAGGAGGCGCTCGATGCCGGTCTGGCCACGGTGCGCAAGAACATGGAACGTCAGGTCAGCCGGGATAAGATGACCCAAGCGGATATGGATGCCGCCCTTGCGCGCATTTCCCCCACCCTGACCCTCACCGATCTGGGGCAAACCGACCTCGTGATCGAGGCCGCAACCGAGAAAGAAGCCGTAAAAACCGCTATTTTTCAAGAGCTTGTACCACACCTACAGGATCATACGATCCTGACCTCGAACACCTCGTCGATTTCGATCACCCGCTTGGCCAGCGGCACCGACCGCCCCGAACGCTTCATGGGCTTTCACTTCATGAATCCCGTTCCGGTGATGCAACTGGTGGAATTGATCCGTGGTATTGCCACCGACAAAGCCACTTATGACGCTTGCCTTCAAGTTGTTGAAAAACTTGGGAAAACGGCCGCCAGCGCCGAGGATTTTCCGGCCTTCATCGTCAATCGAATCCTGATGCCGATGATCAACGAGGCGGTCTATACCCTCTATGAAGGTGTCGGCACCGTCAAATCCATCGACCAATCCATGAAACTGGGCGCCAACCACCCCATGGGCCCCTTGGAACTTGCTGATTTCATTGGATTAGATACCTGCCTGGCGATCATGAACGTACTGCACGACGGCCTAGCCGACACCAAGTATCGCCCCTGTCCTCTGCTCACCAAGTATGTCGAGGCCGGATGGCTTGGCCGCAAGACGGGCCGCGGGTTCTATGACTACCGTGGAGAAGAGCCCGTCCCGACGCGCTAATCGTCTATAAGCCTCTGAAATCGCGTGCCTTTTAGCGCCTCGATCACCTCGTCTCGATTGGCCAGCCGGTCAATCGACCGGCCTTGAACGATCTTGCGCATCCGCACTTCGGGCTTGAACGGTGCCACCTCAAGGAAGCGATGCAGATCATCCATGATTGCCGCTGTTTGTTGCGGCCCTGCAAAGAAATCTTCATACCGAACATGCATGCGGCGCTCTTGCGGTATGCCTGCAAGCATTTGATTCAGAATGATATTTTCCCCCTCGATCACCTCAAGCGCGTTCAATGCGTTCTGCGGTTCCATGTGCAATTTTGTCTCCGCCGGTCCGCCCTGCCCCTCGCGAATTTCCACCACGCCCGAGGCTTCCAGCAAAGCGTTTGAGATCATGCGGTCAAATAGATTGGCCCGCTCCAGCCCGATCACCTTGATGTCAGGCCGCTGTGCCAGATAGTCAATGATACCAAGGTTTTGAAAATGCAGGGCAAAATCCTTGATCCCGATCTGGCGCACCTGCGACAGGCGTTTACCATCACGAGGCCGCCGCTTGATACGCCTTTGTGCCGACCGTCCCGCGAAGGCCAGGCGATGCCCCCACGGATTCCCCAAGCAAAAGTCCAGATATGCCGCATCATCCTCTTTAAAGGCTCCAAGTCGGCGCTGCATCTTTCGGATCGGGTTCCAATCGCCCAGAACCTCACCATAATTCATGATTTCAGGGTGCTGGTTCAGCAGGTTGACCAAGGCATTCGACCCACTTCGCCCCAAAGTCAAAATCACATGCTGCCCGACCATACAATACCTCCAAAGGGCATGAACAAGACACGCCGCAGTACGATCCACCCCTGCGGGATCCCTTTTTGCATATCAAATTTTTGGTGATTTATCAGCCTCTTCGCGGTCTGACGATGAAACATTTCGTTTCGTGTCAGGCCCCCGAAGGCCCGTTATCCGCCAGTGATAGGGTGTGTTCCCGCAGCCATGTCATGAACCCCCGCGGGTCGCTTTCCAACATCTTCATCCGCTCCGGCGAAATCGGCGCCCCCACCACGGGCTTTTGCGGGTTGTTGCAACTGTGTACGACTTCATGCAGCAGCAAACTCTGCCGCAGGGTGGCCGATATACGGTTGGCCATCTGGTACCAGCGGGAATTCGCGCCGGGGAAATAGATCGGCACTACCTGCGCGCCCGAGCGGCGGATCATCTGGGCGGTAAAGACATTCCACTCACGCTCAATGGCCGGACCCATGAGGCTATCAGAGGAGGCGACGACCCCCGAGGGAAAGACACTGATCAATCCCCCCTCTTTCAGGTGCGCCATGGCCTTGGCTCGCATCTCCACCGATTTACGCTGTGCGTCAGGCTCATGCGGGAAAGGCACCGAAATCATGTAGGACGCCGCAACCTCGTCAATGCCAGTCAAAAGTGCGCGGGTCAGGATTTTGTAATCGGTTCTCCTACGGCCAATCAGATCGGCAAGGATCATGCCATCCACAAGGCCATGCGGGTGATTGGCCACCACGACAACCGGGCCATCCGTCGGAATATTGTCCAACTGTTCGTCGGGAGTCAGAAGATCAATGCCCATTGTATCGAGGGCCGCACGCCAAAACGCCTGCCCGGTAGGGGCCCCACGCTTTTCAAACTTGCGGATCATCCGCAGAATAGACAGCTTACCTGTAAACCACTCTATCGTCCGGATGGTGAATGCCGTGGCGGGCGTGTCGAAAGAATTGGCATAGGTCAAACTGCGACGGTCATACTTGGTGAAGTTCACCGTCTCGCCGGTTTCGTCTATGGCGTGTTCATCTTGCCTTTCAGCCAAAGTGCTCTTCCCGTTCCGTCGCGCCATGGCACGGCCTTTTTACATATCTTCGCCGAACCGGTCGGCCACAAGGGCCTCGATCGCGTCGGCCAAAGCCTCGGCATCGGGTCCCGAAGTCTCGACGTCAATAGTCTTTCCTTTCGACGCTGCCAACATCAAAAGGCCCATGATGCTATCGGCATTCGTGGACTGCCCATCATGAGAAACCTCGGCGGTTGCATCGAAACCTTCGACCACCTCCACAAGTTTTGCCGCAGCGCGCGCATGCAGCCCTTTCTGGTTCACTATCTTCAACTGTCTAATGGTCTGCTCAGACATGCGCACTCAACCCTCTCCCGCGTTATCCGCCTGTACATTATGGCTGTCTATGTATTTCCGCCCTGCATCCAAAGCCGCACGGGCGGCTTCACCGAGCGGCAGATGACGGCTTTTGACCAGTTTGATCAAGAGGGGCAGGTTCGCCCCGTAAAGAATGCGCCGATCCGTTGGGCGGCAGGCCTTGAGCGACAGGTTCGAAGGAGACCCCCCGAAAATATCCGTCACGATCAAGACACCATCGCCCGTATCGACCTCATCCGCCGCAGCACAAATTTCGGCTTGCTTGGCAGCGCGGTCATGATCCCCGCCAATCGAAATCGCTTTGATGCCGACCTGCGGCCCGACGACGTGTTCAATCGCGCTCAGATACTCCCGGGCGAGTCCGCCGTGCGCCACGATCACGATACCGATCACTACCGTCATTCCCCCCGGGCTTGCGCGTTATCAACAACGATAAATCTGTCCGAAGCGGTTTTTCCGCGCCGTTCCAGCTCTCGGTGTCTTATTGACACTTGCCAGCCGCTGTCTGCAAGGGCTTGTGCCAAGGTTTCTGTCATTGTGACGCTACGGTGCTGTCCTCCAGTACATCCGAAACCGATAGAAAGATAGGCCTTCCCCTCGGCCTCATACGCCGGTAGCAGAAGTTCGGCCAGTCCGATGATCTTTTGTCGGAACGCCTCGAAGCGCCCATCCTGTTTAACGTAATCTGCTACCTCCGGAGACCGCCCGTCGAGTATGCGCAAGCCTTCCTCCCAATAGGGATTGCGCAGAAAGCGACAATCCAACACGATATCCAATCCGCGCGGCAACCCTCGCTTGTAGGAAAACGACTGGACCGATACCGCCAATTGCCCCGTGCTGCTCGGTGCGAACCAACGGTCAAGCTCGGCGCGCAGATCATGTGGCGACATTTCGGAAGTATCGATCAGCATATCGGCACGGGCTTTGATGGGGCCAAGCAGGTCAAACTCTCGTGCGATGCCGATTTCGGCATTCTCTGCCGGAGCCAAGGGATGGCGGCGGCGGGTTTCCGAGAACCTCCGCATCAGTATCTCGGGGCGGCAGTCCAGGTAGAGAACCTGCATGGGCGTATCGGCCATGCCGCCAATCTGATCGATCGCTTCAATCAGCGCATTGGTCGAAAAATCGCGGTTGCGTGTGTCGACACCAAGGGCCAACGGCTTGGTCGGAGCGGGACCATCCAGAAGGCGGGGCAAAAGGGACAGCGGCAGGTTGTCAATCGCCTCATATCCTATGTCCTCAAGCGCACGGATTGCCGTCGTCCTCCCGGCACCGGACGGGCCCGTGACGAGGACAAGCCGATTGCCCTTAGATGAGAAAGTCGCCGCGGTCATCCCGCCCCCTATTCAGTTAACGCGCCCATGTCGAAGATACAGCATGATCGCCGCAGGAAAATGGTCGGCGTCAGTTTTTCTTATGACAGGCACGCTCAATCCCAGCAGTGTATCCTCGCGAAACGGCGGCAAGCGATGATCTTCGGTCTGTGTTAGGTCCACGATCAAGGCCAGAGGCGCGGACGGAAGTACCGGGGAAGACAGGATACCCACACTGCGCGCCTCGATGAGGCCATGCAGAGCCTTAGGTGCGCTCAGTATGATCTGCTCGTTTTGGCGGCTAATGCAGGTTCTGTCATCAGACACCAAGGATGCGCCATATGCGATCAGTTGCAGGGCAAGGCCAGATTTTCCTGACCCGGAAGGGCCTCGGATCAAGGCAGCCCGCCCATCAACGGCGACGGAAGTCGCATGAAGGATGTGGCCATTGCTGTCCTGATTCATCACCCTACTATCCCTGCACGTAACCAGCTGGGATCAAACGGGAAGACCGACGACAAATCGTGCACCCAAGGGTTCGGAACTGGGATCGGCATCATTCGGGCGGATGTTCTCGGCCCAGATCACACCGTCATGCGCTTCGATGATCTGTTTCGAGATCGAAAGGCCAAGCCCCGAGTTATTGCCGAAATCGTTACTGGGCCGCTCGGAATAAAAACGCTTGAAAATCTTCAGCAAGGCCTGCTCGGGAATGCCGGGGCCGGTATCCTCGACCACGACCAGAACGCGGTTGTCGCGCTTGCGAATCCAGACACGGATGGCATCGCCTTCTTCGCAGAAGCTGATCGCGTTGGTGATCAAATTGACAAAGACCTGCGCAAGCCGGGCTTCAAGCCCCGTAAAGACTATTGGGTCTTTGGGGAAATCGGTAATGAACTCGATACCCTTCTTTTCCGCTTCTTCGCCAAGGAAATTGCCAATATTGCTGAGCATCGTGATCAGGTCGAAGGGCTCCTGCTCCTCCTTGACCAGTTCACTATCCAAGCGGGATGCGTTCGAGATATCGCTCACCAATCGGTCAAGGCGGCGAACATCATGTTCAATGACCTGCAAAAGTTTTTCGCGTTGATCGTCCCGTTTTGCAACCCGCATCGTTCCGACGGCTGAACGCAAGCTGGCCAGAGGATTCTTGATTTCATGCGCAACGTCAGCGGCAAATTGTTCGTTACTGTCGATCCGATGGTAGAGGGCTGCCACCATCCCCCTGAGCGCGCCAGACAACCGGCCAATTTCGTCTGGTCGCGCGGTCAGATCGGGGATGCGGATGCGCCCGCCACGATTGCTACGACGGTCACGGTCCCCACCGATTTCGGCCGCCGACGCCAAATCGGCCAGTGGGTTGGCGATCGTGGACGCAAGGATCAGGCTCAACCCTACGGAAACGAGAGTAGCGACAAGAAACATCTGCAACACACGTTCACGCTCGGCGGCGGCGACGCGGTCAATCTCACCGCTTGCGCTCGCCATGGAGACAACGGCAACGGGCCGGCCACCTTGCATCACCGGACTGGCGACCAGGAATATAGTGGCTCCGTCGATCTCACCCGTTACAATCTGTGTGTCGGATTCCAGTGTGGGTCCAACAAGGGCCTGAGCCTGAGCCCGAGTCGATGTTTGGTCTTTCTCACCGGCCAGTGCATCGAAGGGCACAGACAACCAGTTCCAAACCTTGATCAAAGCATCGGTGATGGATGTGGGCTTTTCACCAACAGGGTTTTCGGCTTGTGGGCGCGTGCCGATCGTCTGCCCCGCCAATGTACCAGCCGGGTCGAAAACAAAAACCTCGACACCTTGTTGAATATCTAGCCCACTCAACGTTTCACCAACGTCGATACCGTCACCCGATACCAAGTTGACGGGCCCACCCGAGGGAAGCTGCGCCTCGAAGACATCGGCGATGAGTTCAACCTCGGACACAAGACTGTTTGCACGTTGCAGGGCAAGACTGTCTCGCGAGGAATTGAAATAAAGAATCCCTGCCACCAGAACGCTCAGTGCGATCAGGTTGAAGGTAATGATTTTCCGAGTGAGGGAGGATTCACGCAGGGAAAAGAACCCGCGCCGCTCGCGACGAACGCGCAGCTCGTCCTCGACGACATTATCCGGTGCAACAAAGTCATCCCCAAGGACAACGTCGTCATCCTTGTGGGACGGAAGATCGCGCACGTGTACCCCCTCGACCAGAGTCATTATTCTTCGTTGTACCGATAACCGATACCATAAAGTGTCTCGATTGCCGAGAACTCGGGATCGACCATGCGAAGTTTCTTGCGCAGGCGCTTGATGTGGCTGTCGATCGTGCGGTCGTCCACATAGACCTGATCGTCATAGGCCACATCCATCAACTGGTCACGGCTTTTGACAAAACCGGGGCGCTGCGCGAGAGCCTGCAGAAGAAGGAACTCCGTCACGGTCAGGGCAACATCCTGCCCCTTCCACGTGACCGCGTGGCGCAGCGGGTCCATCCGCAACTCGCCGCGTTCGATCACTTTGGTTTCCTCGGTATCCCCCACGACCTCGCCGGCGACGGCATCCTGACGCCGCAGAAGCGCACGGATACGCTCGACCAAAAGGCGTTGTGAAAAAGGCTTTTTCACATAATCGTCGGCACCCATGCGCAGGCCCAGAACCTCGTCAATTTCATCATCCTTGGAGGTCAAGAAGATCACGGGGATCGATGTTTTTTGCCGAATACGCTGCAACAGGTCCATGCCATCCATACGCGGCATCTTGATATCCAGAACGGCCATGTCCGGCAATTTCTTACTAAAGGCATCGAACGCTTGCTGGCCATCATTGTAGGTTTCCACCTCAAAGCCTTCCGCCTCGAGAGTCATGGAGACGGACGTCAGAATATTCCTGTCGTCGTCCACAAGGGCGATCTTAGACATGCTATTTTCCTTATCACTGCTCTTGTTGCCTGCTTTTTTCCGCGAGTATGCGCTTTTTTTGCCTTTACAATCAATCCCAAAGTGCGAATCGGGCCACCCGACCACCACAATTCAGACAAAAAAACATTAGGAATGGCTAAATTGACTCACCATTCAACCACGAGATGAGGGAACCTATTACGCCGACCAAGACTTGGTTGCGCTAACTTCGGCTTGGTTGCGCTAACTGCGCTAAAGCGTCCTGTTCTTTTACAGAAGCGTCATGTTAAGAGGCCCGCGACGGTGCGATTACGCCGCCATGGAACCCTAGGGCGCAGGCTGCCCGCTACAGACCGCCCCAAGGGCGGGCCTCACGAAACAGGAGCGTGACACATGACATTTGGACGGGTGAACCCGCAGTTCCGGCTTGAAGATCAAGGGATCACGGGCTTGGGCGATGTCTACTACAACCTTATCGAGCCCGCCTTGATCGAGTCGGCCATCAAGAACGGCGAAGGCACCCTTGGCCGCGGCGGGTCTTTCCTCGTGACCACCGGCAAATTCACCGGACGGTCGCCCAAGGATAAACACGTCGTCAAGACAGACAGCGTTGCCGATACCATTTGGTGGGAAAATAACGCCGAGATGTCGCCCGAAGGCTTCGATGCGCTCTATGACGACATGGTCGCCCATATGCAGGGTGGCAAGTATTACGTTCAGGATCTTGTCGGCGGCGCAGACCCGGCTCATTCGATCAATGTTCGCATGGTGACAGAACTGGCATGGCACGGGTTGTTCATCCGTCACCTCCTTCGCCGCCCCGAGCGCGAGGCCCTCGAAAACTTCACCGCCGATTTCACCGTTATCAACTGCCCCAGCTTCCAGGCCGACCCGGCCAAGCACGGCTGCCGGACCGAAACGGTGATCGCGCTGAACTTCGATCGCAAGATCATCCTGATCGGCGGCACCGAATACGCGGGCGAGAACAAGAAATCAGTCTTTACCTTGCTCAACTATCTCCTGCCCGAAAAAGGCGTTATGCCGATGCACTGCTCGGCCAACCATGCCGACGGCAACCCGGTGGACACCGCCGTGTTCTTTGGCCTCTCGGGCACCGGCAAAACCACCCTGTCTGCTGATCCCGCACGCACCCTGATTGGCGACGACGAACACGGCTGGTCCGATCGCGGCACCTTCAACTTCGAAGGCGGCTGCTATGCCAAGACCATCAACCTCAACCCCGAGGCCGAGCCGGAAATCTATGCGACCACGACCAAGTTCGGCACCGTGATCGAAAACATGGTCTTCGACGAAGAAACGCTGGAGCTGGATTTCGAGGACGACTCGCTCACGGCCAACATGCGCTGCGCATATCCGCTGGAGTACATCTCGAACGCGTCGGAAACGGCACTTGGCGGCCATCCCAAGAACGTCATCATGCTGACTTGCGATGCCTTCGGCGTTCTTCCCCCGATTGCGCGGCTGACCCCGGCACAGGCGATGTATCACTTCCTCTCGGGCTTCACCTCGAAGGTGGCAGGCACCGAGCGCGGCGTCACCGAACCCGAGCCCACCTTCTCGACCTGCTTTGGCGCCCCCTTCATGCCGCGCCGCCCCGAGGCTTACGGGAACCTGCTGCGCGACAAGATCGCCAAACACGGCGCGACCTGCTGGCTGGTCAACACCGGCTGGACCGGCGGCGCCTATGGCACCGGCTCGCGGATGCCGATCAAGGCGACCCGCGCACTGCTGACCGCCGCGCTTGACGGATCGCTCAACGAAGTCGAATTCCGCAAGGACCCGAACTTTGGCTTTGACGTGCCGGTGGAAGCCCCGGGCGTGGCCGAGGTTCTGCTTGACCCGCGCCGCACATGGGACGACCCCGAAGCCTATGACGCACAGGCCGAGAAGCTGGTGAAGATGTTTGCCGATAACTTCGCACAATACGTGCCTTATATCGACGATGACGTGAAAGCTGCCGCTCTTGGTTAATCCTTGCGACAATGCAGTTCGATTACGCCCCGTCTAAAATGACGGGGCGTTTTCATTTCAGGTCCTTGCCTTGCGCCGCAATTGCGAAGGTGATGCACCATATTGTCTCCGCATGGCGCGGGCCAAAGCCCCGGGGTTTTCATAGCCACAGCGCAGGGCGATTTCGGAAACTGGTAACCTGCCTCCCTCCAACAACTTGCGCGCTGCTGAGAGGCGCAGGTGCCGGTAAACTGTACCGGGTGGCGCGCCCAGTATTGCACGGCACCGCCGGTCCAGGGTTCGCGGCTGACAGGACAAAGCCTTGGCCAGGGATGCAAGGCCAAGGGGCATTTCAACCGTATCCCGCATCAGCGTCAGGGCACGCTGCACCAGCGGATCATCCTCTTCTCGCATATCATCAGCACGCAATGGCGGATCGCCATGCAAGAACAAGGCCTCAACGTCCAGACGGGCGGAAATACCGAGTGTATCGGCGATCAAATCCAACGTCAGATCAAGCGCCGACATAGCACCGGCACAGGTCCAGTATGGGCCATCGCGCATAAACCGCGCGCGCGCCACCTCGATATCCAGGAAACGTTCGGTAAAGCCCTCAAGCAAGTCCCAGTGCACCGTCGCTCGCCGCCCCTGAAGCAATCCGGCCGATGCCATTAGCCAAGGCCCGGCGTCAAGGCCAACCACGACATCTGCTTTACGCGCTGCATCCCGCAACATGCGCCGGGTCGCAGCGGTGTCATGGTTGTCGTGGTCGTAACTGGCCACGACGAAAAGAAAGTCCACCTTCGGCAACTCCGCAAGCGCGATATGCGGCAAAACCTCGATCCCGCTTGACGACCGACTGGGCAGGCCGGTGGGCGTCAGAATTTGCCACGTAAACCCCTCTTTCCCGGTCAGGGTATTGGATGCACGCAGAGGTTCGAGGCAATTCGCCAAACACAGGTTGGAAAACTTGTCGAACAAGAGCAAGCCGATGTGACACGACGCAGATGGATTTTTTGACCATTCTTGCATGATAATTGTCTATTACTGCAACATTATATGCGTGACCAGCAGGCAATCTGGGGTCAACTAATTTAGGAGGATGCCATGCCGCTTGCCATGAACCGAGAGGTCTTCATCACCTGTGCCGTTACCGGGTCGGGCGGAACGCAGGACAAAAGCCCCCATGTGCCACGCAGCCCCGCACAGATTGCCGAGAGTGCCATTGCAGCGGCCAAAGCCGGGGCCTCCGTTGTGCATTGCCATGTGCGCGACCCCGAAACCGGGGCTCCCTCACGCGACAAGGGACTGTTTCGGGAGGTGACCGACCGTATCCGTGAAAGCGAAACGGATGTCGTCTTGAACCTGACGGCCGGCATGGGGGGCGACATCGTGTATGGCGGGGTGGAAACACCTTTGCCGCCGGTGGAAGGCACGGACATGATCGGAGCTACCGAGCGTGTTGCGCATGTTGCAGACTGCCGCCCGGAGATTTGCACACTGGACTGCGGCACGATGAATTTTGCCGAAGCCGATTACGTCATGACCAACACCCCCGGTATGCTTCAGGCCATGGGCAAGATGATGACCGATCTGGGCGTGAAACCCGAGATCGAGGCCTTCGATACGGGCCATTTATGGTATGCGAAACAACTGGTTAAGGATGGCATCCTTGAACCGGACGCTTTGGTGCAGCTTTGCATGGGCGTACCTTGGGGGGCGCCCGATGACCTCAATACCTTCATGGCCATGGTCAACAATATCCCCGAGGATTGGACCTTCAGCGCCTTCGCCCTTGGCCGCAACCAGATGCCCTATGTCGCGGCCAGTGTTCTGGCCGGGGGCAACGTACGTGTGGGCTTGGAAGACAACCTGATGCTCGACAAAGGCGTGCTGGCAGAAAACTGGCAATTGGTGGAACGCGCCGTGGGCATCGTCGAGAACCTCGGGGCGCGGGTCATTGGGCCGGAAGAGGTGCGCAAAAAGCTGCGCCTGACCAAGCAGGCCCCGGTATGAAAATCACCCCCAAAATCCATGCCGGTGAAACGCCGGTATTTTGTCGGTATCGCGTCGGTGGATCGGAGCCGCGGTAATGGAAGGGCAACGCGTCCTGATTACCGGCGGCGGGTCGGGCATCGGCCTGCGATTGGCCGAGCGGTTTTCCGAGGCGGGTGCCCGCGTCGCGCTATGTGATGCGGACGCGGCGGCAATCGCCCGTCTGGAGGCGAGCCATCCCGCGATTGTTGCCGCCCATGCGGATGTCACAAACGAGACCGAGATGGCCGCCTTCCTTGCCAATGTCGAGGCGCAATGGGGCGGGGTCGATGTGGTCTGCGCCAATGCGGGCACCGGCGGGCCAGCGGGCCGGATCGAGGACTTGAACTATGACGCGTGGCAAACCTGTATCGGGGTGAACCTGAATGGTGCGTTCCTGACCTGCCGGTGGGCGGCGCGTCTGATGCGGGCGCAGGGCGCGGGGCTGATCCTGCTCACCTCGTCCACTTCGGGCCTTCACGGGGTGCCGTACCGCGCGCCTTATGTCGCCGCGAAATGGGGATTGATTGGCTTGACCAAAACGCTGGCGATGGAGCTGGGCCCGGCGGGTGTGCGCGTCAACGCCATTGCCCCCGGCGCCGTGGAAGGCGAACGGATGGAGCGCGTCGTGGAGATGGAAGCCAAGGCAAGCGGCAAGACGGAGGAAGAAGTGCGTGGGATATATGCCAAGGGCAGCAGTCTGCGCACATGGGTCAGCGCCGATGATCTGGCCGACATGGCGCTGTTTTTGGCCTCGCCCGCCGCTTCGAAAGTCAGCGGTCAGGTTCTGGCCGTGGATGGCCATACGGAGAGCATGGTGTGATTGGGGCCGGGGTGCTTGGCAGGCGCATGCGCGCCTTTCTCGCGAGGAGCGTAGCGATAAGTGCGCTTTTGGCCGTGGCCGGGTGTATGGCCCCGCCTGCCCCGGGTTATCGCGACACCACACAGCCGCTTTCAATCACTACCCGCGCCGCCCCGGATCTTTGGCAAGGGACGTGGCACCTGCGGGCGGCGACGCCGGGCGACGGCGAGGCACATCAATTCGAGTTTGACGCGGGGCGGATCACGCCCGACTGCGCCCCGGATTGCGGCACGGGTTGGATGGTCACGCCCATTGGCGCAAACCGCTGGCAGTTGACCACTAGCCAAGGCCAGACCCGCGAGCTGTGGCTGATCTGGATCGACGATAGCAGGCGGACGGCGGCCTTTGGAGAACCTGACGGCGGCTATGCTTGGGTCCTTGACCGCAGTGCCAGCGGTGGCGCGGACCGCATCCAAGCGGCGCGCGAGATTTTGGACTTCAACGGATACGACGCGGGCCAGATCGCCCTGCGCCAAGACAAAAAGGACGCATCATGAACAAGATAGCAGCCATCATCGGCGGGGGTGTGATTGGCGGCGGATGGGCCGCACGTTTTTTGCTGAACGGATGGGATGTGCGGGTGTTCGACCCCGACCCGGAGGCCAAGCGCAAGATAAACGAGGTCTTGGGCAACGCACGCCGGGCATTGCCCATGCTCTACGATTGCGCCCTGCCCCAAGAGGGCAGCTTGCGCTTTTGTGACAGCATTGCCGAGGCTGTTACCGGCGCCGACTGGGTGCAGGAAAGCGTGAGCGAGCGGCTGGATTTGAAGCACAAGGTTTTTGCCGAGATTCAAGAGGCCGACGCGAGGGTACTGATCGGCTCGTCCACCAGCGGCTTCATGCCCTCGCAATTACAGGAAGGCGCGGCACGGCCCGAACGGATCATGGTCACGCATCCCTTCAACCCGGTGTACCTGATGCCACTGATCGAGGTGGTCCCCTCCCCCGCCACCGATCCCCACGCAGTCGAAGCGGCCAGTGAAATTCTCACCTCGCTTGGCCTTTACCCGCTGAAGGTCCGCAAAGAGATTGACGCCCATATCGCTGACCGTTTCCTCGAAGCCGTCTGGCGCGAGGCACTCTGGCTGGTCAAGGATGGCATTGCAACGACCGAGGAGATCGACAACGCGATCCGCTATGGCTTCGGCCTTCGTTGGGGGCAGATGGGCCTCTTTGAGACCTACCGCGTGGCGGGCGGTGAGGCAGGCATGCGGCATTTCATGGCGCAGTTCGGCCCGGCCCTGAAATGGCCGTGGACCAAGCTGATGGATGTACCCGAATTCACCGACGAACTGGTGGATATGATTGCCGATCAATCCGACGCACAATCGGGGCACCTGTCGATCCGTGATCTGGAACGCAAGCGCGACGGCAACCTTGTGGCGATGATCCGGGCGCTTCGGCAACAGGGCAATGCCGCCGGGCGCTTGGTGAATGAACATCAACGAACGGTATTCGAAGTGCCTGCCCCGGCCTTGCCGCTGATCACGCAAGACAGGGTGATCCCCGTCGACTGGACGGATATGAACGGCCACATGAACGAGGGCCGCTACGGGCAGATTTTCAGCGATGCCGCCGAGGTGGTGATGGCCATGGTTGGGGCCGATGAGGAGTATGTCGCGCGCGGCATGAGCTATTTCACGGTCGAGACCACGGTGAAATATCTGGCTGAGACCCACGCCGGTGAGCGCGTGGTGGTTGAAACCGAGGTGACGGAAGGCGCGGGTAAAAAGCTGCGCTGTTTTCACACCATGAAACGCAAGAACGACGGCGAGGTCATGGCCACCTGCGATCAGTTGATGCTGCATGTGAGCCTTGAGACCCGCCGCACCTGTGTGCCGCCCGAGGATGTGGCGGCGCGGGTGACACGACTGGCCGCTTTGAACGGGGAGGCATGAGATGCAGTTCGGACTGACCGACGAACAGGAGATGATCGTCTCAACGGTGCGGAGCTTTGTCGAGAACGAGGTTTATCCGCATGAAGCTGAGGTGGAGCGCAGCGGCGAGGTGCCCCCCGAAGTCGCCGAGGCAATCAAGCAGAAGACGATCGACCTGGGCTTTTACGCCTGCAACTTTCCCGAAGAGGTGGGCGGCGCGGGCCTGAGCCATCTGGAATTTGCTTTGGTGGAGCGTGAGCTTGGCCGCGGGTCCATGGCGCTGACGCATTTCTTTGGACGGCCGCAAAACATCCTGATGGCCTGTGAGGGCGAACAGCGGGAACGGTATTTGTTACCGGCTGTACGTGGCGAACGGATGGATGCGCTTGCCATGACCGAGCCCGATGCGGGCTCGGACGTGCGGGGGATGAAATGCACGGCACGGCGCGAGGGCGGCGATTGGGTGCTCAATGGCACCAAGCATTTCATCTCGGGCGCGGATCACGCCGATTTCGTGATCGTCTTCGTTGCGACGGGTGAGGATGACACCCCCAAAGGCCCGAAAAAGCGCATCACCACCTTTCTGGTGGATCGCGGCACGCCCGGGTTTACCATCCGCGAGGGGTACATGTCGGTCAGTCACCGTGGCTACAAGAACATGGTGCTGGAATTCGACGATTGTCGCCTGCCGGATGCGCAGGTTCTGGGCGAGGTGGATGGTGGTTTTGCCGTGATGAACGAGTGGCTCTACGCCACGCGGATCACCGTGGCCACGATGAGCGTGGGACGGGCGCGACGGTGTTTCGACCTGGCCCTGGCCCATGCTGCCGAGCGCAAGCAATTCGGCCAGCCCATCGGCAAGTTCCAAGGTGTGGGCTTCCAGATCGCCGATATGGTGACCGAGATCGACGCCGCCGACTGGCTGACGCTGGCCTCGGCGTGGCGACTGGATCAGGGCCTGCCCACCAACCGCGAGATCGCCTCGGCCAAGCTCTATGCAACCGAAATGCTGGCGCGCGTCACCGATGCGGCGCTGCAAATCCATGGCGGCATGGGCCTGATGGATGACCTGCCGATCGAACGCTTCTGGCGCGATGCGCGGGTCGAACGCATTTGGGACGGCACCAGCGAGATTCAACGCCATATCATCAGCCGCGAGTTGCTGCGGCCCTTGGGCGCATGAGATCGAGCATGGCGAAAAGGGATTTTACGCCTCTCGACCCGCGCAGGAGGTTGGCATGAGGCACCCACTTGACCGTTTGCTGCGCCCCAAGTCGATCGCGGTTATTGGTGGCGGGGCCTGGTGTTCATCAGTCATTGAGCAATGCCGCAAGATAGGGTTTGCCGGGGAGATATGGCCGGTGCACCCAAAGCGGAACAAGGTTGGCGGGGTGGCGGCCTTTGCGCGGCTTGAAGACCTCCCGCAGGCACCGGACGCCAGTTTCATTGGCGTCAACAGACATGCGACCATCGAAACCGTACGCCTTCTGCGAGAAAAAGAGGCCGGGGGCGCGGTGTGCTTTGCCAGCGGGTTTCGAGAAGCGCAGGCCGAGACCGGCGACGGCGAGGGGTTGCAGGCGGCTCTGCTTGAGGCTGCGGGCGAAATGCCGATCATCGGGCCCAATTGCTATGGCGTCATCAACTATCTGGACCGCGCCCTTTTGTGGCCGGATCAGCATGGGGGAGTACCCGTTGACCGGGGGGTGGCAATCCTGACCCAAAGCTCGAACATCGCGATCAACCTGACCATGCAGGCACGTGGCTTGCCCTTGGCTTATGTGCTGACGGCGGGCAATCAGGCACAGCAAGGCTTGGCCGAGCTGGGCCTTGCTGTATTGGCGGATGAGCGTGTCACGGCCCTGGGTTTGCACATCGAAGGGGTCGGCGATCTTCGCGCTTTCGAGCGTTTGGCGGCGGAGGCCAAACGTCTTGCCAAACCCATCGTGGCAATCAAGGCGGGCCGCTCGGATCAGGCCCGGGCGGCGGCAGTTTCCCATACTGCATCGCTAACCGGAAGCGACACAGGGGCGCGGGCCTTGTTGGCGCGTTTGGGGATTGCGCAGGTAGAGAGCCTGCCCGCGTTGTTGGAGACCTTGAAGTTAATACACTTTAACGGCGCTTTGTCCTCGAACAAGGTTGTGTCGCTGTCGTGTTCAGGAGGCGAGGCGAGCCTGATGGCGGACACGGCAGAAGGGCATGACGTTGTCTTCCCCTCCCTGACCCCGGCTCAGACCACACGGTTGCGCGAGGTTTTGGGGCCGATGGTGGCCCTCGCCAACCCATTGGATTATCACACTTTCATATGGGATGACGTTCCCAAGATGGCCGATTGCTTCTCCGCCGCGCTTGATGGGGACGCCGCGATTGGCTGCTTGATCGTTGACTACCCAAGGGCGGATCGCTGTGACCGGGCAGCTTGGGAGTGTACGATTGAGGCGGGCGCACTGGCGGTCAAGGCCACGGGCAAACCGTTAATCATTGTTACCACTCTACCGGAGGCGCTACCCGAGGATGTGACGGCACGGATCACATCGGCGGGGATGATCCCGATGCATGGGTTGGATGACACGCTCGGTGCGATCAGCAGGGCCGCCTGGCTTGGACAGCAGAGCGATTCGTTAACGCCTGTGACCCGTCCGGGAGCGCCCTGCAACCTTGTCACGATAAGCGAAGCAGAGGCGAAAATGGTCTTGCAAAGCAAGGGCTTGCAGGTTCCCGAGTCGATCAGGGCCGAGCGCGCGGCGGCGCTTGCGGACTGTCTGGCCCATGTCTCCGGACCTGCGGTGATCAAGGCTGAAGGTCTGGCCCATAAAACCGAAGCTGGAGGCATCGTTTTCGTTGGCGAAGACACGGCGCAAGCCATTGAAACAGCATCAAAAATGCCCTGCCAATCATGGCTTGTGGAAGAGCGGATCGAGGACGCGGTGGCCGAGCTTCTGGTGGGTATCCTGCGCGACCCGGCGCATGGATTTGTCCTGACGATTGGAGCGGGGGGAACATGGACGGAGCTTCTGCGAGACAGTACATCGCTTTTGTGTCCCGTGACGGGCGATGACATCCGTAACGCATTGACAAACTTGAAGATTTACCCACTCCTGACAGGCTATCGCGGCGCATCTGCCGCCAATGTCGACGCCATTGTCAGGGCGGTTCTGGCTATACAGAACTACGTCGTGGATCATGCAGGCGAGATCGAAGAGGTCGAGGTTAACCCTTTGCTGATCTGCCCGACCCGGGCGGTGGCGGTGGATGCCTTGATCAGGAAGGGAGAAGCGAGATGAGCGATGCGGTAAAGACAGAGCAACGGGAGCATGTTCTGGAGGTGACACTGGACCGGCCCAAGGCCAATGCGATCGACCTGCAAACCAGCCGCGCGTTAGGAAATGTGTTTAAGGATTTCCGCGACAACCCGGAGCTTCGCGTGGCGATCATCACCGGCGCAGGGGAGAAATTTTTCTGTCCTGGCTGGGACTTGAAGGCCGCAGCGGAAGGCGACGCGGTAGATGGCGATTATGGCGCCGGCGGTTTTGGCGGCTTGCAGGAGTTAAGGGGTCTTAACAAGCCGGTCATCGCGGCGGTGAACGGGATTTGCTGTGGTGGCGGTCTGGAATGGGCGCTTTCGGCGGATATCATCCTGTCGGCGGATCACGCACAATTCGCCTTGCCCGAGATCAGGTCGGGCACGGTGGCGGACGCGGCAAGTGTTAAGCTACCCAAGCGCATCCCCTATCACATCGCCATGGAAATGCTGCTGACAGGGCGATGGATCGAGGCCGAGGAGGCACATCGTTGGGGCATGGTGAACCACCTGTATCCCTCTGATATTCTTATGGAAAAGGCACGCGAGATGGCCGACCTCCTGGCCAGTGGGCCGCCCTTGGTCTACGCCGCGATCAAGGAGATCGTGCGCGAAGCCGAGGCGTTAACCTTTCAGGACGCGATGAACCGGATCACCAAGCGGCAATTCGGTTCGGTGGATGTGCTGTATGACTCGGAAGATCAGCTTGAGGGCGCCCGCGCCTTCGCCGAAAAACGCGATCCGGTCTGGAAGGGACGTTAACCTTCGTACGAGTCGTACGTTAACCATGGTTGTTTCGTACGAAAAGCGGCGGGGTTTGCGAGGTGAGCGTACGAGTCGTACGTTTTGTACGTCTGTTTTGTGCAGACATCGGGGCGACCTGCGGGGCCAGTGTACAATTTGTACATAACGCCTGCCGCGCCAACCATTCTTTAACCCCTGCCTGTCATTCTGCCCCCCGCTAGATGAATTGCGCGAGGGTTTTGGACAGTGACAGTGGCCACCAGAACAGAACAAAGGCCCCGGTGGGGACCGGGGCCTTTGGCGTGGCTTTACAAAGCCTTGGCGTGGTGTGTCGCGCTAGTTGGTTATGATCTCCGGCCCCATGAAGGTATTGGGCAGGATGGTCGAGATCCAGGGCACATAGGTGATCAGGATCAGGAACACGAAGAGCACCGCAAGGAAGGGCAGCGCGGCACGCACCACGCCCATCATCGGCATCCCCGCCACGCCCGAAGTGACGAAGAGATTGAGGCCCACCGGCGGGGTGATCATGCCGATTTCCATGTTGACCACCATGATGATACCCAGGTGAATCGGATCGATCCCCAGTTCGATCGCGATGGGAAACACCAGCGGTGCCACGATGACCAGCAGGCCCGATGGCTCCATGAATTGCCCACCGATGAGCAGGATCACGTTGACAATCACGAGGAACATCACCGGCCCGAAGCCCGCCGAGAGCATCGCCGAGGCGATTTGCTGCGGGATTTGTTCATCGGTCAGCACGTGCTTGAGGATGAGCGCGTTGGCGATGACGAAAAGCAGCGTCACCGTCAGCTTGCCGGCCTCGAACAACGTGTGCTTGGTATCGGGGTGGAAGAACGCCGTGATCAGGGCCTGCGGCTTTTTGAAAAGCGATGTGTTGCGCCCCTCGCCCTCGGTCGCCAGTGGGCCCATGTCCTTGTAGACGAAGCTGGCGATGAAGAAGGCATAGACAGCGGCCACGGCGGCGGCCTCGGTCGGGGTGAAGATACCGCCGTAAATGCCGCCAAGGATGATCACGATCAGGAACAGCCCCCACCCGGCCTCGCGCCCCGAGGCCCAGATTTCTCCCCAGCCTTGCCATTCGCCCTTGGGCATGTTGCGCAGGCGCGCCATGATGTAGATCGTGGTCATCAGCATCAGCCCGGCCAGCAATCCGGGAATGACCCCGGCCAAGAACATGCGCCCGACCGATACCTCGACCGCCGCGGCATAGACCACCATCACGATCGACGGCGGAATGAGAATCCCGAGCGTGCCCGCGTTGGCAATGACACCGGCGGCAAAGTCGCGGGTATAGCCCACCTGTCGCATCCCCGCGATGACGATGGAGCCAATGGCGACCACCGTGGCCGGGGACGAGCCGGACAGCGCGGCAAAAAGCATGCAGGCAAAGACCCCTGCAATCGCCAGCCCGCCATGCAGGTGCCCCACGCAGGCGATGGAAAACCGGATGATCCTCTGCGCCACGCCGCCGGTTGTCATGAAGCTGGACGCGAGGATGAAAAAGGGGATCGCCAGAAGGGTGAAATGCCCTTCGAAGGCTTCAAAAAGCGTTTGCGCGATGGAAGCCAGCGAGCTTTCCGAGAACCACAGAAGGAAAAGCGTGGACGACAGGCCCAGCGAAACCGCGATCGGCACACCGACCAACAGCAGGCCGACGACCATGACAAAGAGAAGGACCACTTCCATCAGTTTTGCCCTCCGTTGTCTTGTGCCTGGCCTGCGCGGGCCTCGTTCAAGTCGTCTTCGACCTCGTGGCTGGCCACGAGACGATCAGCCTGACCACTCAGGATGCGCAGGGCCGCCTGTGTAAAGCGGAAGACCAGCAGCGCCATGGAGACGGGCAGCACGATATAGGGAATGGCCTTGGGAATCTTCTCGTAGCTTTCGCCGTAGTTCAGCAGGTCTTCGAGAAAGCGCAGGGGGGCCACCATCGGGATGTCCTGCACCTCGTACCAGCCCTGTCCGCGGGCATTCCAATCGAACCCGGTTGGGAACCAGCGGCCCGTGGTGGGGGGCAGCTCGGCGAAGACGGCCCAGTAGTCATAAGCCCCCTTGAGCAGCAGGAGCGAGAACACCAGGCAGCAGCCCACCGAGAACAGGCCCATCGCCTTGCGCACCGGTGGAGCCACCATGTTGACAATGGCATCGACGCCAAGATGGGCGTGTTTCTTGACCGCATAGGAGGCGCCCAGAAGCACCAGCCAGCCGAACATGAACACGGTCAGTTCGAGTGCCCAAAGAATGTTTGAATTGAACAGGTATCGGGCGACGACATTGGCGAAGGTCACCACCGTCATCAGGCCCAGAAGCGCGGCGATGATCGTTTCCTCGATCCTGTCGCCGAATGTGCGTGCGGTTTGCATCTGTCCCCCTCCCGCGGATTGGGTGTGAAAAGGGCGGGCCCATTGCCACAGGCCCGCCCTGAATGCATCGGCGTCAGGTGACGCGCCCGCGATTTACATGCTGGCGTTGATCTCTTGCGCCGCGTCGATGTTTTCCTGGCCGACGTCACCCTTGAACTGCTCCCAGACGGGCTTCATGGTTTCGACCCATTTGGCACGCTGATCGGCGTTCAGCTGGCGCACTTCGCCACCGGCGTCGATGATCGCCTGCTTGGCCTCCTGGTTGACCTTGGCCGACTCGCTGTTGCGGGTGGTGGTCACCTCGTCGAGGATGGTTAGGAATTGCTCGCGCACGTCCTCATCCAGACCATTGAGCCAGTCGATGTTGGTCACGACGAGATAGTCGATGATGCCGTGGTTGGTCTCGGTGATACCGTCCTGCACCTCGAAGAACTTCTTGCCGTAGATGTTGGACCAGGTGTTTTCCTGCCCGTCCACAACGCCCTGTTGCAGCGCGCCGTAAACTTCGGAGAAGGCCATTTTCTGCGGGCTGCCGCCGATGGCTTCCATTTGGGCAACCAGCACGTCAGAGGATTGCACGCGGAACTTGAGGCCATTGGCATCCGACGGTTCGATCAGCGGCACGTTGGCCGACATCTGTTTCATGCCGTTGTGCCAGTAGGCCAGGCCTTGCAGGCCGCGGCGCTGCATGGAGTCCAGAAGCGCCTGACCGTTGTCGGAGGCCTGGAAGGCGTCCACGGCGTTGATGTCCTTGAACATGAACGGCAGGTCGAAGAGGCGGAATTTCTTGGTGAACTTCTCGAACTTCGACAGCGAGGGCGCGGCGAGCTGCACGTCGCCCTGAAGCATGGCTTCGAGCACCTTGTTGTCGTTGTAGAGGGTGGAGTTCGGGAAGACCTCCATGCACATCTTGCCGTCCATTTCCTCGTTCACACGCTTTTCCAGCAGCGAGGCGGCAATGCCCTTGGGGTGCTTGTCGGTGTTGGTAACGTGGCTGAACTTGACGACGATTTCGCCATCATCACAGGCGGCGGAAACGGCGGTGGCCGAAACGCTCATGGCCAGGGCCGCGGCAGCTGCGGTCAGGAATTTCATATTTGTCTCCTCCCATATCTTGAGACGTTGTAATCAGCGCCCTTTCGGCGCGACGCACAGAGATTTTCGCATGGCGGCTATTCGCTCAAGGCATAGCGATGAAAAAATGGGGAGTTTATAAAAAGCATTTATTTACAATGACATACCCGCACTGCAATTGGGCCTGAGTGATGCTGCGAGGCGGCATTGTGCGGGATACCGCACGGGGATTGGCCGGCTTGTGCGAAAACCCGCACAGCACACCCCGAGGATTTACGGGGCGAATCTGCGATCAGGCGGATTTGCGACCCGGATGGATGGTTGCCACGCCAACCCCCGCAACCACCAGCCCGACAGCAATCAGGTCAACCCCAAGAACATTGCCCGCGTCCAGCCCGCTGAGCGCCATCATCACAAGTCCACCACATGTCATGAGTGCGCCGAACATGGCCTGCCACGGCCCGGGCAGGTTGGCGCCGGTGGCGCGGCTGCCTGCCTCGAACCGGACGAAGGCCAGCACAAGGGGGATGAGCAAGATCGCATAAATCGCCAGCCACAGGGGGCGCATGGCCCACCATGCGCCACTGCCGGGTTCCAGCCCCAGACCGAGACCGCCCAAGCCCTGCACCGCGACCACGACGGCGACGATCAGGGCCGTCATATGCCAAAGATAGATCGTCATGATCATCTGGTTGAGCAGGATCACCCAAGCCCATGGCCGGGCATGACGCAGCCATGCCGAAGCGGGGCCAGTGAGCAGAAGAATAGCGCCCACCTGTACGCTTCCCACGGCCAGCATCGCGGTTGTCGGCGGTCTCGTGTTGGACATCTCGGCCCCCGGGACGCTGACCATGGCGACGGGAAAGCCGAAGTGCACGATCAGGGCGTAAAGCCACGCGGCCCCGAGCGCGATGAAGGCCAAGGCCCATGATTTGGGCCGCTTGGCTTGTTGCCACCAATAGCCCAGCTGGTGCATTCCGAGCCAGACAAAGCCATAGTTCGCCCAGCGCAGCCATTGTTGATCAAGGCCAAAGGCGATGGAGTCCACGGCAATGGCCCCGGCAAAGAGCAAGCCCACGGACCACATGCCAAGCCGCTCCCAAAGGCGGTAGGACAGCGGCACGGCCATTGTGATCATTATGTAGACGGCCAGAAACCAGATCGGCACAAGTGCGGCCTGCGAGGCCGCGCCGATGAGATCGGGCGAGACATCGAGGCGGGTGGCGACAAAAGCCGCCGCCGCCCAGACCAGCACCACCGGCACCGTGGGTTTCAGCAGCCGCGCCAGACGGGTGGCCGCCCATGTGCGCGCCTTTTCGGGGTCGCGCCGGGCAGAGGCCCAGGACAGGCCGTTGGAAAAGCCCCCCACGAAGAAGAACACCGGCATGACCTGAAACAGCCATGTGACGTAGTGGGTCCAGCGTTGTTGGGACAGCAGGATGGTCAGATCGGCCTTTCCGTCACGCATGACGGCAGCCACCAAAAGCCAATGCCCCAAGATGACGAAGAGGATCGCGATAGCGCGATAGAGATCCACGGCGCGGTTACGGTTTTCGGGGGTACGCTCGGCGGCCCAGCGGGCAGCGGCGAGCATACCCTTGGGCATTGGATCGGGGGTGGAAACCATGATGCTTGTGACCTGTCTGCTCGATCTGCGGCGGCCTTGGGGGTGCCTGTGGTTGTTTTTTGTGAATTGATACTATCAGGACGGCAGCCGTGGGCCAAGAATATGATAATTTTGGGGTGGCGGGCGTCAGCGGCGGAAGTCCTCGGGCTTCAGGCCATAGCGCGCCAGTTTGTCGTAGAAGGTCTTGCGCGGCAGTTTGAGGGCCTTGGCGGCCTCGGAGGCGCGGCCGTTCTGGCGGCCAAGCGCGGCGGCCAGCAGGGACCGTTCGACACGGGCCAGTTGTTCGGCAAGGCCCAGTTCGGCGGCCCCTTGGGTTTCTTCGGGCATGCCGAGGGTAAAGCGCATGGCCGCCGACATGAGGGAGCGGGCATTCCCCGGCCAGTCCTGCGCCATGAGCGCCGAAAGGTGATCGGGCGGAATTTCCGGCGTCGGCAGGCCCGCCTGCTCGGCGGCCTGCGCCACGTAATGGCGAAAGAGCACCGGGATATCCTCGGGCCGTTCGGACAGCGCGGGAATGCGAACCGGCATGACATCGAGGCGATAGTATAGCTCGGCGTTGAAGCGTCCGTCTTGTGCAGCGGCGGACAGATCGGCGGTGGTGCCGGCGATGACGCGCGCCGTGCCGCCGGCCTCGAGCCGTTCCAGTAGGCTGTATTGCGCATCGCCGGGCAGCGCGGCGATTTCATCAAGAAACAGGCTGCCGCCCTGTGCGGAGGCAAGCGTTTCGTCAAGCGCGGCGGCGTCCAGCGTGGCAGCGGGGCGTTTGACGAATGGACCGGAGGCATTGGGCGTCATGAGGTGGATCACCTCGGCCACCTTCGAGACCCCCGCGCCGGGCGGGCCGGTGACCAAGGCTTCGGTTCCCATGCGAGCGACGGCGCGGACGCGGGTGCGCAGATCCTCGGCCAGTTGCGAGGTGCCGAACAGCATCCGCGCCGCCGGGTCGCCGGTTTCCAACTGGGTTTTCAGGCGGCGGTTCTCCAGCACCAGAGCGCGGGTTTGCAGGGCGCGGTGCAGCACCGGCAGAAGGTCATCGGGGGCGCAGGGTTTTTCGAGGAAGTCGAAGGCCCCCTGCCCCATGGCCTCGACCGCCATGGGAATGTCGCCCTCGCCCGTCAGCAGGATCACCGGCAGGTCGGGGTCGAGCCCGTGGGCATGGTTCAGCAAGTAAAACCCATCGCGGCCGGGCATGCGGATGTCCGACAGGATCACCCCCGCGAAATCGCGGGTGATGTGATCCTTGGCCTCGATGAAAGAGCCGCAGGGCACGGTGCTGAGGTCATTAAGGTCCAGCGTTTGGGTGAGGGCCTCGCGCACGGCGGCGTCATCATCGACCAGCAGGATCTTGGTGGGGGTCTGGCTCATGCGGCGTCCTTTGCGGGGCTGGTTCGTGGCGCGCGTTCCAGTTCGATGCGGAAGATGGCGCCGCCATCGGGGGCGTTACGCCCCTTGATGTCGCCCCCGAAGCTTTGCACCAGACCATAAGAGATCGACAGGCCAAGGCCCATCCCTTCGGTGCTGCCGACCTCCTTGGTCGAGTAGAAGGGATCGAAGATTTTCTCGGGCTCGTCGATGCCGGGGCCGGTGTCGCGCACTTCGACGATCACCGGGTTGGCGGCATCGACCGTGAGGGTGATTTCCTTGGTCGGGCTATGCGACATGGCGTCGGCGGCGTTGGACATCAGGTTGATAAGCACCTGCCCCAGCCGGACCTCGCCGCCCATGACATAGACGGGCGCGTCGGGCGGTGTCCAATGAACGGTAACGCCATCGGATTTGAGGCGCGCGCCCGAGAGTTCGAGGGCCTGTTCGATAACGGTGACGATATCGACACGGGCCACCGGCTCGCTTTCCTGTTTGGCGAAGGCACGCAGGTTGCGGATGATCCGGGCCATGCGGGCGGCAAGCGCCGAGATGCGGCCAAGGTTTTCGCTGGCTTTCTCGGGCTTGTCACGGTCAAGGAACTGCGCGCCGTTGTCGGCGAATTGGCGGATCGCCATGAGCGGTTGATTAAGCTCGTGACTGATGCCTGCCGAGATCTGGCCGAGGGCCGAAAGCTTGCCCGCCTGAACCAGATCGTCCTGCGCTTTTTTCAGGGCCGCTTCGGCCTCGTGCCGCTCATGAATTTCGCGCCGCAGGGCGCGGTTGGTCGTGGTCAGTTCGTAGGTGCGTTCGGTGACCCGTTGTTCAAGCTGCGCATTGGCGCGGGCCAGGGTGCGGCGGCGTTCGGTGATTTGCAGGATGACCGCACCGAAGGCGAGGCAGATGACGGCAAACATCAGGCTTTGCAGGACGGCAAGGCGGCGGGCCGGGGCGACGTCGATCAGCGCGTGACCGGTCATGCCGATGACAGGCAGGTTTTGCGTGAGGTGCAGGGCGCGTTTGGGCAGGTAATCGCCCCAGTCCATTTGCCAGACTTCATGGCCAGCGATGTCATGTGCGGTAAAGTCAGGCGCGGGCATGCCTTGGGGGCGATACCCCGGCCCCGCATCACGCGCCTGCCAGAAAAGGAGTTCGGAGCGGTTGGAGACGAAGATTTGCTCTTCTTGCTCGGTAAAGAACACCGGCGGCTGACCGCCGATCCAGTCCCATTCCAGCTCTGCTATATCGACCAGCACGATCAGCGCGGCGCGCACGAGGCCATCGGCGGCAAAGGCAGGGGCGGCGTAGATATAGGCCCTCTGGCCTTGGCGGCCCAAGCGGCCGTAGCCCACGCCGAGCGCCCCTTGGGTCGCCCGGATGAAGGCCTCGTTCTGCGCAAGATCCCGGGGGGTGTCGCCCGCTTGCGCGAGGATGCGGCCACTGGCATCGGCATAGGCAAGCCCCATGGCGCCGGTTTTATCGGCCGCTTCAAGGAGCAAGGCACGGGCGGCCTGTGCATCGCGCCCGGCGGAAACGCGGGCAAGCGTGGGGTGCTCGGCCATCAGAACGGCGAGTTCCTGATAGCGGCGGAGTTGCCCGGTGAAGCGGTCGGAGGCAAGCGCGAGGTCGGCGCGGCCTTGTTTTTCCAACTGGTGCAGGGCCTGTCCGTAGCCATAGCGCCACAGACCGGCGGCGCAGATCGCGACGGCGGCGAGGAAAAGGGCGATGACCACGATGCGCAGGCGAGACTCGGCTGTCATGGCGAGGGTTTTAGCAATGCTTGCCGGGGCTTGACCAGTTTTTCGGTTTGTCCGGTTCACGCCGCGGGCAACGTGACGGTAAAGCGGCTGCCCTGCCCCGGGGTGGAGGTGGCCGAAATCTCGCCCCCGGCGCGGGCCACCAGCCGTTGACTGATCGACAGGCCAAGGCCGGTACCTTCGGCCTGCTTGGTGGTGAAGAACGGATCGAAGATGCGTTTGAGGACATCCGCCGCGATGCCGCGCCCGGTGTCGTTAACTTCTATGGTGACTGTATCCCCGCTATCCCAGACCGAAATGCCAAGTCGCCCGCCCCCGGGCATGGCGTGGACGGCGTTGATGATCAGGTTCACCATGACCTGCTGTAATTCGGTGCGCGACATTGCCACCTGCCGGTCGCTTTGCAAATCGGTCGTGACCTCGACGCCCGCTTTCTCGGTCTGGTGCGCGGTGAGGACGAGGCAATCGCGGACCACGTCGGCGGGACAGGTCAGGGCGTCTTCGCCCGAATACTCCTCGGGGCGCGCGAATTGCAGGAGTTTCGAAACGATGGCGCCGATGCGGTAGACCTGATCGTCGATCAGGGTGAACTCGGTCTTGACCTTCTCGGCCTCGGCCTCGGCCAGAAGGCTGCGGGCGACATCGAGGTTGCCTTGGATCACCGCCATGGGGTTGTTGATTTCATGGGCGACGCTGGCGGTGATTTCGCCCACGGTGGCGAGTTTTTCCGACATGATCAGCTGTTCGGTGGTGTCTTCGAGTTTGCGGTTGGCCTCGCGCAGGTCACGGGTGCGGTCCTCGACCTTGCGTTCAAGGCTTTCGGCCCAGTCGCGGAGTTGTTTGTCACGTTCCTGCACCTGATCGAGCAGGTCATCGAGGTGGCCCGCCACCTGCGCGATTTCACCGCTGTCACCCGTCGGACCGTTGCGGGCGGTCAGGTCGCCGCCTTCGACCCGGGCGATGGTTTTGGTCATGGATTCCAGCGGGCCGAAGATGCGCCCGGCCCAGCGCAGGAAGATGGGAATCGATAGCGCGGCAATGGCCAGAAAGATCAGGCCCATCGTGAGGGCCGAGCGTGTCTTGGCCTCGCGGAAGGGGGTTTCGAGGAAACCGACATAGAGCATTCCAACGCGCTTGCCGAAGCTGTCGGTAATGGGTTGGTAGGCCGAGATATACCAATCGTTGACGACGAAGGCACGGTCCAGCCACGTGCGACCCTCGCCCAGAACCCGTGCGCGCACCTCGGCGGACACGCGGGTGCCCAGCGCGCGAACGCCCTCGAACAGGCGAACGTTGGTGGACACGCGCACATCATCCAGAAACAGCGTCGCGGTGCCTTGGCTGCCATCGGGGAGGCTTCGATCACGGTAGACAAGGTTGTTGATCGTATCGATGAACCCGAGGTTGCGATTCAACAAAAGCCCCCCCACCAACGCACCGGGGCGACCATCCGGCAAGGTGACGGGGGCGGCGGAGTGGATCACCATGCCACGGTCTTCGATTGTGCGGGTGGTGGGCACGGCGGCGCGGGTTGGCACGAGTTGGATTGCGGCTTGCTGGCCAAGGCCGAGATCGAGGGCAGTCAGGGTCTTTTGCCCCATGATGTCCACCACGCTGCCCCATTGCCCCTTGTTCAGGGCGGATTGGACCACGGGCCAATCGGTGGGATGCAGGTCACCGGGCCCCGTGCTGCCATCGGTGAGATAGAGAAAATCCAAGCCCAGTGCGCGGCGCTGCGTACGCAAGCGCGCGCGGCGGGCGGCGGGGCGGTCCATCACGTCGCGCAGGGCGGCGGACTTGGCGAAGGCATCCAGACGCTCGCCCGAGTTTTCCAGCAGGCGTTGCAGGTATTGGTCGGCGATTGTCAGGTCGCCGTTGACCTTGGTGATCAGAAGGTCATCCACCCGCCCGGTCCAGCGTAGCATGGCACTTCCCAGCAGAAGCGGCATCAGCACCAGCATCGGCAAGAGCGCGATCACCAGAAGGCGCATTCGCACGGATCGGAAGAGAGGGCGGAAAAGCGTCATGGGGCGCATAATGCCCCATGTTGCGCCGGGTTAAAGGGTTTTTTGCCGACGTCAGTCGCCGTCTGATCCGGTCACCAGCTCTGACAGGTCCCGGGCCGCCGAGCGCATTTCGTCGAGATAACCCAAGGCCTGGTCGATCTTGATACGTTGCGTGGGGGCATGGAAGGCCAAGGTGGCCATGAGCCTGTCATTCTGGTCCAGAATGGGAACCGCCAGTGCAATCATGTCGGACATGAATTCCTCGCGGTCCAGCGAATAGCCCTGTTTGCGGATTTCCCGGATTTCTTCAAGCAGGGCATCGTGATCCGTGAGGGTGTTCGGGGTGCGCGCCGTGAGCTCGGTATTTTCGAGGTATTTGATCACATGGCTGCGGGCCAAGGTGCTGAGATACATCTTGCCGCTGGCGGTGCAGTAGAAGGGCACGCGGGTCCCGATGGGAAGCTGAATGCGCAGGGGCCATTCGGTTTCGACCCGTTCGAGATAGGCCATCGCGTCGCGTTCGGGCATGGCGATATTGCAGGTTTCACCGATCTGCCGACTCAGGCGTTTGAGGATCGCCTGCCGGACCGAGCGGATGCGCCGGGACGAAATGATCCCGCTGGCCATGGTGCGCAGGCGCGGGCCGGGCGAATAGGCCCGCCCGTCGAGGTCACGCTGGAGGAAGCCTTCTTCCTCCAGCGTGCTGAACAGGCGGTGAATGGTGGGCTTGGGCAGGCCGAGTTCTGCATTGACCTCGGTCGGGGTGACGGGAACACCGGCGCGGGCGATCTCTTCGATCACCATGAGCAACCGAAGGTTGGTCGGTATCGTTGCCGTCTTGTCGTCACCCATGAGTCACCCGCACTTATCTATTCGGTAGCAAAGCTGTCGATAGCTCAGGCACGAGGGCCACTACAAGCCAGACCGAGATGAGTGCGACCAAATAAGGCACGGTGTACTTCAAAAGCCTGAAATATGGGACACCCGTCACCCCCGAGGCCACATAGAGGTTCAGGCCATAGGGGGGCGTGATGAACCCGATGGAGGCCCCGACAAGGAAGATCACGGCGAATTGCACCGGCTCGACCCCGACGGAATGGGCAATGGGGGCCAGAATGGGCGCAAGGATGATCGTCACCGGCAGGCTTTCCAGCACCATGCCCGAGACGAAAACGATCGCCATGGAGGTGAACAGAACCGCATGGTAGCCGCCCATCGAGGTCACAAAACCGCCGATCGCCTCCTGAGCGCCGAGAACCGACAGGATTTGCTGCATCACCACGGAAACCGCAATGAGCGGGGCAAGGATGCCCGTAATCTGGGCCGAGCGCATGGTGATAGACGGTAGTTCCAGTGGACTGAAGCCCTGAACGACAAGCATGCTGGCCACGGATTTTTCGGACAGGTCGGCATCCTTCTTGCCGCCCATCAGTTTGTGAATGGGCAGGCACAGGAAACCGACGATCACGCAGAAGCCCACGGTTACGCCCGCGGCCTCGGTGGGTGAGAACTTGCCGGTGTAGATCCCCCACAGGACAAGGCCGATGGCAAAGAAGCCAAGCCATGCGCCAAGCGCGGTCTTGATCACCCGCAGCGGGCTGAGGGCAATCAGGTAGCCCCAGCCGTTGCGCCAGCAGATGAGGAAGCAGGCAAACATCATGCCACCCACCATCAGCGACCCAGGGATGATCCCGGCCACGAACAGGTCCGAAATCGGGAGGTTGAGGAGGAACCCGTAGACGATGAAGATGATGGAGGGCGGGATGATGATGCCCACCGTGCCCCCGGCTGCCGCCGTGGCCGCCGAAAAGCGTTCGTCATAGCCGCCCTTGACCATTTCAGGGTGCAGCATGGAGCCGATTGTGGCCGTGGTGGCCGAGTTCGACCCCGAGATCGCGGCGAACAGCCCGCAGGCCCCCAGCGAGGCCATGGCCAGCCCGCCGCGTATCCAGCCAAGGCAGGCATAGGCGAAATCCGAAAGGCGCCGTGCGATGCCGGAGCGGTTGATCAGGTCGCCGGTGAGGATGAAAAGCGGCATCGCCAGCAGGGCGAAGCCATCGGTAAAGACATCCGCCAGTGCCGCGCCGATATTGTCGAGCGGCAGCCCCAACAGGAATGACATGCCGATCACCCAGTAACCGATCACGAGGAACACCGGCACGCCGAGCATGAACAGGATGGTGACGCCAACAGAAATGGCGGTGATAATTGTTGTATCGCTCATGTCAGTCGCCCCCGATGACGGCTTGTTTGATCAAAGGTGCGCCCGTGCGGAAGTTGCGCAGGTCGATGATGAGGTTTTCCAGAACGCGGGCCACCAGCATGGTAAAGGCCATCGGCACGGCGATCAGGAACCACCATTGCATAATATTGTCGGTGCCAAGCATGATCTGGAAGTTCGAGGCCGAGTTCGCCGCAACGCGGCTTGAGGTGACGACGACGATCCATGCAAAGCCGGTCCAGAGAGCGGCATCCAGCAGAAGACAGGCCATTTGCCCGCGCCGCCCCATGGCGCTGCGAAACTCGGCGAAGGCCAGGTGCGTGCGAAGCTGGACGTTATAGGTACAGCCGAACCACGTCATGATGAGAAACAGGAAAGGCGGCAGGGTGGTTGACCACGGGGCCTGTTCAGAGAGCACGAAGCGGCGAAACACCTCGACAAAGATGATGCCGCCGATGGCAAGGTACGAGACCACCATGACCGTCTTTTCGAAGTTGCGTTCGATCCAGGGCACAAAGTGATAGACCACCAACAGTAATGCAGCGGACGCCAGCATCGCGATCAGGCCCAGTGGCCAGATTGCGGGTTGGCGCATCGCCTCGCTCAACATCCATGAATCGCCCGCAGCTAGGGCGCTCAGGATCTCTCCCGTCCCCTGAAACCAGCCAGTCATTCCCAGTCCTCCCTTTGGGTCGCCGTATGTCATGGCGGTCTTTCGCGCCGCCTGTGGACTCGGGCCGCCCGCAAGGGGCGGCCCGGTTCAGGATCAACAGTGCCAGATCAGGCCGAGCGCCACCAGCGGCGCGGCTCGACATTCTCGGGCAGAGTGTCCGTTGGGATTTGGCGGGCAACGTCATAGATCTCCTGGTAGGTATCGATGCCACCGGCCCAGTTGTTGAGACGTTCGCGCCATTGCGCCCAGGGTTCGGGGTTGAACTCGGGCGAGCACATTTCTTCGGCCATCTTGATCTGATCGTCGGCAAGGAAGGCCGGAGTCACATCGTTTTCGGCAAAGATCGTGCCGGGCAGTTGCGGATCGCTGAAGCCCACGGTCTTGACCAGGGCGGCCTCGTTCGCGGCCTGCACATGGACCTGCGCCAGATAGGCCGATTCCATGATCGCATCCTGAAGGTGCGGTTCCATGGCGTCGAAGACCTTGGCCGACATCGAGGTGTGCTCGGTCCCGCAGAAGAACTTGAGGTCGACCGATTGGCTGACCACGGGCGACATGTTGGCGTAGGCCACGGCCGAGGCCCATGTTTCCGCCCCGTCGATCAGGCCCTGCTTGAGGCCATCGAGGGTTTCCTCCCATGCCACCGGCACCGGGTTGAGGTTGAGCAGCTGCATGGCGATACGGCCAAGCTGTGTGCCCGTGACCCGGTTCTTCGTGCCAAAGAGTTCTTCCAGCTTGGTCACCTTGGGCTTGCCGGCGAAGGACTGACCCAACTGGATACCGCGCAGCTCGCAGTGGCTGAAGAGGAACTTCAGGCCATGGCGCTTTTCAAGCGGGTCACGCAGGATTCGCTGCGATTCCGGGCTGTAGAGGAAGTGATACTGCGACGCCCGGCTGGGGAACATATAGGCATAGTCCAGCACGTTCAGGTAAGGCGCGCCACCCGCCGAGTTCTGGGTCGAGGCGGCATACATATCCACCACGCCAAGCTGGGTTTTCTCAACGCAGTTGAGCTGTCCGCAGATTTGGTTGTCGCCGATAAATTCGACACGAATTTCGCCCTCGGTCCTTTCTTCGAGGTCGCGGGCAAATTCCAGAACGCCTGCCCGCTCGATCAGCAGGTTACGTGCGTTGAAGCCCGCCGCGCCGAGTTTCAGGGTGTGTTTGGGCTCTTTCGCGAAGCGTTTGTTGTAGCTGGACTCAGCTGCTTTCGCGAGATTAGGCAGCGTCGCGGCGCCGGTCAGCGCCCCTGCCCCCAATAGAACCGATGATAGGCCGAATTGGCCGGAAAGACGGAAAAGATCCCGGCGGGAAATCCCGCTCAGGGTTTTCGATACTTTCATGGTCTCCTCCCATGTTGCGCAATTTTGATACTTGCAGTCTCAATATTGATCGAATTATGCTCTCTCTGGCAAGGAAAATCTTTTACGGATTTGAAAGTCTGCGTCGGGAGGAAAGAAATGTCGGAGATTTCAGCGGATTACGTCATCGTCGGCGCGGGCTCAGCGGGGTGCGTTCTGGCGAATCGTCTCTCGGCGGACCCGTCGATCAAGATCGTCCTGATGGAGGCGGGCGGACGCGACTGGAACCCGTGGATTCACATCCCGGTGGGCTATTTCAAAACCATGCATAACCCCTCGGTCGACTGGTGTTATCGCACCGAACCGGACCCGGGGTTGAACGGGCGGCAACTGGATTGGCCGCGCGGCAAGGTTCTGGGCGGGTCGTCTTCTTTGAACGGTCTGCTCTATGTCCGGGGACAACCCGAGGATTACGACCGCTGGCAGCAGATGGGCAACCCCGGCTGGGGCTGGGACGATGTGCTGCCGCTGTTCAAACGCTCGGAAAACCAGGAACGCGGGGCGGATGACTTCCACGGTGATCAAGGCCCGTTGTCGGTGTCGAACATGCGGTTGCAACGCCCGATTTGCGATGCATGGGTCGCGGCGGCTCAAGAAGCCGGATACCCGTTCAACCCCGATTACAACGGGGCCACGCAGGAGGGCGTGGGGTACTTCCAGCTGACCACCCGCAACGGGCGGAGATGCTCAAGCGCGGTGGCCTTCCTGAACCCGGCGCGCAAACGCGAGAACCTGACGATCCTGACCAAGGCGGCGGCCAGCCGGATCGTGTTCGAGGGCAAGCGGGCCACCGGGGTGGCCTATCGCGATGCGGCGGGGCAGGAACATGTGGTCAAGGCCAATGCCGAGGTGATACTTTCATCCGGCGCGATCGGGTCGCCGCACCTGATGATGGTTTCGGGGCTGGGCGAGGCGGCGCAACTCAAGGAACAGGGCATCGAGGTGCTGCAAGACATGCCCGCCGTGGGCAAGAACATGCAGGACCATTTGCAGGCGCGGCTGGTGTTCAAATGCAATGAACCGACGCTGAACGACGAGGTGCGCAGCCTTGTGGACCAGGCCCGTATCGCATTGAAATACATGATGTTTCGGGCGGGGCCGATGGCCATGGCGGCGAGTTTGGCGACCGGGTTCATGCGCACCGGCGACCATGTGGAGACCCCCGACATCCAGTTCCATGTGCAACCGTGGTCGGCAGACAGCCCCGGCGAAGGCGTGCACCCCTTCTCGGCCTTTACCATGTCGGTATGTCAACTGCGCCCGGAAAGCCGGGGGGAGATCCGTCTGGCAGGGCCGGACAGCGGGACCTACCCGACGATCCACCCCAACTACCTGTCGACGGAAACCGATTGCCGGACCATCGTCGAGGGCATCAACATCGCCCGACGAATTGCCCGGTGCGAGCCGCTTAAGCATAAGATTTCACAGGAGTTTCGGCCCGACTCCAGCCTTGACATGGAGGACTATGAGGGCACGCTGGACTGGGCGCGGAACTACTCGACCACGATCTATCACCCGACGGGAACCTGCAAGATGGGGCCGGGCGGTGACGCGGTGGTGGACCCGCGCCTGCGGGTGCATGGGATCGAGGGGCTGCGGGTGGCGGATTGTTCGATCATGCCCGAGATCGTCTCGGGCAACACCAATGCGCCGGCGATCATGATCGGGGAGAAAGCCTCGGACATGATCCTGGAAGACCGCAAAGCAGGCGCCCTACAACGCTCGGCCTGAGGCTTTGGATTTTCGTACGAGTCGTACGCTTTACCCCCGGTTTTCGTACGAAAATCGGGGGTTTGGTTTTCGGGATCGTACGAGTCGTACGAAACACCCCTGCCCCGTGCGGTTGGGTAACGGTATGGTAAGGGGTTTGGGGTATGTTGGTTTGCGTGAGGCGAGAGGTTTGGTTTGCGATGGTTTTGGAGATACGTTGGGAATTGGTGAGAGGGTTTGGGTCGGGCCTTGGGCGTGAGCAGTGGAGACCCGGCGCGGGATCGAGGCGCGCGGTGCCGCCGCGCTGAAGACTCGTTCTACCAAGCGACCCTAGTAAACTTTTTACTAACCCGGCGTGACACCCCGAACCGATGCAAAAATGAATCATCGAATAAAACAACACTCAACTCGGTTGTCTAAAACGGATTGTTAAGGTTTTTTAGGGAAAAAGGGGGCTAAGATGAGCGAACTTTACACCATCGGCTACGAAGGCGCGTCAGCTGAACAGCTGATCGAAACCCTTTGCAACCTTCAAATAAAGGTATTGGTAGACGTTCGTGAGTTGCCACTTTCTAGAAAAAAGGGCCTATCAAAAACCTCTTTAGGACAAGCGTTGAACGACCGCGGCATTCAATATCTACACCTTAAAAAACTCGGCGACCCCAAGCAGGGGCGAGACGCTGCCAAAGCTGGTGACTATGTGACTTTTGAAAAGGTTTTCTTGCAGCATCTAAACACGGCAGATGCGCAGAATTCACTTTCAGAACTACTTAAGATTGCAGGTTCTCAGAAAACATGCATTCTTTGCTTTGAACGATGCGCGCATGTTTGCCATCGCTCGTATATCGCTGATGAGGCCGTCTTGTCAGGATTTGAAGTATTCAACCTAGTAGCCGACAGACCACAACAATATCTCAAAGATGGTATCAATATCCCGAGTTACAATTCTCGTAAAAGCCTATCCGCAGCCGAGTAAAAAGCACAGTGAGACGGTATGTTGTGCCGGACTTGATGCATCAGGCAAATGGAAACGATTGTACCCAATTCGTTTCCGGCAATTGGCTGACCAACAAGCGTTTCGCCGGTGGAGCATAGTAGACTTTGAATATTCGAAACCCCAAAATGACGTTAGACACGAAAGCTGCCGGGTTCACGAAGAGAGCATAAAAGTCGTTAGCGAAGTAAAAAACAAACAAGAGCGAGAGCACCTCGTAAGTCGAGCCATCGTAACATCTGAGATTGAAGCTGCCTCGAGTGGGGATTCATTAGCCCTAATTCGGCCTGAAAATGTTTCCTTAATTTGGAGGAAACGCAGTCCTGCTGAATTAGACGAAGCGCGTCGAGCTTTTGAAGACCAAGCACGGCAAGCCAGTATGTTTGATAAGGAATTAGACCTAATTGAGCCGTGCCCCTTCGAGTTCACAATGCGTTTTACAGATGGCGACGGTAAAATAAGAAATAAGAGATGCAGCGACTGGGAAACATCAGCTGCGTTTTTTAAACTCTCACGACGGTACGATGAAAATGCGGCGCTGGAACACCTAGAGACTACATATTGTAAAGACTATGTAGAAACTGGTCTAGTTTTAGCTCTGGGCAACATGGCAAAACGCCCACAGACTTGGCAACTGCTCGGTATTTTTCCGACAGCTAAGCCACTGCAAACGATGCTTGATCTATAAATCACTCATCCATCTTCAAAGCGCTAATAAACGCCTCTTGCGGGATGTCCACCTTGCCGAACTGGCGCATCTTCTTCTTACCGGCCTTCTGTTTCTCCAGAAGCTTCTTCTTCCGGGTCGCGTCGCCGCCGTAGCATTTGGCGGTCACGTCCTTGCGCATCGCGGACAGGGTTTCGCGGGCGATGACCTTGCCGCCGATGGCCGCCTGGATCGGGATCTTGAACATGTGGCGCGGGATCAGGCCCTTGAGCTTTTCGCACATGGCCCGCCCGCGCATTTCGGCGCGGTCGCGGTGGACCATCATGGAAAGCGCATCGACGGGTTCGTCATTCACCAGAAGCTGCATTTTCACGAGGTTGTCCTGCCGGTAGCCCGTGATCTCGTAATCAAACGAGGCATAGCCCTTGGTCACCGATTTCAGGCGGTCGTAGAAATCGAAGACCACCTCGTTCAGCGGCAGGTCATAGACCACCATGGCGCGGGAACCCGCATAGGTGAGGTCCTCCTGGATACCGCGGCGATCCTGACAGAGTTTGAGGACATCGCCGAGGAAGTCATCGGGCACGAGGATGGTGGCCTTGATGCGCGGCTCCTCAACGTGATCGACGAGGGTGAGGTCGGGCATGTCGGCGGGGTTGTGCAACTCCTCCATGGAGCCGTCTTTCATGTAGACGTGATAGACCACCGAGGGCGCGGTGGTGATCAGTTCGATGTCATACTCGCGTTCGATCCGGTCGCGGATCACTTCGAGGTGCAAAAGCCCGAGGAAGCCGCAGCGGAAGCCGAAGCCGAGGGCGGCGGAGTTTTCCATCTCGAAGGAGAAGGAGGCGTCGTTGAGGGCCAGTTTCTCGATCGCGTCCCGAAGGCTTTCGAATTCCGAGGAATCCACCGGGAAGAGGCCGCAGAAGACCACCGGGATCGAGGGTTTGAAGCCCGGCAGGGGTTCGGCGCATTGTTTCTTTTCGTGGGTGATCGTGTCGCCCACGCGGGTATCGCGCACCTGCTTGATCGAAGCGGTGATGAAGCCGATCTCGCCCGGGCCGAGTTCGTCTACGACGGTCATGGCGGGGCGGAAGACGCCGATGCGGTCCACGCCGTAGGTGGCGCCGGTTTGCATCATGCGGATCTTGTCACCCTTCTTGAGGACGCCGTCCATGATGCGAACAAGCACGACGACGCCGAGGTAGGGGTCGTATTTACTGTCGACCAGCATGGCCTTCAGGGGCGCGTCGCGGTCGCCGGTGGGGGCGGGCAGGTGATCGACGATGGCTTGCAGGGTTTCGCGGATGCCCTGCCCTGTCTTGGCCGAAACGGGGATGGCGCCCGAGGCGTCGATGCCGATGACCTCTTCGATCTGTTCGGCGACGCGGTCGAGGTCACTGGCCGGCAGGTCGATCTTGTTGAGCACCGGGATCAATTCGTGATCCGCCTCGATGGCCTGGTAGACATTGGCCAGCGTCTGCGCCTCCACCCCTTGGGTGGAATCCACCACCAGGAGCGAGCCTTCGACCGCGCGCATGGAGCGGGAGACCTCGTAGGAGAAATCGACGTGGCCGGGGGTGTCGATGAGGTTGAGCACGTATTGCTGCCCGTCATCGGCGGTATAGTCGATGCGGACGGTGTTGGCCTTGATGGTGATGCCGCGTTCGCGTTCGATGTCCATGCTGTCCAGAAGCTGATCCTTCATGTCGCGTTCGGCGACGGTATCGGTCATCTGGATCAGGCGGTCGGCCAGCGTGGATTTCCCGTGGTCGATATGGGCCACGATCGAGAAATTGCGGATATGCGAAAGCGGTGTCATGGGTGTGGGATATGGAGGGGTTTTGGGGGGTGGTCAAGGTGGGACGTCACCGGCCAGTGGTGAAACCCGCGTTCTGTTGCGGAGGGGCTGCCGGGGGCCCCGGACGGGATAAACATTAGTCGTATGACGGGCTGTCGGGCCTCACGTCTCACTTTGGTGCAATGGATTTCGCGGCCGAAAGGTCGGACCTGTCACGCATACGGGGCATGAGCAGCCTCCTTGTGCGGAGATCAGCAATGAAGACGGTTATTGTCGGGGCGGACGATCGGGACGCGGAGCCGCTGTATGACGGCGCGCTGGAGCATATCAGGCGCAGTTACTGTACGGCGTTTTCGGCGGATACGGATATTCGCCCGGCGCGCTTGGTCGTCACGCTTGCCCGGTCGGGGCAGATCGCCTGTGCCGCGGGTATACGGTGCCATGACGAGGGGTTTTTCTCGCAGCAGTACCTGGACGAGCCTGTCAGTGATGTCATTGCCCGCAAGACCGGCGGCGATATGGGGCCGCGGGATATTCTGGAGGTGGGCGGGCTGGCCTGTAGCACCCCGTTTGCCGCCTATCCCACGTTGCGCGCGGTTTTCGAATGGGGGCGCGAACGCAGGATCGGCTGGGGTCTGTTCACCGCGACGGCGGAGGTGCGGCGGTTGATCCAGCGCTCGAAGATCGCGCCGCTGATGCTGGCCCGGGCCGAGGCGGCGCGGGTCTGCGACCCGGCCCGGTGGGGCAGTTATTACGAGCATGACCCGTGGGTTTGCGCCTTTCGCGATCCGTCGCAGGGGCAAGGCCCGGTGATCCCCCATGCGGAGTCGGCGTGATGAGCGGTCAAGTCTTTCGGGCCATTGCCCGACACGCGGATGACACCCCGGATCGTGTGGCGTTGCGCGCGGGGACGCGGTGCATTGATTATGGACGGCTGGCGGCCTTCCTTGCGGCCAATGGCGCGATGCTGTCCGGTGGCCCGAAGGTGATCGGCATTGCAAGTGCCGACCCCATGGATGCGGCGCTGGCCGATCTGGCGTTGAGCTATCACGGGCATATCCCGGTGCATTTGCCGCCGTTCTTTTCGGCCTCGCAAACCACCCACATCATCGGGGCCGCCGGGATAGAGGCGGTGATCGGCGAGACAGCGTGCGGCGTGCCGACCATGACGCTTATCCGCCCGGAGGACAGCGCGCCCTTGCGGGCCACCTTGGCACCACCAAGGCGGGAGGGCTATCGGGTCATCTTTACGTCGGGGTCCTCGGGGAGGCCCAAGGGCGTTCTGATCGGGGAGCGGCAGATGGCAGCGGCCATTGACGGTCTGGCCGTGGCCATCGGGCCGAAAGCCACCGATGTTCACCTGTCGCTTTTGCCGATGGCGCAGCTTCTGGAGCAGATCGCGGGGCTTTACCTGCCGCTGCTGGCCGGGGCGCAGGTGCGGTTTTGCGCCGAGGCCCTGCCTGCGCTGTTCGGCGGGCCGATGGCGCCGGTTCTGGAGACCTTGCAGGAGGCACAACCGACAACGACGATTCTTGTCCCGGCCTTCCTTGCGCGGCTGGTGGCCGGGTTGAAGGCCACGGGGCGCCCTGCCCCCGACAGCCTGCGCTTCGTGGCGGTCGGCGGTGCGGCAACCGCGCCTGCCCTGCTGACCGAGGCCGAGGCCATGGGCCTGCCCGTCTACGAGGGGTATGGCCTGTCGGAGTGTTGTTCGGTTGTCGCGCTGAACCGTCCGGGGGACAAGCGCCACGGCACGGTGGGACGGGTTCTTGACGGTGTCGAAGTGCGGATCGAAGACGGCGAAATCATCGTTTCCGGCCCGACGGTCATGGACGGCTATCTGGGCCAGCCGCCGGTCGGCGGCGATTGGGCCACCGGCGATATGGGCCGGATCGAGGACGGGCGGTTGGTTGTCGAGGGCCGCAAGGATTGGCGGATCGTCACCCCGGAGGGGCGCAACATCAGCCCCGAGTGGGTCGAAGCCTGTCTTGGGGCCGATCCGCGCATTCCCGCCTCGGGCCTGCATCTGGGCGCCGACGGGCAGCTTGTACTGATCGCGGCGGTCGCGGCGCCGGTCAGCGCCGATGAGGTGGCCCGGCTGCTGGCCGACCTGCCCGGCTATGCGCGGCCCGCGCGGGTGGTGTTCGTGCCGGCCTCATTGGAGGGGCTTCTCAAGCCCGGCGGGGGCATCGACCGAAGCCAGCTTGCCCCGCTGTCGGAAACCAACCCCGCGCATCCACTTTCTTTTGACTCGAAGGAGTGTGTCGCATGACCAAGCAAACACCAACCGCCCTGATCACCGGGGCCGGATCCGGCATTGGCCGCGCCTTGGCGGTCGAGGCCGCGCGGCGGGGGTATCACCTGATCCTTGTGGGCCGTCGGCGGGCCCAGCTTGAAGAGACGGCTGACCTGACGGGGCCGGCGGAGGCCCGGATCGTCAGCGCCGACATCACCACGCCGGAGGGCCGGGCAACCATAGCCGAAGCCGCGGGCGACCGGCTGGACATCGTGGTGAACAATGCCGGGAGCCTCTGTGTCGGGCGTTTGACCGATCTGGACGACGAGGCCCTGTCGCGGACAATCAACACGAACCTGACCGCCGCCCTGCTTCTGACCCGCGACCTTGTGCCCGCGCTGGCGGCGGCGCAGGGCCGGATCGTCAATATCGGCTCGATGTTCGGGATGATCGCCTTTCCCTATTTCGCCGCTTATTCAGCCACGAAATTCGCGACCCGCGGCCTGTCAGACGCACTGCGCCGTGAGTTGTCAGAGTTCGGTATCTCGGTGACATATGTGGCGCCCCGCGCCACCCGGACCCCAGCCCAGAGCCGGTTTGCACATCTGGTGGAGCCCTTCGGCATGGCCCTTGACGACCCCGAGCGTGTGGCCCGGCGCGCATGGGCCGGGATCGCCGCGGGCAAGGCCACGGTTTACCCCGGTCTCGGCGAGCGGGTTTTTGCACTGGTGCAGGCCGTGGTGCCATCGCTGATCGACACTGCCTTGATCCACAAGGCGCACACCCCGCGGACGCAAGCCGCCCTCAAGACTTTCAACGAACAAAAAGAGGCCTGAGCCATGACCTATAACATCATTCGCCCCGATCATGAGGGACAATCGCCCTGTGACATTGCCATTCAGGGCCGTATTCGGCGTGATCTGGACAAGGACGGCTGGACCCTGTTGCGCGGGTTTCGGCCGGATATGGCCGGATTCAGCGCCCTGACCACGGCCCTGTGCAACAAGATCACCTTTGATCCGGCACGCGAATATGGCGATGCCAACACGCAAAAGGTGGATGCCGGGACCGGGCCGATTGGCCTGCACACCGAGAATGGCAACACGCCGGTTTGCCCGGATATCGTGGCCTTCTTCAGCCCCGTTGCCGCCTTCGAGGGATCGCAAACCACGGTTTGCGATGGCCGCGCCGTATTCGAGGCGATGGACGACGAGACCAAGGCGCGCTGGCAACAGCCGATGGTGGTGGAGCGGTATTTGCCGGAAGAGCTGTGGAAGCGGTATCTGGCCAATGAGCACCCGGCCATTTCCCGCCCCGAAGAGGTGACCGAACAGCATGTCGAAGAATTCCGCGCGGCGATCCCGAACCAGGAATTCGACATGCTGGAGGATGGCGGGATCAATTATCGGCTGACGGTGTCGCCGGTGCGTGGCTCGGCCCTGTCCGGCGGGCAGGGGTTTGCCAACGCGGTTCTGGGGCCGTCGCATAATTACGCCCCGCCCCGGTATCGGTTCGCCGAGGGCGAAGAGATCGAGCAGGACGAAATCGAGGCGCTGCGCGACCTTGCCGAAACCTGCACACATGAAATCAACTGGCAGGATGGGGATATTGCCGTTCTGGACAACACCCGCGTCATGCATGGCCGCCGCGCCATCGTCGACAACAATCGCCAGCTTTTCATCGGCATGGGCAACCTGTGACCCGCCCGGCCAGTGATGTGACCATACCATATAGGAGACTTGTGAAATGAAACGTATTGCAGCCTTGATCATGCTTTCGATCCTTGCCGGGGGGCCTGCGCTGGCCGACCCTATCGAGGGGCTTTGGCGCACCGCCCCGGATGACCACGGCGATGTCGGCTATATCCGTGTGGGACAATGCGGCGCGACGTACTGCGGGGTTCTGGAACGGGCCGAAAATGCGCAGGGTCAGGCGATCCAGCCCGATACGCTCGGGCGCAAGATCGTCTGGAACCTGTCGCCGGGCGGCAACGGTGAATACGAGGGGCGGATCTATGCACCGGACCGGGACAAGGAATACATGTCGCGCCTTGAGCTGTCGGGCAATCGCATTTCCGTCAATGGCTGTGTTCTGGGCGGCTTGATTTGCCGGAACGGCGGCCATTGGACCCGCGTGCAGTAAAACCGCCATTTCGCACCGGTCGGATGCGACCGGCGAAAATCAACTCAGGCCTCCTTCGGGGGGCCTGTTTGCCTTGTCCTGCCCGGCCAAATGGCGCAATGATTTGGCAGGTTCGGCCAATGCCGCCTTACGGGAGGCATGACCGCCCGTGTGTTTCGCTCGCATCGAGGATGCCATCAATGCAGTCTACAGGTTCCATGCAGGCCAGTACCCTGAAATATGTAACGGTTTTCCTGATTGGCAGCGTCATATTCTTCGTCTTCGATGTGGCCAGCGACATTTACGAACGGGTGATTGCCAACAACGCACCAAGCCTGCTGGACCTGACCCATTTGTTGTTCGAGGTGTTCTCGGCCGCGGCCCTGATCCTTGCCATTCGGATCCTGATGCGTCAGCTTCGCTGGCTTCAGGCGCGCAACACGGAGCAATCGGAATCGCTCAACTTCCTGCGCGGTGAGATGGACAGTTTCGCGCGGGGCAAGTTTGACGAATGGAACCTGAGTTCGGCCGAGCGTGACATCGCAATGTACATGCTCAAAGGGCTGAGCATCGCCGAGATCGCGCAGGCCCGATCGACCGCCGAAGGCACGGTCAAGGCGCAGACCTCGAACATTTTCCGCAAGACCGGCGTGGCCTCGCGGATGGAGCTTATGAGCCTGTTCATGGACGAGTTCATGGACATTGGCGCCAACCTTGAGCCGGCCCGTCAAAAAGCCGGGTAAATGCACAGGCCCCGGGCATGTGAATTGCCGCGGGTTAAAGCCTGTACGCACGTTTGAGAGCAGACTGACACGATCAACACGGGGGCCGAACTTGGCCCGGCCGACGCGGCGGAGCGTCCGGCCATCTGGCAGGAATGTTGAAGATGAAGGTCGCTGACATCATGAGACACCCCCCGATCACGATCCTGGCCTCGGCCAGTGTTCCCGAGGCCGCAGCGCAGATGCGCGCGGGGCATGTCGGGTGTCTGGGCGTTTTGGAGAACGGCCGGCTTGTCGGGGTGATTACGGACCGCGACATCGTGATGAGGGCCGTCGTTGGCGGCGAGCGGGCGATGCGCCTTCGGGTGCGTGACGTGATGAGCCCGGAAGTGCTGTTTTGTAGCGACAGGCAAAGGGTGGAGGATGCCGCCGCCGCCTTGGGCGATCATCAGGTCCGCCGCCTGCCGGTCTGCGATGCGCGAGCACGGCTGGTGGGTATGCTGTCGGTGGACCGGATTGCCGAAGAGTATTCCGAGCATCTGGCCGGTGAGACGCTTGGGGAGATTGTCGAAACGCGCCTTGGCCCTAGACCCTAGGCCCTGAAGGGCAGGATTTCGCGTTCAAGGGCCTCGCGGTCCACCCCGGCCAAGCGCGCGAGCGCGCAGGCATCGAGAACGCGCACCTCGATATGGTCGCGCATCGCAAGGATCTTGTTGCGGGTCAGGCGGCGCATCGTCCGGCAGACATGCACCGACGACAGGCCAACGTAATCGCCAAGCTGCTGTTGGGTCATCGGAATGTGAAAGCTGGGCGTCTCATGATCATCGGTGCCATCGATACGGATACAGAATTCGAGGATCGCATAGGCGATGCGCATCTCGGCGGTCCCCTTGCCCAATCGTAGCATCCGTTCGGCGCGGCGGGCCTGTTGGGCCGCCTCGGACAGATGGGCCAGTCTTTGCATTTCGGGCCAGTGGCCGGTCATGCGTTCCCAACTGCGGTAAGGCATGGCGGCGAGCGCCCCGTCGCTCAGCGCCTCGATGTTCACCGAAGATGTCTTTCCGTCTGCGGCGACCGGATCGACGATGTCACCGGGCAGGGCAAAATCTATGATCTGGTTCTGGCCCTCCTGCAAGGCTTTCGACAAGGCCAGCCAGCCATCGAGAACGCAATAGACGGCCCGGCATCCCTGGCCTTCGAGAAGCAATGTCCGGTTCTTTGAAAAAGGCAACCTATGCTGATTGAGGGCATTGTGAAGTTCACGTGGGAACGCCTTGGCGCCCCCCGCCCACGGGACGATGCGCGCGGCTTCGGTCATATCAGCGGCCAGTTGGTATTCAGCGAACACGGCTGTGCCCTCCTTATCGGTCAAAACCACCATGTCGGGAAACTCACGATTTACCGCGCCGGACCCGATCACCCCATCCTCCGGCGCTTTTCACTGTCGAACTATACGAGGCGAAAACAGCCCCATCTTGACAGATGTCAAACCGCCGGGGCGCCCTTTGTGGGATATGGTCGATACGGGCGACTTGCCGCTGGTTTGTCAGGTGCGGGGTTTTGGGGGTATCATTGCCGGTAGCAGTGCGAGTGCCCGGAAAATCCCCGGCGTTATGCCGTTTCGATAAGCCATGACAGGAGCCAATGGAATGACCGCCTCGAAATCCTCACCGTCCTCGTTCACCGATATGGTCCGGCAATCGCAGATGATGTTCGCGATGGTCCCGACGGGTGCCCCGCAAGCCGAGCATTTCTGGGACATGCAGGACAAGATGCTGAGTGACTCGGAGGTCTTTGCAAAACACTGGTTCGAGCGGCGCCACACCGCCACGCGCACGGCGCTGGAAACGGCGAAGGATATTGCCGAAACCGGGCCATCGAACCCGGCGGCGGCGGTGAAGGCCATCACCGACTGGCAGGCCCATTCGATGGGGCGCATCGCCGAGGACTTTCGCGAGTGGTCCAACCTGTGCGCGCGCTGTGCGGCGCATATGGGCCGGGCGGAACTGGAGGCGGGCGAAGACGGATTGAAACAGGTGGCGAAATCTGCGGGCTCGACCAAGCGCCGCAAGGACGACATTCCGGTTTGAACCTGAAGGCACGGGGCCATGCCGCGCGTAGCGGATGACATTTCCGGCCTCCCCAAGACAATGAGCCGCGCCTTTGCGCCTCATGCCCTTGTCCCGGCAGAGGTCTTGGAGCAGATGGCGGCCACGCCCGAGGGGTTGAGTTCGGACGAGGCGGCCCGCCGGTTGGCGGCGCATGGGCCGAACCGTGCCCCCGAGATGCAAGGGCGCGGCGCGATCCTGCGCTTTCTGGGGCATTTTCACAACGTTCTGATCTATGTGCTGATTGGCTCGGCCATGGTGACGGCGGCGCTGCGGCACTGGGTGGATACCGGCGTGATCATGGCGGTTGTTCTGGTGAATGCCGTGATCGGGTTCTTGCAGGAAGGCCGCGCCGAGCGGGCGATGGACGCGATCCGTGAGATGCTGGCCCCGCATGCAACGGCCCTGCGCGACGGGCAACGCAAATCTCTGGACGCTGCGGATCTTGTCCCCGGAGATATCGTGTTGATCGAGGCCGGGGACCGGGTGCCTGCCGACCTGCGGTTGACCGACGGGCGCGGGTTGCGGGCCGAGGAGGCGATCCTGACGGGGGAAAGCGTTCCCGTCCACAAGGGCCCGGAGGCGGTCGAGGCCGAGGCCGCGCTTGGGGATCGGTCTTGCATGCTGTTCAGCGGTACGCTGGTCGTGTCGGGGACGGGGCGTGGCGTTGTCGTCGCAACGGGGCGCGCAACCGAGATCGGACAGATCAGCGATATGCTGACGCGGGTTCAGACGCTCACCACGCCGCTGTTGCAGCAGATGGACGTATTTGCCCGGTGGCTGACCGTCTTCATCCTGCTGATCGCGGCCAGCCTGTTGGTTTACGGATATTTCGTGGGGCACATGCCCTTTGCCGATTTGTTCATGGCGGTGGTCGGCCTGTCGGTTGCCGCGATCCCCGAGGGGCTTCCGGCGGTGCTGACGATCACGTTGGCCGTGGGCGTGCAGGCCATGGCGCGGCGCAACGCCATCGTCCGCCGCCTGCCCGCGATCGAGACTTTGGGGGCGGTTTCGGTGATCTGTACCGACAAGACCGGCACCCTGACCCGCAACGAGATGATGGCCGCCACCCTTGCCGCGCCGGGGCATGTCTTTTCGGTCAGCGGCGAGGGTTATGCCCCCGAAGGGGGGCTGCGCCACGGGGATACGGACAGGCCGGTGGAGGATCATGGCACACTGGAGGCCTTCGCCCGTGCCGCCGCGCTGTGCAATGATGCGCGGTTGCGCCGGGTCGAGGGTGGCTGGCATGTCGTGGGCGACCCGATGGAGGGGGCCCTTGTGGCCTTGGCGGGCAAGATCACCGAAGACCCCGGCCAGCCTTTTGCCGGGTGGAGCCGTACGGATACGATCCCGTTCGATGCCGCGCATCGCTATATGGCCGTGCTGCATCATGACCACGAGGGCCATGCCGCGATTCACGTCAAGGGCGCGCCCGAGGCGGTGCTGAGCATGTGCAGGGCGCAGCGCGGGCTGGATGGCGGGACCGAGCCGCTTGATCAGGCGCATTGGCACGCGATGGTCGAGCGGTTGGCGGCACAGGGAGAGCGGGTGATCGCCATTGCCATGCGTTCGGTGCCGCAGGATCATACCATCCTGAACGCCGCCGATCTGGAGGGAACCCTGACCCTGATCGGGTTGATCGGGCTGATCGACCCGCCGCGCCCCGAGGCGATCAAGGCGGTCGCCGAATGTCATGCCGCCGGGATCGATGTGAAGATGATCACCGGGGATCATGCGGCGACGGCGCGGGCGATTGCCGAAACCATAGGGCTGACAAATTGCCGGGAGGTTCTGACCGGCGCGGATATTGCGGCGATGAGCGACAGCGCGCTGGCCGAAGCGGCCGTGGGGGTGGATGTCTTTGCCCGCACGTCGCCCGCCGACAAGTTGCGGCTTGTCGATGCGTTGCAATCGCGGGGGCTGACCGTGGCGATGACCGGCGACGGGGTGAACGACGCCCCTGCCCTCAAGCGTGCCGATGCCGGGATTGCCATGGGGCGCAAGGGCAGCGCGGCGGCGAAAGAGGCCGCCGATCTGGTGCTGGCGGATGACAATTTCGCCTCGATCGCGGCGGCGGTGCGCGAGGGGCGGACCGTTTTCGACAATATCAAGAAGGTCATCAGCTGGACCCTGCCCACCAGTTTCGGCGAAGCGGCCACGGTTGTTGTCGCGCTGTTCGCCGGGCTGGCCCTGCCGGTGACGGCGGTGCAGATCCTTTGGATCAACCTTGTGACGGCGGCGACGCTGGGCCTTGCGCTGGCCTTTGAGCCCTCGGAGCCCGGCACGATGCGGCATCCGCCGCGCCCACGGTCGGCGCCGCTTTTGACCGGGGGGCTGGTGTGGCATATCGTGTTGGTCTCGGCGCTGTTCCTGTCGGCGGGGTTCGGCGTGTTCTTCTATGCGCTCGACCGGGGGTATCCTTTGCCGCTTGCCCAGACCATCGCGATGAACACGCTGGTGGTGCTGGAGCTGTTCCACCTGTTTTTCATCCGCAACATTCACGGCACGTCCCTGACGTGGGCGGCGGTGCGCGGAACGCCGGTGATCTGGGCCTGCATCGTCGTGGTCGTGGCGGCACAGGCCGCGATTACCTATCTGGCGCCCTTGCAAGAGATCTTTGGCACGCAGGCCGTGCCGCCGCGCGACGGCCTGTTAATCGTTGTCATCGGCATGGTGTTTTTTGCGCTGATCGAAACCGAAAAGCAGATGCGCCTGGCCTTTCGGAGCCCCCCCGCCGGGATCAAGACGTAGTGCCTCAGGGCGGGTATGGGGCGTACAAGATCACCTGCACGCCCCATCGCGCGCCTTATCGGGGGGTCAGTGTGCTCATTTGGCCGCTTTGACTTCGATCTTGCGGCTTGGGTGCTGCGCCTCGGGCTTCTTGGGCAGGTGGACCGTGAGCACGCCGTTGTTGAAGCGGGCGTCTATCTTGTCCCGGTCGATGCCCTCGGGCAAGCGAAGAGAGCGGCGGAATGACCCGAAGCGGCGTTCGCAAACGTAATAGTCCCCTTCCTTGTCACCTTCCTCGGTTTCCTCCTTTTTCTCGCCGCTCAGGGTCAGGGTGCTGTCTGTGACCTGAACATCGATGTCCGCTTCGGCCATTCCGGGCAGATCGGCCACGATCTTGATTTCGTCCTCCTTGTCGATGACGTCCCATTGCGGGGCCGTGGCACTCATGGCCAGCCCCGAGGCCGTTTGATCGGCGCCTGGCGCGCGCGAGCGCCGGAACGGGGCAAGGGCGTTGCCGGAGTAGAATTCGTCAAACAGGTTCTCGATTTCCTGACGGAGGTCCCAGAACGGGTGCCAACCGCCTGTCGGGGTCCTTGGCCCTTCTGCCTTGGATTTGGCCGGGGTGGTGTCTTGGTCTTTTGCCATGTGATCCTCCTATGCTTGCAGGGATGTTCATGGGGCGAGTCGCGGACTCGTCCTGCGGAGGATTCAGCCATTGTTGAGGGGGATGCGCCTTAACCGCCGTCAACGCGCGGGTGCGGCTGCAAGGATCGACATTAGATACTGATCGTAAAGCGCCGTCACGCCCGCGCGATTGAGGTGATCGGTATCGAAAAAATAGCGCGGGTCGGGGAGTGCGCCGCCCAGGTCGTGGTATGGGATGCCGCGCGGGGCCAGTTCTGCCCGCAAGCGCCGGTCGAATGCCGCCTCGTCCGGCAAGGCATCGCGGAAGGCCTCCGGCACGGGGAGTTTGATGACGGTGACCCTTATGCCTTGTGCCTGTGCGGCATCGAACATCGAGGCCAATACCCCGAGGTAGCGGGCCATGGTATCGGCCTGCGGCGGGTCGGGATAGAGATAGTCGGCCCGCGCCTCGACCGCATGGCGCGACAGGCGGACCTTGCGGTCAAACCCCGCGGCCCCGGTCCAGCCCTCCTGTGGGAAACGGTCAGGCGGGTTGAGTTTGGAAAACCCTGTCAGGTAATCGGCCAGCCCCGCCGGGTCTGTGCCATGGTGCAGCACCATGGCCGCCATATGGCGCGCGGTCGAGAGGCGCAGGGGCGTTTTGCGCAGCAGCGTGCGGTCACTGATCCGCGCCTCGTTCCAGTCCGGCGCGGCGAAGGCGAAGGCATCGACGACATAGAGCAAGCGACGCGGCGCGATGTCCTGCATGGCTTGCTTGAACACCAGGTGGTTGTAGAGCGGCCCTGCGCCGACTTCGGCCAGAACCGCCATGGTTTGGCCCGTTTCGGCCTGAAGGCGTGCGGGAATATCCCCAAAGCGCAGGGGCAAGGCGTGGGAGGCACCCAGAACGGCCCAGTCCACCTGTTGGCCCTTGAGGGCGAGCAACCTTTGAAACGGGGTGTCCTGCCCGGTGCGTGCGACTGTCGCTTCGGCAACCCATGCCGCCGCACCGTAAAGCACGAGGAACAGCGCAAGGAACCGGGCGATGGCGCGGCGGGGAAAGGGCAGAACGGGGCGGTCGGCGATATCCATGGCAGGGCCTTTCAGAATTGCATGTAGACGAAAGCCTCGCTTTGCCAGCGGCCCAGCAGCAGGAGGGCAAAAAGACCCGCGAAGATCGCCGCCCAGCGCAGGACGCGGGGGGCGCGGGCGAGGCGGTTTCTCAGGCGTTTTTGCTCCATCACCAGTTCGATGATGAGCAGGCCTGCGACAAGCGCCGCAAGGAAGCCTTGTTCGGCAGTGAAGGGGTAACGGGTGACGAGGCGGGGAAGCTCGGGCAAGGCGGCCGCGATGCGCGAGATCACGGTCATCCCGTCGCCAAGGTCGGCGGCCCGGAAAAACACCCAGCTGACCAGCACGAGGTGAAAGACCAGCAGGGTGGTCAGGACGCCGTAGAGCGGGGCGAGTCCTGAGCCCTTCAAGCGGACCCGGATTGTCCGGCGGATCGGGTTGAGTGCGCGTTCCACGCAAAGGTACACACCGTTCAGCGCGCCCCAGGCCAGGAACCCCCAGCCGATCCCGTAGCCCAGGCCAGCGTGCCAGATACCACTGACCATGAAAACGATCATCAGCCCCAGGTACATGCGCAGCGCGGTTCGCGACGGCCCCATGAAGGGGTAATAGAGGTAGTCGCGAAACCAGTCGGCCAGCGAAATGTGCCAGCGGCGCGACCAGAATTCACTGATCGACTGGGCGAAATAGGCGCGGCGGAAGTTTTGCGACAGGCGGATGCCGAAAAGCCGTGAGGCCCCGCGCGCCATGTCGGTGTAGCCCGAAAAATCGCAGTAGATCTGGAAGGCGAAGAAATAGGTGGCGATGATCAGCTCCAGTGGCACGGCATAGGCCGGGATCGCATAGGTCCGGTCGACGAAGGGCGCGAGGTTGTCGGCCACCACCACCTTTTTCACTAGCCCCCAGAGGAAAAGCTGCCCGCCCAGCGCGAAATGCGCGGGCTTCATCGGTGCGCGGCGGGTCAATTCGGCGGTGAAGGGGGTGATCCGTTCGATGGGGCCTGCCAGCAGTTTGGGAAACCATGCGAGGTAGAGCGCATCCTGACGGATGTTGGCGGAGGCCTCGGCCGGGGTGCGGTAGCGGTCGATCAGAAGGGCGATGGCGGTGAAGGCATAGAAGGAAAACCCGGCGGGGGCGCTGAGCCCCAGTCGCGGGAGCCATGCGAGATCTTCGACCAGCGGGTCATAGTATTTCAGGGCGAACATCAACCCGAGGATCGCGAGAATTCCGGACCAAAGCACCAAGCGCCGGTTCCCGGCGTCGGGTGTAGCAAGATACCGACCGGCGGCCAGAGCGATCAGGGCCACCACCCCGAGATAAGCAAGGTTCTCGATGGCGAAACTGGCGTAGAACCCGAGGCTGGCCAGCAAGAGCCACGGCAGGCGCCACCGCGCCGGAAGCCACCAGAACAGAACAACGGCAACCGGCAGGAAGAGCAGGAATTCAAGCGATGTGAAAAGCATGGCCTACCCCGTTGCCGGATACCGTGCGCCCCTAGTAGGAGGCACCGCCCGCCCGAAGCGCGGGCGGGATCAGGTCAATGGGAATGCCCGCGTTGATCACCAGATAATCGGCCATCAATTGTCGTTCCCCGGGTGTCGTTTCGATCTCGATGTGGCTGGGGGAGTTCATGGTTCCGAGCCATGCCTCGCGGGTGCGCTCCTGCGTGACGACGACGGTGATGATATGGCACGACTGGCACAGGGCCAGCGACATGTCGCGCCCGTCGCGGGGCAGATCGCCTTGTGCAGGCAGGGGCGCGCGGGCCGCGAGGTAATGGGCCAGCGTGTCGCGTTGCCAATCGTCGAGCGCCGCAACCGCAGGGGCATTGGCCGCGGCCTTGTCCAGCGTGCCGCGCCATTGCGGGGCATCGGCGGTCTGGGTGGTGATGGCCTTTTCCAAATCCGATGGCAGGCCCTCGGTGCGCAGATTTTGAAGCAAGGTCCGCCCCCCGTCGGGGATGAAGGCGAAAACATCGTCCTCCTGCGCCGCGGTGATCGCCCCGAACGTCAGGGCGGTCAGGAGGGTCAGGATGCGTAAACCGTGTTTTCTCATGTTCGGCCTCCTTTCTACGGAATGGCGCATGTCAGAACCGCCATTCCGGCGGGACGTCCTCGAAACTCAGGGGCATGTTCAGGGCCGAGTAGCTGGCGAAGGTGTCGCGCTCGACCTCGTTCATGGGGATTTCGGTGTGAAACGGGGCCTTGAAGGTGCCTTTCCATCCGGTCAGATCGCGGTCGTGCATCAGGTAGCCGGTGAAGAGCGAATGGCAGAACTGGCATTGGGCGATGGCAAGGTCCTTGCCATCGGGGGGCAGTTGCGCCGCCCAATCCTCGTCTGTGACCTCTGCCAGCGGCAAGTTCAGGGCCGCGTATCCGGCGAGGGTTTCAACAGGGGTCTCGGCCATGTCCGGGGCCTGTGCGCGCGCCCAGTCGGCCCAGTCTGCGGACCCGGCCTTGCGGGTCAGGACGGAGTGCCGGGCGTCGGGTTCCAACCCCGCGACCAGCCCGGCCAGAAGGCTGCGCCCGCCGTCGGGGATGAAGGCGAATTGATCCTCCTCGGCCCAAAGCACCGTGGCCAGACAGACCGGAACCGCGATCAGGAGAGACCACCTCATGACCCGCTGCCCCCTTCGGGTGCGGTGAAGCCGTAGACCGGGACGGACAGGCTGCGTCGCGGCCTGCCCTGAGCGCCCTGCCCCGCTTGCATCATGTCGAGCGCCATGGCGGTTTCATCCTCGAAATACCGCTCGCCACAGCGGATGCAGACCAGTGCCGGGATGTCCTCGATCACCACGAGGTCTTCGCCGCGCCAGAGCGCGGTCTTGACCCGGTCGCGCCGGAGGGTTCCCCCGCCGCAACTGGTGCAGCCGGACAGCGGCGCGGGCGCGGGGCCGTCATTCATCGTATCAGACAAGGTCACGGGCCGCCCCCGCGATACCTTCGGCATTGGGCCGCATCCATGTGAACATCTCGGGCGAGGCGGGCGGCGGCGCATCGGGGAAGGCCACGCGTTTCACCTTGAGGCCCTCGACGTTTTCCGCCGCGCGGGCGATCACCTCGGCCCCCGGGCAAAGGGTGTAGTAGGATTGATCCACCGTCAGGAGCCGTTTCGTCTTGGCGACCGAATTGACGATGGTTTCGGTATCCATGGCATTAAGCGCGCGCAGGTCGATCACCTCGACGCTCATGCCCTCGCCGGTCAGGGCCTCGGCGGCCTCAAGCACGCCGGGCATGCCCGCGCCGGAACTGACGATGGTCAGGTCGCTGCCTTCCATGCGCACCGCCGCCTTGTCGAGCGGCACCTCGTAGGCCTCGTCGGGGACCTCTTCGGTCAGGGTGCGCAACCCGGCGGGGTAGAGGTAAACCACCGGATCCATCGAGCGCAGGGCGGCGTGCATCATCCCCTTGGCGTCATAGGGCGTGGAGGGAACCACGGTGCGCACGCCGGGGATATGCATGTAATAGCTGTCTTCCTCGTAACAGGAGTGCTGCTGCGCGAAACCGGGCGTCTGGCCCGTCATCTCGATGATCCAGACCACAGGCAGGTCGGCCTGCCCGCCGGTCTTGTGGCGCAGTTTGCCCGCCACGTTCTGGATCACCTCGAAGGGAATGAGTGCGCCCTGATAGGGTATGTAGGTGGCCGATTTCGACCCGGCCAGCGCCGCGCCCAGCGCGGCCGATGACATCCAGTTCTCATCGATGCCGGTGTTGACCACGCGCTTGCGTCCGAACTCGGTTTCCAGATTGATCACCGGTTTTCCGGGGTTCGAGGCGACCGGCGGGGTCAGTTCGAAGATCCAGGTCATCGCCGGGTCCTGCTGCATTTCGTATTGCACGGCCTCAAGGACCGAATACATCCAGCTTTTCTGTGCCATTGTCGTTGTCCTTTCAGAATATCGCCTTGCGCCTCAGCCGAACTGGCGGGCGGGCACGGAGCCTGTCGCGAACACATGTTTGAGACCGTCCTCGGGGGTGCAGAGCGGTTGACTGAGCCCCCATTCGAAGGCCTCGGCGATCTCGGTCTTGACCTCGTCCTCGATCGCGGTGGCGCGGGCATCGTCCAGAACGCCCCAGTCGACGAGGATATCGCGCGAGATGTCCACCGGGTCGCGCTGCATCCAGGCGCGGACCTCGCGTTCGGGCCGGAAGGAGGTGATCGCCAGCGGATCATACCCGAAGGCGCCCAGTTCACCGGCCTTGGCGCCCGGGGCGCCCCAGTGGTTGTAGTAGCGATAGGTCTTGGCCTCGATGAAGGTCGGGCCGCCGCCCGCACGGGCGCGGTCCACCGCATCCTTGGCGGCATTGTAGACCTGTATCACGTCCTGACCGTCGACCACCTCGACCGCGATCCCATAGGCGGCGGCAGCATCGGCGATGTCCTTGTGCGGGCAGGAATAGCTGTAATGCGCGTATTGGTGATAGAGGTTGTTCTCGCACACATAGATGAGCGGCAGGTCCAGCAGCCGGGCGTTGTTGAGGGTCGAGTGGAAATGCGGTGCGGCGTAGTTGCCGTCACCGGCGAAGACCACCGAGACCTGATCCGAACCGCGCGCGCGGAAGGAAAAGGCCGATCCCGAGGCAATCACAGGCGCCGGGCCAATCATCCCGTCGGCCCCGATGAAGCCGACCGAAGGGTCGGAAATATGCATTTCCGCCCCGTAGCCGCTGTTCATGCCGGTGGCGCGGAAATCCATTTCCGCCACCATCTTGGGGATGTCCACGCCCTTGGCGATGGCATGACCCGAGGGCCGGTGCGAGGAATAGACAAGGTCGATCTGTTCGAAGGGTCCGTCATTGCGGAGCGCGGAACAGACACCTGTCGCCACGGCCTCCTGCCCGGCGTAGAAGTGGTTATAGCCACGGTAGTCGGGGTTGCTCAGCATCTGGTCGGCCTGTGTCCGCTCGTGCCAGCGGATGCGCAGGATCGTGCGGTACATATGGATCAGTTTTTCATCCGACAGGTCCTTGGCGAAAAAGCCGATGTCGCCGTTGGCCATGGCGCGGTGTCCGGCTGTGGAGACCACCGCGCCGGTCAGCGCGGCAAGTTGCAGGAACCCCCGCCGTGATTCAGAACTGGGTGCATCGTCCTCGCCTGTCTGCGGCGAGGGGTCGAAATTATGTGCCATGGTTGCCTCCTTCCCAAGCATTGGCCCGCAGGTCCGCCGCAGAGGTGGCCCTGCATCATCAATGAGGAGAAGGGTAAGCAGGGTTTGGTGAGTCGTCGTTTACCCGTGTTAATCGGCGGTGGATGGACGGCACCCGCCCTCAGCCCAGTTTGCGCGACAGGTAGTCCACCGCTTTTTCGGGGGTCTCGAGGCGCGGGTAGTCGGTTTCAGGGACCGACAGGCCGAGCCGCGTTTGAAGTGCTGTCACGAGGTTGAGGATGTCCATGGAATCAAGCCCGAGGTCATCCATCAGGTGATCGTCGTCCGACAGGGTTGCCGCCTCGACATCGGGGGCGATGCGGGTGAGTTCATCTATGAAGACGCTGCGTATCTCGTCACGGGTCATGGGGCCTCCGGTGTGGTTTGGTCATGTCTCATCGGTTTCAAGGGTCGAGATGTCGCCCTCGGGCAGGCCCAGTTCGCGCGCCTTGAGAAGGCGGCGCATGATCTTGCCCGAACGTGTCTTGGGCAGGCTTTCGCGGAACGCGATCTGACGGGGGGCCACGGCCGGACCAAGGCGCTTGCGGGCGTGGCCGCGCAGGGCGCGCTCTGTCTCCTCGGAGGGCTCGAAGCCGGGGTTGAGCACGACATAAGCCTTCACGATTTCGCCGGCGGTTTCATCGGGCAGGCCGATCACCCCGGCCTCGGCCACGGCGTCATGTTCGATCAGGGCGCTTTCCACCTCGAAGGGGCCGATCAGGTGGCCCGAGGATTTGATGAGGTCATCGGCGCGGCCCACGAACCAGAAATAGCCATCGGTATCGCGCATCGCCAGATCGCCCGACAGGTACCAGCCATCGCGAAAGCATTTGTCATAGCGCGCCTGTTCGTTCAGGTAGGCCCGCATCATCGACGGCCAGCCGGGCCGCAGCGCCAGTTCGCCCACCTCGCCGGGGCCGCATTCATGCAGGTGCTTGCCGCCGGTCTCGACTATGCCCGCCTCGATCCCCGGCAGAGGCTTGCCCATCGAGCCGGGCTTGATGTCCATGGCGGCGGTATTGGCGATCATGATGCCGGCGGTTTCAGACTGCCACCAGTTGTCGTGAAAGGGCCGCCCGAATACCGTCTGTCCCCAGACGACGGCCTCGGGGTTGAGGGGTTCGCCGACACTGGCCAGAAATTTCAGCTGGCTGAAATCATGGCCCGAGGCGGCCGTTCTGCCTGCCCGCATCATCATCCGAATGGCCGTGGGGGCGGTGTACCAGACCTCGATTTTTTCGCGCTCCAGAATGTCGTACCACCGTTCAAGATCGAATTCGGCCTCGTCCACGATCATCGTGGCCCCGTTCACCAAGGGAGAGATGATGCCGTAGGAGGTGCCCGTCACCCAGCCCGGATCGGCGGTGCACCAGTAGATCGTGCCGGGTTTGAGTTCGAGCGCGTAACGCCCGGTGACGGCATGGGCGACGACGGCCTGATGGACATGCACGACACCCTTGGGCTTCCCGGTGGTGCCGGACGTGAAATGGATCAGGGCCATGTCCTCGGGGTCGGTGTGTGCGATGTCGGCGGTGTCGGGGGCACGGTCCAGTTCCGGCCCGAGCGCGACGCAATCATCGGGCGCATCCCTGCCCACGATGAGCACCAGTTTCAGCGAGGGGATTTCAGCCCGCCACGGGGCGATCTTGCGGCGGTAGATCGAGGCGGTGGTGATCAGCGCGCGGGCCTCGCCGATTTCCATCCGGGTACGGACGGGTTCGGGGCCGAAGGCCGAGAAGAGCGGAGTAAAGACCGCCCCCGCGCGCAGGGTGCCCAGCGCCGCAAAGTAAAGTTCGGGCACCCGGCCCATCATCGAATACAGGCGGTCCCCCTTGCCGATGCCATGCCGTGCAAGGATGTTGGCGAATTTCGAGGCGTTGCGCAGCAGGTCGTCGTAGGTGAAGTCCCGTGTCTCGCCCGAGGCCCCCAGCCATCGTATTGCCAAGCGGTCGCCGTGGCCTTCGGCGACGTGCCGGTCGAGCGCTTCGTAGGCAATGTTGAGGCCGCCCCCGGGCAGGCCCGCAAGGCTTTGGCGGGCTTTTTCCCATGAGAAGCCCGCCCGCGCGGCCTTGGTATCGGGCCATGCGGCGGCGGTTCGATCCGCGGCGGATTTGGTAATGGTTTGCCACGTCATGGCGTTCGCATTGGCATTTCTGGCCTCCCTCGGTTGCCGGTATGAGCCTAACCGTGGAGGGGCCTTGCTGCTTTAACCTATGGCAAGCATGGGGGTTAATCCGGGGCGGTGTCCGTTTTCCCGACAAGGCTGTCGGCTTCGTCCATCAGCCGGATGACCTCATCGTCGGAGGTCTGGCCGAAGTCGTCGTAATGAGCGCCGACGCCGAAAAGCGGTCGGGGCTGGAGCAGGCAGACGACCTCATCGACGTCCCCGCGCAGGGCGGCAAGCGTGTCGGGTGCGGCGACTGGTACGGCCAGCACAAGTTTGGCCGGTCCGCGTTGCCGCAGCGCCTTGAGGGAGGCGCGCATGGTGGCACCGGTGGCGATCCCGTCATCGACGACGATCACGGTTCGCCCTTTGATGGGGATGGACGCGCGACCCTTCAGGTAGACGGCCCGGCGGCGCGCGATTTCCTTGAGTTGCGCCTGTGCCAGACCGTCGATGTCGTCGCGCGACAGCCCGGCCTGTGCTGCGATTGTGTCGTTGACGACGATCTGGGGATCATCGCCGTTGACCACGGCGGCGGCGGCCAGCTCGGGTTGTCCCGGCACACCGATCTTGCGCACCATCACGATGTCCATCGGGGCATTCAGTCTGCGCGCGACCTCGATCCCCACGGGAACGCCGCCGCGCGGCAATGCCTGAACGACCGGATCGGAATAGCCCTTGTCGGCAAGGGCCTTTGCAAGGGCTTTTCCGGCTTCGGTTCGATTGAGGAATCTATCCATGGTTCCACCCATATGCCATTTTACCAATCCCGGCTTGCGCCTCAACCGCGGTCAGGGCGCGCGCCCTGCCCCTGACCTTGCGACGGCCCGTTCATCTTGGCCTTGATCATGCGCAATCGCCCTGCCCCGCCTTTCGACGTATCGACCGCCGGTTGACTTGATCAATCGCAAGGCGGGGTTTCGACAGGTCCCTATGCTTGCCCTTGCAAAGCGCCTAGAGTGCGAACAGGAAAGGGAGTGCCCATGGGCGCAGTTTTTCGAACGCAGGGCCTGACCAAGATTTACGACACCGGCGAACTCAAGGTCAGGGCGCTGGATGGCGTGGATTTGACCCTGTTCACCGGAGAACTGGCCGTGCTTCTGGGGCCATCGGGAAGCGGCAAATCCACCCTGTTGAACATTCTTGGAGGGCTGGATCATGCGACATCCGGCAAGGTGTGGTTTCGCGATCTGGACCTGACGTCGATGAATGACCGGAGCCTGACGAAATACCGGCGCGATCACGTGGGGTTCGTGTTTCAATTCTATAACCTCGTGGCCAGCCTGACGGCGCGGGAGAACGTGCAACTGGTCACCGATGTCGCCCCCAATCCGATGCCTGCCGAGGAGGCGCTGGCGCAGGTCGGGCTGGATCATCGGCTGGATCATTTTCCCGCCGAGATGTCGGGCGGGGAGCAACAACGGGTGGCCATCGCCCGGGCCATCGCCAAGCGGCCCGAAGTGTTGCTGTGCGACGAGCCGACCGGGGCGCTGGACAGCCAGACCGGCGTTCAGGTGCTGGAGGTGTTGCGCGACGTCAATGACCGGCTGGGCACGAGCACGGCGGTCATCACCCATAATGTCGCGATCCGGCAGATGGCGCATCGCGTGGTGTATTTCCTCGATGGCCGGATCGACCGGGTGGAGGAAAACACCACCCGCGTCGCGCCTGCCGAGATCAGTTGGTGAGGGCCGGGCATGACCGCGCTTGACCGCAAGCTGCTGCGTGATTTCCGGCGCCTTTGGGCGCAGGCCTTGGCGATTGCCCTGGTGCTGGCCTGTGGGGTGGCCATCCTGTTGACGACCTTCGGCACCTTCATTTCGTTGGAGGAGACCCGCCGCGCCTATTACGAGCGCAACCGCTTTGCCGATGTCTTTGCCGATGCCAATCGCGCGCCACTTTGGCTGATGCAGGAAATTCGGCGGATTGACGGGGTGCGGGCGGCGGATGCGCGCATATCGCAATTCGCGGTTCTCGATGTCCCCGGGCGCGCGGAAACGGTTACCGCGCGCATTCTGTCGTTGCCCCCGAACGGTCAATCACATCTGAACCTGCCGGTCTTGCAGGCGGGGCGGCTCCCCTCGCCCGATGCGACACATGAAGTCGCCGTGAACGCCCCCTTCGCCGCGGCCAACAACCTGCGGCCCGGGGATACCTTCCATGCCAATCTGAACGGGCACCGGCGCGCGCTGACCCTGACCGGGACGCTGTTGTCGCCCGAGTTCATCTATACCATCGGTCCCGGCGCCCTGATGCCCGACAATGAAACCTTCGGTGTGCTCTGGATGCCCGAACGTGCCGTGGCTGGGGCGTTTGACATGGACGGGGCGTTCAACAACGTGACCCTGAAACTGAACCGTGGGGCGAGCCGGGCAGACGTGATCGACCGCCTGGACGACCTGTTGGAGCCTTATGGCGGTCTTGGAGCCTATGGCCGCGACATTCAACTCTCCAACAGTTTCATCGAGTCCGAGTTGGAGCAATTGAAAACCAGCGCCATGATCCTGCCGCCCATCTTCTACGCAATCTCCGCCTTTCTGGTCAGCATGGTCATCAGCCGGATCATCGCGCTGGAACGCAGCGAGATCGGGCTGTTGAAGGCCATCGGCTATTCCAACGTGGAAATCTGTGTGCATTACCTTCTGCTGGCGGTATTGATTGCCATGGCTGGTACGGTGATCGGATGGGGCGTGGGCACATGGCTGGCGCGGGCGCTGGCGCGGCTGTATGCGCAATTCTTCGATTTCCCCTATCTGATCTACAACCTGAACTATAGCGCCTATGCGCTGTCTGGCCTTTTGGCGGTGGCCAGCGCGGCCTTGGGCGCCGGGCGCAGTGCCCTGCGGGCGGCGCAACTGCCCCCGGCCGTGGCCATGGCGCCGCCCGCGCCGCCGCGGTTCAAGCGCACGTGGCTGGACCGGGTCATGGTGGCCTTGCGCCTGTCCCAGCCGGTGGTGATGATCCTGCGCAGCCTGCTACGCTGGCCGCTACGATCCGGTTTCACGGCGCTGGGGCTGGCGCTGGCCGTGGCGGTTCTGGTGGCCACCAGTTTTTTCCCGGCGGCTTTGAATGAGCTGATCTCGACCACCTTCGACCGTACGAACCGGCAGGATGCGATATTGCTGTTCGAGCCCGACATTCCCGAAACGGCTTTGGCCGAGGTGGCCCGCCTGCCCGGCGTTTTCCGCGCCGAGGGGCAGCAGTTTCAATCCGCCGTGCTGCGCCATGGGCATCGGGAAAAGGATGTCGCCATCGAGGCCCGCCGCCCCGGCGCAGATCTTGCGCGGATCATCACAACGGATGGTCAGGCGGTTGATCCGCCCCCGGAAGGGTTGATGCTGTCGCGGCGGTTGGCCGGGCAGCTTGGGGTGCAGCCCGGCGACATCATCGAAGTCGAGTTTCTGGGCGGGATCAACGAAACCCATTTCGTACCGGTGGCCGGACTGGTGCGGCAATACATCGGGCTGGGCGCCTACATGGACCTGGACACGCTCAGCCGCCTGTTGCGTCAGGCGCCCCGGATCTCGGTTGCCAACCTGCAAGTCGATGCGCAGGCCCTTCCGCAGTTGCATCAGGTGCTGAAGGACACCCCGGAACTCAGCGGCCTGATCCAGATGAACAAGATGCAACGCTCCTTCGAGGCAACGATCCGCGAGAACGTGGATATCATGACGACGATCTACCTGACCGTTGCCGTGCTGATCACCATAGGGGTGGCCTATAATGGCGCGCGCATCCAATTATCGGAACGGGCGCGCGAACTGGCAAGCCTGCGCATCCTTGGCTTTTCGCGCGGCGAGGTCTCGTTCATCCTTGTGGGTGAGACCATGGTTCTGGCGCTATTGGCGCAACCGCTTGGCTGGTTGCTGGGGGCCGGCATCGCCAAGGCGCTGGCCGAGGGATCGACCAGTGACCTTTACGAGATTCCGCTGGTCTTGCCCCCGGCGGGCTTTGCACAGGCCAGCCTGGTGGTGTTGGCGGCGGCGCTGATCTCGTCGCTGGTCGTTCGGCGGCGGCTGGACCGGCTGGACCTGGTGCAGGTGATGAAAACGCGGGAGTAAGGAGAGCCCATGAAGACGAGAACCGTACTTCTTACAGTGTTCGGCGTGGTGACGGCGGGGATGCTGGGTATTGTCACCTTCCGGACCGACCCTGTGCCGGTGGACATCGCCACCGCCACGCGCGGGCCCATGCAGGTGACTGTCAATGTCGAGGGGGAAACCCGGATCGCCGAGGTTTACGACGTGGCCGCCCCGATCCGGGGCGTGGCGCGCCGCTCGCCTGTGCGGGTGGGCGATGGCGTTACGGCGGGCGAAACCGTTGTCGCGGTCATTGACCCGGCCGCTTCCGACCCGCTGGACCCACGCAGCCGGGTGCAGGCAGAGGCCGCCATACGCGAGGCCGAGGCGGGACTGCATATGGCGCAAAGCCGCCTGCGACAGACCGACGAGGAACTGGAACTGGCCCAAAGCGAATATCGCCGCGCCAAGGAACTGGTCGAGCGTGGCGTTGCCTCGATGACACGGCTGGAAAACGCCGAGCAGACGCTTGGCGTCCGGCAGGCCGCACAGGAGGCCGCCGCGTCGAACCTCGAGATGGCCCGGGGCGCGCTCGACCGTGCCCGCGCGGCCTTGATCGACCCCGGCGGCTATGCCGACGATACCGCGGATTGCTGTCAGGCGATCAAGGCACCGGTGGACGGCCGTGTGCTGAGCATCGCGGTGATCAGCGAACGCCCGGTGGCGGCGGGCACCCCCCTGTTGTCCATCGGGCAACCGGGGGACCTTGAAATCGTGGCCGATGTCCTGTCGACCGATGCGGTGCGCCTTGAGGTGGGCGACCCGGCCATCGTCGAACGATGGGGCGGCGCGGGGCAGCTTGCGGCGCGGGTTTCGGAAATCGAACCCTCGGCCTATACCAAGGTCTCGGCGCTTGGCATCGAGGAACAGCGCGTGGATGTGGTGTTCGACCTGATTTCACCCCTTGAAGAGCGGCCGTCGCTTGGGCACGGCTTTGCCGTCTACCTGCGCGTTGTCGAATGGGAGAGCGACGATGTCCTGCAAATCCCGCTAAGCGCCCTGTTCCGATACGGTCAGGCGTGGGCCGTGTTTGTTATGGAGGACGAAACAGCGCGCTTGCGCCCTGTCGAGATCGGCCACACGAACGACCGATCCGCCGTGATCGTGAACGGGCTTTCGGAGGCAGAACGGGTCTTGGTCCATCCCAATGAACGCATCGAGGACGGAACACCTATCGTTTTACGACTCACAGAGTGATGGCGTGGTGGAAAACACCGGTTATTGGTAAGGCTTTCCGATTAAAATGGTGCCCGGGGGCGGAATCGAACCACCGACACGAGGATTTTCAATCCACTGCTCTACCCCTGAGCTACCCGGGCACGGGGAACGCGGCTGCGTTCGGGTGGAGGCGTTCTAGGTCAGGTTGGGCGGGGTGTCCAGAGGGCTTTGTCACTTTTTTCAAGGCTCTGGCTTTTGTCGCAAGAAGCCCGCTTGCGCGCGCCATTGGGCAGGTATGTTGGGTTGGGCGGAACGCAGTTGCCTAATGCGGGATGACGGGGATTAGTGCGGTTTGGCGCGGGCCTTTTGGGCCTCGGCCTCTTCCCAGGCGCGTTCCATATCCTCGGGGTCACGCGACGGCATGGCGTAGTCCCCGCCCAGCCACTTGCCCAAGTCGATATCTGCGCAGCGTTTGGAGCAGAAGGGGCGCGCCTTGGGGTTGCTTGCCTTACCGCAGATCGGGCAGCTCATCACATCACCTCGGACAGCGCGACGCGGTCGCGTTTGCGTTGCAACTCATAATGGCCAAGGCCCGTCCAACCGACAAGCGTAGTCTCGACCGTGCAGGCCCGGAAGGCGGCGCGCAGGGTGGTCTCAAATTGGCGGCGGTCCTTCTTGGGCATCGGCGCGAGGTCGAGCACCACTTGCCCGCCAAGCCCGCGCAGGCGCAATTGGCGTGGCAGATCACGGGCGGCGGCCATGTTGGCCTTCATGCCCGCAGCAGGGGAGGTATCGTTGCCGGTGTTCACATCCACAGCCACCAGCGCGCGGGTGGGTTCGATAAACATCGAGGCCCCGCCGGACAGCGGCGCTTGGGCCTCTTGCAAAGTATCCAGCGCATCCAGAACACCATGATCGATAAATGAACCTTCGTTTGCGTCCACATCCGCCGGATCGGTCCATTCGCGCCAGGCCAGCGTATGCGGCCCGTCGCCTTCGGTAAGTTTTTCCGGCTCGGCCCCTTCGGCATCACCCAGAACCGCCGTGGCCAGATCGACCATGGCGTGAATGTCCTCGGCTATTTCATCGTCGTCGGCCTCAAGGCAAGAGGAGCGCAGGATCAGGCCCATCTCGACCCCGTCCATCTCGGCGTGGGCGATGGCGAGCAACTCGTCGCGGCGGTCGTCATCGCGGATCTGGCGCGAGATATTGAGGCCCGGGGCCTCGGGGGTGACGATGGCGTAGCGGCTTTTGAACAGGAGTTTCGTGGTGACCGGCAGGGCCTTGCCCGGTTCGGCGTGGCCGGTGACCTGTACCAGAAGCGGTTGTCCGGGGCTGAGGCCCTTGACCTGCCGCAGGAACACCGTGCCATCCGGGGTGCGCAGGAACATTCCCCCCTGCCCTTTCATCGGGCGGTCGGCGATGGCGCGGTAGATGGCGCCGGGGCGCGGGCCATCGGGATCGAGAAACAGGTCTTCGAGGCGGCCATCGACCATGAGGGCGGCGGCCTCGACCCCGCTCAGGTGGTCAAGGGCGATCAGGCGGCCTTTCATGGCGTCTCCTTAAACAATGGGTAGCCTGCGGCGCGCAGGAGATTGGCGGTTTCCGCGAGCGGCAGGCCGACGACAGCGGTAAAAGAGCCTTGAATCCACGGAATCAGGACACCGGCGGGGCCTTGGATGCCATAGCCCCCCGCCTTGCCCTGCCAATCGCCGGTGGCGAGGTAGGCGTTGAGGTCTTCATCCGAGAGCGACTTCATCTTGACGGTAGTGACGACGTCGCGTTGCCAGATTTGGTCGCCCCGACGGATGGCGACGGCGGTGATCACCTTGTGGCGGCGGCCCGACATGGCCAGCAGGAATTGCGCCGCTTCGCCGGCGTTTTCCGGTTTGCCCATGATGCGGCGGCCGAGCGCGACGGTGGTATCGGCGGACAGAATGATATCGTCCGGCCCGGCCTCGACGGCCAAAGCTTTTTGCCGCGCCATGCGGATGCAATAGGGGCGCGGCAGTTCGGATTTTTCCGGGGTTTCGTCTATGTCGGGCGGGCGGATGTCATCCGCCACCACCCCGATTTGCGCCAGCAAGTCCCGCCTGCGCGGGCTGCCAGATCCGAGGATCAGTGCCATTCAGGCCGGATCACTTATTTGAATCGGTAATTGATCCGACCCTTGGTCAGATCATAAGGCGTCATTTCGACTTGCACCTTGTCGCCTGCCAGAACACGGATGCGGTTCTTGCGCATCTTGCCTGCCGTGTGGGCGATGATCTCATGGCCGTTTTCAAGCTCGACCCGGAACGTCGCATTCGGCAGGAGTTCCTTCACGACACCGGGAAATTCGAGCGTATCTTCCTTGGCCATGGTCTCTCCTTCGTTGCACGATCCGCCTGATTTGCGGAACGCGCTTTAAATGGGCCTATTCGACGTGTTTTTCAAGGCCATAATCACCTTAGGCGGCGCTGTGTGACATCCGTAACGCGGGCGAGTTGCTCATCCCAATGGGTGGCGTTGAGGACATTGCCATCGGCGCGCACCTTGGCAATGGCCTGCAAATCCACCTCGGCGAAGGTCCACCCGGGGGTGTTGAGGGTGCCCTCGGCCAGCACCCCGGTGGGCGGAAAGCCCGCGTCGGGCGGGCCGAAGATGCCGCCCATGCCGGTGTTCAGATCGGCCACCTCGTTCCAGGTTGCATCGCCCACGGTCGACGCCATGACGGTGACGCATTGCGCCTCCAGCGCGCGGGCCATGGCCCCGATACGCACCCGCCAATAGCCTTCGAGCGCCTCGGTGCAGGAGGGCACCAGCAGAATGTCGGCCTCCTTCAGGGCGTGGGCCAGAAGGGGGAATTCGGCGTCATAGCAGATCAGGATGCCGATTTTGCCCAAGGCCGTGTCAAACAGCGTCAGCGGGCCACCCGCGACCGCTCCCATGGGCGCACGTTCCCAACGGGTCATGATTTGCTTGTCTTGCACCCCCATATCACCACCGGGCGCGAAAAGCCGCGCGCGGTTTACAGGGGCGGGGCCGATGGCCTCATCGTAAACCGGGGCGGAGGCGGCACAGATATGCACGCCGTATTTGGCGGCCAGATCGGCGTGCAGGGCATCCACTTGGGACATCTTGTCTGAAATGGCCCGCAGCGAGGCGGGCAGGTCGGCGGCCACCTCGGGGCCATCCAGCGTGGCCAGTTCCATCGCCCCGTATTCGGGGAAAAGCAACAGATCGGCCCCCTGCCCTGCGGCCTCGGAGACCCAAGCCTCAAGCTTTGTCGCATAGTCGGACCATGCGTTGAATTGATCCAGCGGGTAAGCGGCAGTAGCGATTTTCATGGCCAGCCTCAGAGGTTTCCGAAAACGTCATCAAGGATATGCTGCAGCCCTTTGGCGTCGTCTTGCGTAAACGCGTGTGGTTGATCGCTGTCGATATCCAGTACGGCGATCAGGTCATGCGCCCCGTCGTAAACCGGCAATACGATCTCGGAGCGGGTGGAACTGGAACAGGCGATATGACCCGGGAAAGCCTCGACATCCGCGACCAGTTGCACCGCCCCGGTGCGCGCCGCCGCGCCACAGACCCCGCGTGAAAACGGGATAACCAGGCAGCCATGGCCACCCTGATATGGCCCGATCTTGAGCATTTCGGGGCCGGTGACGCGATAGAAGCCTGTCCAGTCAAAGCGGTCATCGGCGTGATGCAATTCACAGGCCACGGTGGCCATGAGGGACACTGCATCTGTTTCGCCGTCCGTCAGGGCAGCGATGGTTTTGGATATCTCGGCGTAGTCGATGCGCATGGTGGGCGTCCGATCTCAGGTCTCCGGGCGTTTAAACACCATCACGAGCACCGTCACAATGGCGACCTGCCCCGACAACACCGCAGGCCAGATCAGCGGGAAGGCCGGATCGAGATACTTTTGCGGACCAAAGGATATGGCCGCCGCCAGCGCCGCGAAGGCCGCAATCAGGCGCCCCGCGCCGGTCGCCCCAAGCGTCATGGCAGCCAAGGCCGCGGCCAGCGCCATGCCAAGGAAGGGCGCGATGCCAAACAGGGGCGTGGCCTCGGGCGGGTGCGGCGGAACGCCTGCATATAGCGCGGTGAGCATGACAAGTTGCAAAACAACCAAGCCAAGCAAGGCGGCATTCATGGTGCGGGTATGGGAATCGATCGGCATATCTATGTCCTTTCATGACCGTATTAATCTGTACGCTTGATAATATCCGTAATAAAGTGTACGCTTTTCGTCAAGCCGCCGGGAGATCAGATGAAAGACGCCAAGAAATCCGCACGCATGGCCGAGATCCAAGAGGCCGCCTATGCCCTGCTGGCCGAGAAGGGCTTTGGCGGGACATCGATGCTGGCCGTTGCGAAGCGCGCCAAGGCCTCAAACGAGACGCTTTACAACTGGTATGGGGACAAGCTGGGCCTGTTTCGAGCCATGGTAGAGGCCAATGCCGCGCGCGTCCGCGAGACACTTGAGGCCGCGCTTGACCATGATGCCGACCCGGTGCAGACATTACAGGCCGTAGGGCCGCTGTTACTGACAATGCTGACCAGCGAGAAGGCGGTGGCCCTCAATCGCGCCGCGGCGGCGGATGCAAGCGGGACCCTTGGTACAGCCCTTGCGCAGGCCGGGCGGCAAGCCGTGGCACCTTTGATCGCCGATGTGATGGAACGGGCCAAGGCGGCCGGGCAATTGCGGTTTGAGGACCCGGCCGAGGCTGTCGATCTGTACCTTGGCCTGCTGATCGGTGATCTCCAATTGCGCCGGGTGACAGGACAGATACCGGCCCCGGGGCACGCCGCGATCAACGCGCGCTCAGGGCGTGCATTTGACGCCCTGACGCGGCTTTTGGGGGATCGGCGTTAGACCCGTTCTATCGCAATCGCCGTGCCTTCACCGCCGCCGATACAGATCGCCGCAACCCCACGCTTGAGCCCGCGCTTTTCCAAGGCATTGAGAAGCGTCACCATGATGCGCGCCCCGCTGGCCCCGATGGGATGGCCCAGTGCGCAGGCCCCGCCATTGACGTTCACTTTATCACGCGACAGGCCCATTTCGTGCATGAAGGCCATGGGAACCACGGCGAAGGCCTCGTTCACCTCCCACAGGTCCACGTCATCCTTGGACCAGCCCAGTCTTTGCAAAAGTTTCTGCGCCGCGGGCACCGGGGCCGTTGTGAACCAGCCCGGCGCTTGCGCGTGGCTGGCGTGGCCCATGATGCGGGCGCGGATATTGAGGCCCTTGGCCTCGGCCGCCTCGCGCGAGGCCAGAACAAGGGCCGCCGCGCCATCGCTGATCGACGAGGAATTGGCGGGTGTCACCGTGCCATCCTTGCGGAAGGCGGGTTTGAGTTGCGGGATCTTGTCGGGGCGCGCCTTGGCGGGTTGTTCATCCTCGGAAATCGTCACCTCACCCTTGCGGGTTTGCAGGGTGACCGGGGCGATTTCACCGTCAAAGGCGCCAGATTTATGTGCTGCGAGCGCCCCTTCGAGGGAGCCGATGGCATAGGCATCCTGTGCCTCACGGGTGAATTGGAAGGTCTCGGCGCAGTCCTCGGCGAAGGTGCCCATCAGGCGGCCCTTGTCATAGGCATCTTCCAGCCCGTCAAGGAACATATGGTCGATCACTTGCGCATGCCCAAGGCGGGCGCCGCCGCGCATCTTGGGCAAGAGGTAGGGCGCGCAAGACATGGACTCCATGCCGCCTGAAATCATGGTGTCTGTATGGCCCAGGGCGATCTGGTCGAAACCGATCATCGCCGCCTTCATGCCCGAGCCGCACATCTTGTTGAGGGTGGTGGCGGGCACCTCTTCGCCTAGGCCACCGGCAAAGCCAGCCTGACGCGCGGGCGCCTGGCCCTGCCCTGCCGGCAAGACACAGCCCATCAGAACCTCATCTACGGTCTCGGAACGGGCATCGGCAAGGGCCGCGCGAATCGCCGCCCCGCCCAAGACCGGGGCCTCGACCCCGTCGAAATCCCCTTGGAATCCGCCCATGGGCGTGCGGGCGGCGCCCGCGATGACAACCTCTTTCATCGCCTAATCCTCCTCTTTCGTGCCCATGAATACCGAATAGTAAGGAATGGGGTCTAGCCTTGGCCGTATTACTACCTATGGCCTGGAGGCATCATGGACCTGCACAGCACGAAAACCAACGATACGCTTATCATCACCGTCAATGAGGCGCGCATCGACGCCAGCGCCGCGATCCGCTTCAAGGACAGCATGCGCGCCCTGACCGACGCCGGGCCACCGCATGCGGTTCTGGACCTGTCGAAAGTGTCATTCGTCGACTCCAGCGGCCTTGGGGCGATTGTCGCCTCCAAGAAACAGCTGCGCCCGGGGCAGCGGCTTGATCTCGCAGGATTGACCCCCGATGTCGCCAAGGTGTTTCGTCTCACACGGATGGACACGGTTTTCGTCATACACGACAGCCCCGACTCGGTATCGGGACGCGCCGTCGGATAAGGACCACGAAGGTGTGTCACGACAGGCCTGACCCACAGGCAGGGCAGCCCATGTCCTTTCGCTTTTCTCTGACCGCACGCGCGACGGAATGTGGCGTGCGCACCCTTCTGTCTGATTGCCGTGCGCGGCTTGAGGCGGGAGGCATACCACGTCGATGTCTGGGCATGGTGGAACTGGTTTTGGCCGAGGCGTTGAACAATGTCGTCGAGCATGCCTATGCCGAAATTGCCACCGGCCCGGTGAGTATTGAAGCGACAGTCGCGCATGGGCAGGTTTTGGCCCATATTCGCGACAATGGGGCCCCCTTTCCCGGTTTGGAGCCTCCACCCGGGCGCTTACCTACCAGTGACGGTGAAATCGACAATTTACCGGAAGGGGGATTCGGGTGGTTCCTGATCCGGGACCTCTGCGAGACCGTGGAATACCGCCGGGAAGGCGGGGGAAACCGCCTGACACTCGGTATGCGGCTTGAGAAACACAATACATAAGCGAATCGCGGGCCAGAAACCGTATTATGGTCACAATCTGTTCGCAGCAGCGCCAAATTAGAAGCTCATACCATTGAGTGTAGCTGCAAATGGCTTCCCTCGGCGCCGCGCTTTCAACAGCCCCCACCCAGTGCGTGGCGTCGAGGTTTCTTCTTCCCAAACAATTGGCATTCCGGGAAAGCCCCCCTATGGTCAGCGCGCTGACACATGAGGAGGCATCATGCGCGATTTTCAACTGCCCGGCCGCTCGGCCTGTTTCGCCACAAACGGAGTATGCGCCACATCGCACCCCCTGGCCGCCAAGACGGCCATCGACATCCTGCAACGGGGTGGCAATGCCATGGATGCAGCTATTGCCGGGGCTGTTCTGCTGGGGATATGCGAACCGCAAATGACTGGCATCGGCGGCGATTGCTTTGTGTTGATGTCAGAACCGGGAAGCCATGAAATCAAGGCCCTGAATGGCTCGGGCCGGGCCCCTGCCGCGGCCAAGGCCGCCGATCTGCGCGCCAAGGGCCATGAGGCCGTGCCACTCAACGGTCCCGAGGCGGTTACCATTCCCGGCGCCATTGATGCCTTTTGCCGTTTGAGCGAGGACCACGGAAAACTTGGTCTCGATGCCCTGCTGGCACCGTCGATCCACTATGCCGAAGACGGTATCCCGGTCGCCCCGCGTGTGGCGTTCGACTGGCCCGTGGCCGGGAAAGCCCTTCAGGGTCATGGGGTTACGCATTATTCCAAGGCCGGACAGCCCTATACCACTGGCGAGATTTTCCGCGCCCCGGGACAGGCCGAGGTGCTGCGCCGGATCGCCAAGGATGGGCGCGATGCCTTTTACAGCGGCGAAGTGGCCGAAGATATGCTGGCCACGCTGAACGCTATGGGCGGCGTGCATACAGCCGAGGATTTCGCGGCAACGGCGTGCAACTACACTACGCCCGTACGCGGCAGTTACGGTGGCGTCGACTTGGTCGAGCATCCGCCCAACGGACAGGGCGCGACCGCCATCCTGATGCTTAACATACTGAGCCACTTCGATATTTCGAGGATGGACCCGCTTGGTGCACAGCGTGCCCACATCGAGGCAGAGGCCGCGAAACTGGCCTATGACGCACGCAACCGGATCATTGCCGACGCCGATCACACCGCGCGGCTGGAGCATATGCTCTCGCCCGAGACGGCGGCGAAACTGGCCGCCTTGATCGATCCGCAAAACGCGATGCCCGACGCAGCGCCGCTGACCGAAGCGGTGCACCGGGACACGATCTATATCACGGTGGTGGATCGCGACCGCATGGCGGTATCGCTGATTTACTCAATTTTTCATGGGTTTGGCTCGGGGATCGCCTCGGAGAAATTCGGTATCCTGATGCAGAACCGCGGCGCGGGCTTTAGCCTCACGCCCGGCCACCCGAACGAGATGGCAGGCGGTAAGCGGCCCATGCATACGATCATTCCCGGGATGCTGGCCGATGACAGCGGCGTCATCATGCCATTCGGCGTGATGGGTGGCGCCTATCAACCCAATGGACACGCAAGATTTGTCAGCAATCTCAGGGACTTCGGGATGGATGCGCAGGCCGCCATCGACGCGCCGCGCGCCTTCTCGGACAAGGGTGAGATGAAGGTCGAGCGCGGCTATGCCGACAGTGTCCGGCAGGAACTGGCGGATATGGGCCACAAGGTCACGACCCCGCATGAGGCCATCGGCGGGGCGCAGGCGATCCTGATCCGGCCCGATGGGGTGCTGGAAGGGGCGAGTGACCCGCGCAAGGATGGCTGCGCGCTGGGGTATTGAGCGAATCGGGGCTAAGCCCTTGAGTTAACGCGAAAACCCCCTCTCGGCATCGCGTCGGTATGACGTCGGTATCGCGTCGGTATTTTTTACCGACGCCCGGCGGGTGAACAGGCCGCGCGGTGAGAAACGTACGAAACGTACGTGAGTTTCGTACGTTTCGCGACACCCGGATCTGACCCTTACGAGCATCTTCGCGACAACCGGATGTGATGCGCACAACGTTGACGGCGAAATCTTGAAAAGATTTCGGTCCGATTTCTTTTCAAGAAATCGGTTGGCGGTGCGCATGAATGTTCACGGACCCTAGTTCAGCTGGAAATGCAGCGGGTAGGCGCCGTCCTGGAACGGGCCGAAGAGATCGGGGATATCGGGGTGGTCCACCGGCTCACCGGAATAATCGGCCACGAGGTTCTGTTCCGAGACATAGGCCACGTAGTAGCTTTGGTCATTTTCGGCCAGAAGGTGGTAAAATGGCTGTTCGCGCGACGGGCGGCTATCCTCGGGAATGGAGTGATACCATTCCTCGGTATTGGAAAATTCGGGGTCCACGTCAAAGACAACGCCCCGGAAGGGGTGCTTCTTGTGGCGCACCACTTGACCCAGATGATATTTCGCTCGTGTCTTCAGCATCATATTGCAGCCCCTATCCCCGCATCTTAATGGTTTCAAGGCCGGTTTGTCTAATACCGGAGGCAATTTTGATGGGAAACAGTCTGTGAACCTTGCTTTGACAGTGCTTGAAATCGTGGCGCCGGTCTTCATGCTGGCCGCCATCGGATTTACCTGGGTAAAGCTGGGGTTCGACTATAGCGTCGAGTTCGTCACGCGCATGGCGATGACCCTGTCGGTGCCCTGCCTGATCTTTGTCTCGCTCATGCAGACCGAGATCGACCCGGCGGCCCTGACCACGCTGTCACTGGCCGCGATCGTGGCCTATGGCGCGCTGACCGTCGCGATGCAGGTACTGGTGCGGGCGGGCGGTTTGGAGCAGCGGACCTATTCTGCGCCGATGATCTTTGGCAACACGGGCAACCTTGGCCTACCCCTTGCGCTGTTCGCCTTCGGCGAGACCGGCCTTGGCTATGCGGTGGTGGTCTTTGCCATCATGGCGATCTGGTCGTTCACCTATGGTATCTGGCTGGTGTCGGGGGGCGGCTCGATCGTCAAGGTGGTGAAGGAACCCTTGGTGGCGGCGACGGTCCTTGGCGGGGTGTTCCTGTGGCAGGGATGGGAAACGCCCGCTTTCCTGACCAATGCGCTTGATCTGGTGGGGCAGATGGCGATCCCCTTGATGCTGATCACGCTGGGGGTGGCGGTGGCGCGGCTGACGCCGGGGCGGGTGAAACTGGCCACGGTTTTGTCGGCTCTCAAGGTGGTGCTGTGCGCCGCGATCGGCTGGACCGTGGGGATGTGGTTCGGGCTGGATGACACGGCACTTGCGGTTCTGGTTTTGCAGGTCTCGACGCCGGTGGCCGTGACCTCGTACCTGTTGTCCGAAAAATACGGTGCCGATGCGCAGGCGGTGGCCGGTCTGGTCGTGGTATCGACCCTGATGGCGGTGGTCGCCCTGCCCGTTCTGCTGGCAATTCTTCTCTGAGCGGCGCCCGGATATCATTTCATGATTTGAACCTGCGCCGCTTTGCGGTAGAATACCTGAAAAATAAAAGCGAGAGGCAGTATGAGCAGAACTCTTCGCGCCATGATGATTGTTTTGCTGGTGGCATCCTGCGGGGGTGGGCGCAATAGCGGCCCGGCACCCGGAAACTTGGATGATGCCTGTGCGATCGTCTCAGAGCGCCCGCAGTACCTTCGTGCTTTCCGCGCGGCCGAACGCCGATGGGGCGTGCCGGTGCATGTGCAGATGGCGACCATTCACCAGGAATCCAAGTTCGATGGCAACGCCCGAACGCCCTATCGCTGGACCTTGGGCGTGATCCCGATGGGGCGGCAAAGTTCGGCCTATGGGTATAGTCAGGCGCTGGATGGCACCTGGGACGAGTACAGGCAGGAAAACCGCCGCTTCACCGCACGGCGCAACGATATTCATGACGCCGCCGATTTCATGGGCTGGTACATGGCCAAGTCGAACGAGAGCCTTGGTATTTCCATGGCCGACGCGCGCAACCAGTACCTAGCCTATCACGAGGGGCGCACCGGGTTTTCCCGCGGAAGCTATAACGGCAAACCGTGGCTGTTGCGCGTCTCGGCCAAGGTCGAAGAGCGCGCCCGCATGTACGAGGCGCAGTTGCGCAGTTGCGGCCGACGGCGCGGATTGTTTTGATGTGACTGAAAACCCCGGCGATGTCACCGGGGTTTTTGGTTAATGCAAGGGGATCAGTCGCCTTGTCGGCCCACCGGCCCCTTGCCCGGGATTTCGAACTGTCTGTTGGCAAGGCGCACGCCGGTTTCAAGGTCACCCAGAACCACGGTGGTTCGGCTTCCGGCATTGTCGTTGATCACCCATTGACGCAATTCGACCGGATTGGCGGTGAAGACCAGTTCGATATTGCCGTATTCGGGGTGCTCGGGGTCTTGCGCGCGAATGGTCGTGGTTTTGCCATCGCTGGCGTGGCCGGTGACCATGCGTTCGCGGGTCAGGTCGACGTTGCTGGCCAGAATGATCTTGAGCGGCGTACGGTGCAGCGGATAAGCCTCGGGGCCGGTGTTCGACTTGGGGTCGACGATGCCCACGGTATCTCCATCGGCCACGACAAGCGTCCGTTCGGGCGGGGCGTATTCGAACCGCACGCGGCCCGGGCGCTTGATGAATATCTGCCCGGTGTTGATCGTGCCGTCATCGTTGATCTGCGTGAACTCCCCCTTCGCGGTGGAAAAGGAGTTCAGATAAGCAGAAATCTGTTTCAGCGAGAGCTGTTGGGCCTGTGCGGGCAAGGCGAGGCTTGCGGCCAGAGCCACGGGAAGCGCCGCACGGCGAAGGAGATGGGTGATCGTGTTCATGAAGCCTACCTAGTGTGTCGCGGGGCGTATTGCACCCGTCAGATAGGGGGAAAATGGCACGATTGCACGCTGTTAGGCGATATCGTGCCGCCTGATATGGGATAACAGGCGGGGCGGCGGCCCGGTTGTCAGGCCGCCGCGCCTGTCTTTATTGCTCGGGCACGAGGATTTCGCGTTTGCCGACGTGGTTGGCGGCACTGACGACGCCCTCTTCTTCCATCTGCTCCACGAGGCGGGCGGCCTTGTTATAGCCGATGGCCAGTTTCCTCTGGATATAGGAGGTGGAGCATTTGCGATCCTTGATGGCGATGGCGACGGCCTGATCATACAGCGCGTCTTCGCCGTCGGTGTTGCCGCCGGTGGACAGGCCCAGAACCTGATCGATGCTGTCGGCCTTCTCGTCCTCGGGGCCGTCCTGCACGCCGCTGACATAGGCGGGCGGGCCATAGGCCTTGAGGTGGGTGACGACCTCTTCGACCTCTTCGTCGGAGACAAAGGGGCCGTGGCAGCGGGTGATCTTGCCACCGCCCGCCATGTAGAGCATGTCGCCCATGCCAAGCAGTTGCTCGGCGCCCATTTCGCCAAGGATGGTGCGGCTGTCCACCTTGGAGGTCACCTGGAAGGAGATCCGGGTGGGGAAGTTGGCCTTGATCGTGCCGGTGATCACGTCCACCGAGGGGCGCTGCGTGGCCATGATGAGGTGGATACCCGAGGCACGGGCCATTTGCGCAAGGCGTTGGATGCAGGCCTCGATTTCCTTGCCGGCGACCATCATCAGGTCGGCCATCTCATCCACGATGACCACGATATAGGGCATTTTCTCGGGCGCGAATTCTTCGGTTTCGAACACGGGTTCGCCGGTGTCGTCGTCAAAGCCGGTTTGCACGGTGCGCGAGAACATCTCGCCCTTGGAAAGCGCCTCCTGAACGCGACCGTTGTAGCCGTCGATGTTGCGCACGCCCATCTTGGACATCTTGCGGTAACGGTCTTCCATTTCCGCCACGACCCACTTGAGGGCCACGACCGCCTTTTTCGGGTCGGTCACCACGGGCGACAGAAGGTGCGGGATGCCGTCATAGACCGAAAGTTCCAGCATCTTGGGGTCGATCATCACAAGGCGCAGGTCTTCGGGCGTCAGCTTGTAGAGCAGCGACAGGATCATGGTGTTGATCGCCACGGATTTACCCGAGCCGGTGGTCCCGGCAATCAACAAGTGAGGCATCTTGGCGAGGTTGGAGACCATCGGATCGCCGCCGATGTCCTTGCCAAGCGCCAGCGGCAGTTTCTGGTTGCCGTCGCCGTAGTCTCGGCTGGAGAGGATTTCGCGGAAGCTGACCATTTCGCGGTTGTCGTTGGGCAGTTCGATCCCGATGACGCTACGGCCCGGCACGGTGCTGACCCGCGCGGAGAGGGCCGACATGGAGCGCGCGATGTCATCGGCAAGTCCGATGACGCGGCTGGCCTTGAGGCCGGGGGCCGGTTCCAGTTCGTACATGGTGACGACGGGGCCGGGGCGGACCGAAACGATCTCACCTTTCACGCCGTAATCATCCAGCACGTTTTCCAGCATGCGCGCGTTTTCCTCCAATGCCTCGTCGCTGAGGTGGTGGCGCGTGATGCTTTCGGGGTTGGTCAGCAGGTTGAGCGGCGGCAGTTCGTATTCCGGCTGCGGCGCTTCCTCGAATTGCAGGGTCGGCTGGGCCTCGGCCATGGCACGGGTCGAGGGCTGTGGCGCCTTGCGGGGGCTGTGTTGCACGACTTTCTTGGGCTCGGCCACGGGAATGCGCGGCTGTGCCGTCTGCGCGGGCTGCACCTCGGGCGCGGGCTCGGCCATCATCGGTTGCGTTTCGGGCTGCTGCGGCTGCGGCGCGGTGAGCGGCGGCTCGGCGGGCATCATCGGCTGTGGCGTGGCCGTCAGGGGCGGCTCGGGCGGAAGGCCCTGCCCTGCCCCGGTGTTCAGGATCAAGGGATCGGGACCACGGCCCCGCCCCTTGGTCAACGGCGCCACGCTTTCGGCCTGCACGGCGGGATTCTGGCGCACGCGAGCCTTGATGACATCCGCGATACGGGCGCGCACGCGGTCTTCGCCGGGGGCGTCGACATCGACGGTCGCCACCGGGTTTTCGATCAGTTCGGGCTCCGGGTCCGGCTCGGGGCGGCGGATCAGGGAGGGCATCCGCGACAGGAAACCGCCGGATTGCTCCTCTTCGGTCACCTCGGGCGCGGGCGCTTCGGGCGCTACGGGAATGGGCGCGCGGCGCACGGTGGGTTGCTGTGGCACGGCAGCCTCGGCGCGGGCGTATTCCTCGGCCTCGGCACGCTCGGCGGCGCGGCGGGCGCGGGCGTCTGCGGCCTTGGATTGTACACCCTGCGCAGCTTGAACGGCCCCATTGGCCCCACGGCCCAGAAGGGTCAAGGTCCAAGCATAGGTCATGATGGTGCCGACCATCAGGAATCTGGTGATCTGCGACAGCTCCAAACGGCTGAACCCGAGGATGAACGCACCCAGCGACACCATCCCCACCGCCAGCAGCAGCGACAACAGCTTCAGCCCGAAGGTCGCACTGATCGGCAGAATGCCCAATACCGTGCCCAGCGCCATTTCCCCGAACAACCCGCCATAATCAAAACTGTGCGAGGCCGACCAGTCCGCGCTTGGCTCCAGTGACGAGGCATACATCGCCAAAAGCGCGATCCAGATCGGTGCATAAATCAGCCGGCCAACGGCACGCTCTTCACCGCGATGCAGGGCGAAACGCACACCCCACACCCCAAGGACAATGGCGAGGCCCCACGCGCCCCACCCAACGATCATGAAGAGGGGCGCAGCGATGGAGGCCCCGAACCGGCCCATCCAGTTTTGTACCGGCGCATCGGTGGCCGACATCCAGCTGGGATCGTCGGGGTGGTAGGAGGCGATCATCGCGGCGGCCACGGCCCCAAGCACGATAAGTGCGATGCCCATCAACTCCTTGCCGCGCTTTTCGATCGCCTCGGTCATGGTGCTGTCAAGCAGCGGGTCACGTCCGCGTGTCTGATATGCCATTTTGTCCCTCGTCCTCAATTTATCTGTAGAGACAGTCGCGAAGGCGGGTGAGCCCCTGCGCCATCTCGTCTTTTGGGGCCACCATGGCGACCCGGATGTATCCTTGGCCGGGGTTTGTGCCCTCGACCTCGCGGCTCAGGTAGGCGCCGGGCAGCACCCGGACGCCTGTTTCCTGCCAGAGTTTCAGCGCGGCGGCCTCGCCATCCTTGACGGGCAGCCACAGGAAGAACCCCGCTTCGGGGCTTTCATAGCCGGGCACGTGGCCGAGGATGTCGTCGGCCAGTGCGTATTTCTCGGCGTAAAGTGCGCGGTTCTCGATCACATGCGCCTCGTCGGCCCAGACCTTTTCGGCCACCCGTTGCAGGGGCATGGGCAGGGGCGCACCGGCGTAGTTGCGAAGCTGTTTGAGGCGGGTGATGGTTTCCGGCCCGCCGGCCACGAAACCGCTGCGCAGCCCCGGCAGGTTGGAGCGTTTCGACAAGCTGTGAAAGATCACGACGCGTTCGGGGCTTGCGCCCATGTCACGGGCAACTTGCAGGGCACCTGCGGGGGCCTCGCCGCGGTAAATCTCGGAATAGCATTCATCGGCGAAAATCTGGAAATCGTGTTTTTCGCCCAATGCGATCAGGTCACGCCAGTAATCATGGCTGGCCACCGCCCCTTGCGGGTTGGAGGGGGAGCAGAGGTAGACAACGGCGGTGCGGTCGAGCGTTTCAGGCGAGACCGCAGAGAAATCGGGGAGGTGCCCGGTTTCGGCTGTGGCAGGCAGCAGCACGGGCTTTGCCCCCACGCTGAGCGCGGCGACCATGTAGACCTGATAGAAGGGGTTGGGCAGAAGCACGATGGGTTGGCCGCCCTTGGCCTCGGGGCAAAGCGCCATCATGGCATTATAAAGCCCCTCGCGCGTGCCATTGAGGGCCATCACGTGGTGCTCGGCCTCAAGCGGCACACCATAGCGGCGCTGCACCCAATCGCAAATCGCCTGTCTGAGTTCGGGTGAGCCTTCGTTGGTGGGGTAGCGGCCAAATCCGGCAATGTTTTCGGCAAGGATTCCCTCCACCCACGCCGGAAAGGCGTGTTTGGGCTCTCCAATGGTCATATGCATCACCTCGCCGCCGGGCGCGTGGGCGTCCAACAGGCTCCGCAGGCGCGGAAACGCATAGGCCGGTAGGTTCGAAAACCGCTCGGGAAACATCAATACTGCCTCAAAGTTCGGGATCGTTATTGCCCCGTTTGCAGATAAATCTACCCAAGGCCCCGGCATAGGTCCAGCAAAACCAATGCCTTGACAGGCAGATTGTGGCATTTTCGCAGTCGGTGTTGCGCCGCAGTCAGGCGAGCACGCTTTCGGCGGCCTTGGCGAGGCGCAGCAGGCGTTCTTCGCCATATGGTGCGCCACAAAAGAGGATGCCGCAACTGGGCGTGCCGGTGGGCAGGGTCACACCGCAACCGCCCATGAGGTTTCCAACGCGGGTGTTGCGCAGGGTCAGCAGGTTTTCGGTGACGTAATAGTCGTCATCCGACATGAGCTTTTCGGCATCGGGTGGCATGTTGGGGGCCGTGGGCATCAGCACCGCGTCGAAGCCCGCGGTGCGGGCATCATAGGCGGCGCGCAGGTGGTCGAGTTTCTGCCATGCGGCGATGTAATCGGCGGCGGTGAATTCCTTGCCGCCGCGGAAGCGATCAAGGATCGGCGGGAACATCTTGTCTGGGGCGGCTTCGATGGTGTCGGCCCAGAGGCCATACGCCTCGGATGTATAGAGGATACCAGAGAGCGGCATGGCCTCGGAGACCTCGGGGGAGGTGATGTGCTCGATCACGGCGCCTGCGTCTCTCAGGCGGTCAATGGCGTCATTGAAGGCCTTGCGCGGGGTGTCGCGAATATCGTCGAAAACCACGGTATCCAGAACGGCAAGGCGCTTGCCCTTGAGGGTCGTGCCGCGCAGGTCGGCGGGTTTGGTGCCTTCGAGGGCCGCGAGCATCAGGGCGGCGTCCTCGACGGTGCGGGCCAGCGGGCCAACGGTGTCGAATTTCGCGGCCAGCGGCACGACGCCTTCGAGGGAAACACGGCCCGAGGTGGTTTTCAGCCCCACCAGATCGTTCCACGCAGACGGAATGCGGACAGAGCCGCCCGTATCGCTGCCGATACCGCAGGCGGCAAGCCCGAAGGCGACCGAGGCCGCGGCGCCCGAGCTGGACCCACCGGGGACGGCCCGTGGGTCGTTCACGTTGGGGGGTGTGGCAGTGATCGGGTTGAGGCCAAGGCCGGAGAATGCCAGTTCGCTCATGTGGGTCTTGCCAAGGCAGACAAGCCCCGCCTGGGAGGCATTGCGCAGCACGCGGGCGTCGGTGTCGGGCGTACGCCCCTTGAGAAGGGCGCTACCTGCTTCGGTGGCGCAACCCGCTGTATCGAAAAGATCTTTCCAACTGATCGGCACACCATCGAGGGGGCCGAGGCGGAGCTTGGCCTTGGCGCGCTCGGAGGCGGCTTGGGCCTCGGCGCGGGCGCGGTCCTTGGTGATGGCGGCATAGATGCGGTCGCGCTCCTTGAAGGTGTCGATCGCTTCAAGATAGGTCTCGGTCAGGGCGACCGGGTCAATTTCGCCCTGCTCAATACCCCTACCCAGATTCGCCGCTGTCATGCTCAGCCAGTCGCGCATGTCCTGCCCCTTTCATCGCCAGTTTCGAAAGCTACGGTAGCGGCACTGCGGCGCATGGACAATCCCGCCAAAGCCGCCATAGTGCGCGGCATGGAACATGATACCGATATCGCCATTGTCGGCGGTGGCCTGAACGGCCCTGCCCTTGCCATCGCCCTTGCAAAACAAGGGTTTAGCGTGACCGTGATCGACAGCCTGTCGGAAACGGTGCGCAAGAACGCCGCGTTTGATGGGCGGGCCTATGCGCTTGCCATGGCCTCGGTTCGGTTGCTGCGGGCCATCGGGGTCTGGCAACGGGTTGAGAACCACAGCCAGCCGATGCTGGAAATCAAGGTGAGCGATGGGCGCGCGGGCGAAGGGCCGTCGCCGTTTTTCATGCATTTCGATCATGCCGAGATCGAAGAGGGGCCGATGGGTCATATGCTGGAGGATCGCTACCTGCGGCGGGCCTTCCTTGAGGCGATGAAGGAAGAGCCGAATATCACCCAGTTGCGCGATACCGTGGTCGCGCAGGAGGTGGAAACTGGCGGTATGCGCGTGACGCTGGCCTCGGGAAAAACCCTGTCGTGTCAATTACTTGTGGGGTCAGACGGGCGTGCATCCGGCACCGCGCAGCGGGCCGGGATCAAGCGCACGGGATGGGGATACGGGCAGACGGCCTTGGTCGCCGCGATTGAACATGAATTGCCGCACAACGGCGTGGCACATCAGTTTTTCATGCCGCCGGGGCCTTTGGCGATCCTGCCCTTGCCGGGAAACGTGAGTTCGATTGTCTGGAGCGAAACCGATGAGACAGCAGCGCGGTTCGCGGCGCTTTCGGATGCCGAATTCATGGAAGTCTTACGCCCCCGTTTCGGGGATTTTCTGGGCAATATCAAGCTGTTAGGAAAGCGGTTCAGCTATCCGCTGAACCTGACCATCGCCAATCATTTCGTAGCCCCTCGCGTGGCGCTGATCGGCGATGCGGCGCATGGGATGCACCCGATTGCCGGGCAAGGCCTTAACGCCGGGTTAAGGGATGTGGCCGCCTTGGCGCAGGTTTTGGATGAGGCGCACAAGCGTGGTGAGGATATTGCCGCCCCTGACGTTTTGGCACGGTATCAGCAGTGGCGGCGGTTCGACACCGCAACGCTGGCGCTGGTGACGGATGCCACCAACAAGCTGTTTTCAAACGACAATCCGATCCTGCGCTTTGGCCGTGACCTTGGCATGGGGGCGCTGAATGCCGTGCCGAAACTGCGCCGGGCCTTTATCCGCGAGGCAGCGGGCCTGACCGGGGATTTGCCGGATTTGATGAAGGGGTAACGGGCGTACAAGTTATACAGACCGTACGTGAGTTTTGTACGCAACGCCCTACCCGCGCTCCAACACCCTTATCATCGTGTCGCCGTAGCGGCGTTCGTCGAGAAGGGTCAGGCCCTCGGGCGGGGTGATCGCGGCGCTTTCCTCCCAGACGATCAGGGCCTCATCGGCGATCCAGCCGCCCGCGAGGGCAGCGGCAAGCGCCGCCTCGCCCATCTGCTTGCCATAGGGCGGGTCGAGGAAGACGAGCGTGGCAGGCGCGCCGGGGCAATCGCCCAGTTTGCGGGCGTCGCGTTGGATCAGTTGGGTTTTGCCCTCGGCCCGACAGATGCCGATGTTTTGCCGCAGGAGTTTGAGGGAGGTGCGGCCATTTTCGACGAAGGTGACGTGTTCGGCCCCGCGCGAAAGCGCCTCAAGCCCCAAGGCCCCGGTGCCTGCGAAAAGGTCAAGCACGATGGCCCCGTCGCAAGGGTCGCCAAAGCCGCCCGCCAGCATGTTGAACAGGCTTTCGCGCACCCGGTCGGCGGTGGGGCGCAGATGCGCGCCCGCATCCCCCTTGCCCACCGAGGCCAGACGGCGCCCGCCGAAGTCTCCGCCGATGATCCTCATGCCCGCAGGAGGGTTTTGAGATCGGTCTCGGGGTTGGCGATTGCCGAAGGGTCGGCAGTTTTGCCCGCGTCGATCAGGCGTTTGCCGACCATGTAGGCGCGCGCGTCGTTCATGGCGTCCACGGCCAGCAGTTGATCGCCCTTGAAGTACCAGAAGGACACATGCCCTTCGGCGTCACCGGGGCGGGTGACGATATGGTCATAGCCGGTGTTGAGGCCCGCGATTTGCAGTTTCACATCGTATTGGTCTGACCAGAACCACGGTTGCGGCACATAGGTTTTGCCCGCGCCCATGATGTTTTCGGCCACGCATTCGGCCATGTCGATGGCATTGGGGACCGATTCAAGGCGGATGCGGGTATCGCCCAGCGGGAAGGAGGCGCAATCGCCCGCAGCCCAGATCGACGGGTCGCTGGTGCGGCCCTGGTCATCGCATTTGATGCCGTTGTCGATGAGCACGCCCGAGAGTTCGGCCAAGGAGGTGGCGGGGGTGATGCCGACGCCGACGATCACGAAATCGACGCTGAGTTCACTGCCATCACTGAGGCGGGCGCCGGTGACGCGGGTGTCGCCCAGCAGGGTTTCAAGGCCGATGCCTTCGCGGATGTCGACACCGTGGGATTGGTGCAGCTCGCGGAAATAGTCGGAGGTTTCCTTTGCCGCCACCCGTTGCAGGATACGGTCGGACATTTCCACCAGCGTGACCTTGAGCCCCTTGGAGGCGGCCACCGCAGCGGCCTCAAGCCCGATATAGCCGCCGCCGACGATCAGAACGTGGCGACCTTGGGTGAATTCGGGCGCCATGGTGTCGGCATCTTTCAGGTCGCGGACGGTATAGACGCCGGTCAGTTCGCCGCCGATGCTGCCGGGAAGGCGGCGCGGGACCGAGCCGGTGGTCAGCACCAGATGATCGTAGGGGATGGTCTGCCCCCCCGCGACGACGCATTTATCGGCGCGGTCAATGGCGGTGACTGTTTCGCTCAGGTGCAGGTCGATGCCGTTTTCGCCGTAGTAGCTTTCGGGGCGCAGGAAGAGGCGTTCAAGCTCCATTTCGCCCAACAGGTATTTCTTGGAAAGCGGCGGGCGCTGGTAGGGCGGCACGGGTTCTTCGCCGATCAAAGTGATCTTGCCTTCAAACCCGAGGCTGCGCAGTTTGGCAACGCAGGACGCGCCCGCCTGCCCTGCTCCGATCACGACGATGCCGGTCATCCTTTTCCCTTTCCTTTTTCATGGTCACACCCTTGGGCCATGCCTATATCTACCCATACTGGAAACGCAATTGATAGACAGGGAACGACAATGACACTTTCAAAAGGCGACAAACTTCCCGAGGCGACATTGGTTCAAATGGGTGCCGAGGGGCCGGAGCAGGTGGCACTGGCCGATAAGACCAAGGGCCGCAAGGTGGTGATCTTCGCCGTACCGGGGGCCTATACGCCAACCTGTCATTCGGCGCATGTGCCAAGCTTTATCCGCACCAAGGATCAGTTCGATGCCAAGGGCGTGGACGAGATCATCTGTGTCTCGGTCAACGACCCGTTCGTCATGGGCGCCTGGGGTGAGGCCACGGGGGCCACAAAGGCCGGGATCACCATGCTGGGCGACCCCGAGTCGGGTTTCACCAAGGCGATTGGCATGGATTTCACCGCCCCGCCCGCCGGGTTGATTGCCCGGTCGAAACGCTATGCGATGGTGGTCGAGGATGGCGTGGTGACCGCGCTGCACGAGGAAGAAAACCCCGGGGCCTGCGAAGTGTCCGCGGGTGAGGCGCTACTGGAGGCCGTGTAAGGCAGCGTGAGACAAGAAAGCCCCGGTCGTATGGCGCGACCGGGGCTTTTTTATTGTCTGAAGGCGCGGTTCAGCCCGCCTTGCGCAGGTCTTGGATCATCGCGTCGATGTTGCCCTGGCGCCGGTCGAGCATCGCGCCGATCTCGGTGCGTTCGGTCAGGCGCAGGCTGACGCCTTCGATCACCATGTCGAAGAACAGGTCCTTGCCCGAGCGGTCGGACACCAGAAACAGCACCTCGAAGGGCGACTCGCCGCGAAGGTAGACGGTGGAGCGTACCTCGTGCCAGGATTTCACGCGGCGTACGCCGTTCACCTCGATCTTGCCGCCGACGAATTCGTTGAAGCGCTTGCCGTACTTGCGGGCGATATAGCCACGGAAGGCATCGGTGAAGGCGCGCAATTGCGACGAGGAGGCACGGCGCGAATCCGCGCCCAGCGTGGAACGGGCGATGATGTTCACATCGGCATAGCGAGTGAAGATGCGTTCGAAATCGCGGATCATCGAGGACAGGGACCGGCCCGAGGCGATCACCTTGTTGATCTCGCTGACCACGCGGTCGACCAATTGCTTGGCCGCGGAATCAGTCAGCGCGAGCGACGGGGCGGGCATGGCCCCCATTGCGACCGCGGCCGCGCCTGCGGCGATCAGGTGACGGCGTGAAACATCATTCATCATAGGGGTCCTCATACGGGTCACTATAGGGGTCGTCATAAGGGTCGGCGTAACTGCCACCTTCGGTTCCGCCCAGTTCGAATCGGCGGTTCTGAAGATAAAGTGAACGGGCCTGTGCGTAACTGTCAGCACTTTCGTAGAGAATCGAGTCGATCGTATCGGAATACCGGCCTCGGTCACTCAGACGTGAAGACACCGATGCGGCTGTGCCATAATAGTTTTCCGGCTCGTCTATGGCGTAGGTGAGCGGGTTGGTGAACACATCCACCACCTTGCCCCATGTATCGCGCTCGGTCGACGGGCCGAGAAGGGGCAATTCCACATAGGCGCCTTCGCGCGCCCCCCAGACATGCAGGGTTTGGCCGAAATCGGCATCGGTCGCCTGGGGCATGCCCATTTCGCTGGCCGGGTCGAAGAAGCCACCCAGCCCGACGGTGGTATTGATCGCGAACCTGTAGAGGTCTTCGCTGGCGCCTTTCCCGTTGCCTTGCAGGATGTTGTTCACAATGGCCCCGGGGATCGACAGGTTGAAGGCGAAACGCCCGATCAGCGTTTCGATGTCGTCCGGCAAGAAATTGCTGTAGCCGCGCCCGGCGGGGCGGAGGATCGCGCGGTCGAGGCTTCGGTTGAACTCATGCACCTTGCGATTCTGCGACTCGTAGGGGTCGAAGGGTTCATCCACAGGATGCGAGGGCCCGGGGTTGGCACAGGCCGCGAGGAAAGAGCCCATGGCCAATATGGCAAGGGTCCGGAGGCCGGTTGCAAGGGAATTTGGCAGCATAACAGACAAGAGATTACCAAGATTATTTGAATACAGGTGCTTTACATAAACTATCACAGACCTTTGCCCAGAAGCAGGCCCTAGACAACCGTCATTCTGTGGCAGATCGGTGACAGGCCGCAGGTCCGCCCCCGGCGTTTCGCGATTAGCCGCAAAAGCGCCGGGCTTGGCCGCGTTTCGGGTTTCGTTTCCCAAATTGCGGCGCTAGCGTCCGGCCAGACAATCCATGTGGGAGGACAGATCATGGGAACCTTTGAATCGAAGCTGGCCGAAATGGGCGTGACCCTGCCAGATGCCCCGGCCCCGGCGGCGAATTACGTACCCTACGTGCAGGTGGGCGACATGCTTTATGTCTCCGGGCAGATTTCCAAGGATGGCGATACGCTGATCACCGGGAAACTGGGCGATGACATGGACACCGCGCAGGGGGCCGAGGCGGCCAAGGTTTGCGCGATTGCCCTGCTGGCACAGGTCAAGGCGGCCTGTGGTGGCGATCTGGACCGTTTGAAGCGCGTTGTGAAGCTGACCGGCTTCGTCAATTCCACCGCCGATTATGGTGAGCAGCCGCATGTGGTGAACGGGGCCTCGGACTTCATCGGCGAGGCCTTGGGCGAGACGGGCAAGCATTCGCGCTCGGCCGTGTCGGCGGCGGCGTTGCCGTTCGGCGTGGCGGTCGAGATCGAAGGGATTTTCCAGATCGGATGACCCGCCCCCTGCCCGACGCCTTTTGCCGCCTGCCGCTGGCGCACCGGGCCTTGCACGACAAGGCCGCGGGGCGGCCCGAAAACTCGCGCGCGGCGATTCTGGCTGCAATATCTGCTGGTTACGGGATCGAGATTGACGTGCAGCCCTCGAAGGAGGGCTGCGCGATGGTCTTTCACGACTATGACCTCAAGCGGCTGACCGGGGAGCGCGGCCCGATTCAGCAACGCGCGGCGCATGATCTTGGGCAGGTCGTTCTGCTGGGCGGCGACGAGGGCATTCCGACGCTGAACGAAGTGCTGGAGCTTGTCGGCGGCAAGGTCCCCCTCCTGATCGAGTTGAAAGACCAGAACGGCCAGATGGGCGTGACCGACGGACGACTGGAACAGGCCGTCGCACAAGGGGTACAGGGTTACGGTGGGCCGGTGGCGGTGATGTCCTTCAACCCCGAGATGGTGGCGCGGCTGGCCGAATTGATCCCGGAGGTTCCACGGGGCCTGACCACCGCGGGTTTCACACCCGAGGACTGGGGCCTGCTCAAGCCGCAGGTGCGCGAACGGTTGCGGACGATCCCGGATTTCGATCGCGTGGGTGCCTCTTTCATCAGCCATGATGTTAACGATTTGGACAATGTGCGGGTGGCCGAATTGAAGGGTCAGGGCGCGGATATCCTGTGCTGGACGGTGCGATCAGAGGCGCAGGAACGCATGGCGCGCGAGGTGGTCTGCAATATCACCTTCGAGGGCTATCTACCTGAATTTCCGGGTTGATTCCGTGGCCCGAGGCCACAAGTTAGCAGCATGGCCGAACAAGAGCTTTCCATAACCCTGCATGACAGCCTGTCGCGGATCGGCGCGGCGGATTGGGATGCCTGCGCCTGTCCCGAGGCTGCGGATCGGGGCCGGGCGCATGATCCGTTTACCACCTATCGGTTCCTGAAGGCGCTGGAAGACAGCGGGTCCGTCGGCCCCGGCACGGGCTGGACCCCGCATTACATGGTGGTCGAGATGGGCGGGCAGGTGATTGCCTGTGCGCCGCTTTACCTCAAGTCCCACAGCCAGGGGGAATATATCTTCGATCACAACTGGGCGCATGCCTATGAACGCGCGGGTGGGCGGTATTATCCGAAGTTGCAGATCGCCGTGCCCTTTACGCCGGTGACGGGCCGGCGGCTTCTGGTGACGCCGGGGCATGAGGCGGCAGGCCGCGCCGGGTTGATCCAAGGTGCGGTACAAGTGGCGGAAAACAATGGGCTTTCCTCGGTCCACGTGACCTTTTGCACCGGCGAGGAGGCCGAGGCGGGCGCACGGATGGGGATGATGGCGCGGGCCAGTCAACAGTATCATTGGAAAAACTGCGGGTATGAGAGTTTCGATGATTTTCTGGCAAAGCTGAGTTCGCGCAAGCGCAAGACGATCCGCAAGGAACGCAGGCAGGCGCAGGAATTTGGCGGGGACATCAAGCAGTTGAGCGGCGATCAGATCGAACCGCACCACTGGGATGCGATCTGGGAATTCTATCAGGACACCGGCGCGCGGAAATGGGGGATGCCCTATCTGACCCGACAATTCTTTGAAATCGCTCATGAATCCTTGCGCGATGACATCCTGTTGGTGCTGGCCGAGCGGGATGGGCAGGCCATTGCCGGGGCGATGAACCTGATTGGACGCGATGCCATTTATGGGCGATACTGGGGCTGTACCGAGCATCACCCCTGCCTGCATTTCGAGCTATGTTATTATCAGGCAATGGATTTTTCGATTGCGCAAGGCCTTGCCACGGTGGAGGCCGGGGCGCAGGGGGAACACAAACTGGCCCGGGGGTATTTGCCGGTGACCACCCATTCGCTGCACTGGATGCGCGATGCGGGCTTTGCCGATGCGGTGGGACAATACCTTGAGGCCGAGCGGGCCGCGGTTGAAGAAGATATTGAAATCCTTACCAAGTTCGGCCCGTTCAAGAGAACGGAGATGGAGGACCACCAATGACCGAGAAACTGAGCGACACCGCCCGGAAAACCACGCTGGAGCCGCTTCTGGAGCATGGCTGGGAGATGGTCGAGGGCCGCGACGCCATCAAGAAAACGTTTGAGTTCAAGAACTTCGTGGATGCCTTCGGCTATATGACGCGGGTGGCGATCTGGGCCGAGAAATGGAACCACCACCCCGAATGGTTCAATGTTTACAAGACATTGGACGTCACGCTGAGCACACATGACGTGGGGGGCCTGAGTTCGCTGGACGTGAAACTGGCCCGCAAGATGGATGTTCTGTATTCTGGCGACTGATTCTCGTACGAGTCGTACGCAAGGCCCCCCTGTTTCGTACGAAACTTCGGGGGGTCTTTTTATGTTTCGTACGAGTCGTACGAAACTGGCCATCAATCCATCCCGAGGATGCCGCGCAGGATGTTTTCGATCGGGTTGCCGCGGTTGCCCCCGTTGCGGCGCTGTTGGCGGCGCAGCGGTTCCTGTTGCACCTGCGGTTTGGGTTTCGGGTGGATCATCGGCAGGGGTTTCGGCGGAATGCCCTCGTGTACCCGGACCATGGTCTCGTGCCAGATCTCGGCGGGCAGGCCGCCGCCGGTGACGCCGGTCAGGGGCGTGTTGTCGTCGTACCCCATCCAGACCCCCGCCACGTAGTCGGCGGTGAACCCGAGGAACCAGGCATCGCGGGCGGCCTGGGTGGTGCCGGTCTTGCCCGCGGCCTCACGGTCGGGCAGTTGCGCGCGGCCGCCGGTGCCGCCGTGGACGACCTTGTGCATCATGTAGATCAACTCGCGTGCGGCCTCTTCGCGGATCACCCGCTCGCCGATGCCGCCGCCGGCGCCCATGAGGGGGGCGTCATCACCAAGGAGTTTGAGTTCGACAAGGCCATAGGGCGTCACCGAGGAGCCGCCGTTGAGGATACCGGCATAGGCGCCGGTCATTTCCAGAAGCGTGCTTTCGGAGGCCCCAAGCGCCAGCGCCGGGCCATCGGCCAGATCGCTTTCGATGCCGAAGTCGCTGGCCACCTTGCGCACCAGATCGCGGCCCACGCTTTCCGAGACCTTCACGGCAGGGACATTGAGCGAGTCGCGCAACGCCCGCTCCAGTGTCACCCGTCCGTAATGCTTGCGGGTGTAGTTTTCCGGGCACCAGCGGCCCGAGCCGGGGATGTCGAGGCAATAGGGCTCGTCGACCACGGTTGAATCATAGGTGTAGCCCAGTTCGAGCGCCGTGGCGTAGACAAAGGGCTTGAAGGCCGAGCCGGTCTGGCGGCGCGCCATGGTCGCGCGGTTGAAGGCGCCGGTGACCTTGCTTTTGCGCCCGCCGACCATGGCGCGCACCGCGCCATCGGCGGACATCACCACGATCGCGGCCTGCGCCTTGGAGCCTTCGCGCACCTTTTCCTCGAAGATATACTTCAGCGCGTCTTCGGCGGCGGCCTGCATACGTTGGTCGAGGGTGGTCTTGATGATCACGTCCTCGGTTGTGTCGCGGGTAAAGAATTCGGGGCCCGCATCCATGACCCAATCGGCGAAATAGCCGCCGGTCTGTGCCTGCGCGGCTTCGGAGAGGGTGGCGGGGCTGGCCTGTGCCGCGGCGGTCTGCGTGTCGGAGAGGAAGCCCTGTTCATTCATCAGGCGCAGCACGGTGGCGGCGCGATCCTGCGAACGCTTGAGGTTGGAGGTGGGGGCAAGGCGCGTGGGCGCAGTCAGCAGCCCGGCGAGAATGGCGGCTTCCTGTGGTTCCAACTGGCCCGCCGATTTGCCGAAATAGCGTTGCGCGGCGGCCTCGGCCCCATAGGCGCCGCCGCCCATGTAGGCGCGATTAAGGTAGATCGAAAGGATCTGATCCTTGGTGTACTTGGCCTCCATCGCCATGGCAAAGACCGCTTCCTTGGCCTTGCGGGCCAAGGACCCACGGCGGCAGTCCGCCACGTAATCGGCCTCGGACTCCCATTCGGACTTGTCGTATTCGACGCCGAGGCACAGCAGTTTCGCGGTCTGCTGTGTAAGGGTGGAGCCGCCATGGCCCGAGAGCGGCCCGCGCCCTTCGCTAAGGTTGATGCGGATGGCGCTGGCGATGCCGATGGGATCGACGCCGGGGTGCATGTAAAAGCGTTTGTCCTCGGTGGCGATGACGGCGTTTTTCAAATGCTCGCTGACGGTGTCGGAGGTGACGACCCCGCCGAAGGTATCGCCGCGCCATGCGAAGACCTCGCCCTCGCGGTCCAGCAGGGTGACCGAGCCGCGCGCGCGGCCATCGAGCAGTTCGTTCACCGGTGGCAAGGTGGTGTAGGTGTAGGCCACGGCCACCCCGACAATCAGAGCCACGACGGCGGTCACACGCCAGCCGATTCCCCAGATGATGCGGAAGATCCAGCCAAAGAGCCCGCGAAACAGCCGCACGATGGGATTACGCGAGGGGGTGCGTTTGCGGCTGCGGCGCGCAGGGGTTTTGCGGCGCTTGGGCGCGGGTTTCTTTTTCTTGGATTTCGGTGTGCGCTTATCCGCGACAAGGCGCGGTGTCTTGCGGCCTGAATTGCTCATGCTCGTCCTGCCCGGGACCAATGTGTTTTGCGCAGTCTACTACCGCGTTTTGGAAATGTAGACCCCCGGTGATGCGGCGGTTTTCCTTTTTGTTGTGCATATTTTTTGCGCTTTTGCAATTTTTTGCGCATTTATTGTGCATTTGACATGGGCAAATGGGGTCAAATGCCGGGTTTCACCTTCCGAATCCGGGGCGGTCTTGGGTTTGCTGCACCTGCAAACGTCAGGTGACGCAACCGAAAGGGACACCAGTGAAACTCATCATAGCGACAATCAAACCGTTCAAGCTGGAGGAGGTCCGCGAGGCGCTGACCGAAATCGGCGTGCGCGGCATGATGGTGACGGAAATCAAGGGCTTCGGCTCTCAATCGGGACACACGGAAATCTATCGTGGCGCGGAATACGCCGTGAACTTCGTGCCCAAGATCAAGCTGGAAATCGCCGTGTCGGCGGCGATGGCCGACCAGGTGGTCGAGACGATCACCAACACGGCCCGCACCGGCAAGATCGGGGACGGCAAGATTTTCGTTCTCGACATCCAACAGGCCATGCGCGTGCGCACCGGCGAAACCAACGAAGACGCGCTTTGAGCCGTCAGGGGGAAAGGACAATGGACATGAAACGCTTTACGAAAACCGCTTTGGCCGCCGGGGCGCTGATCGCGCTGCCGCAGCTTGGCCTTGCGCAGGAGGCCGAGGCCGCCGCGCCCGGCTTTGACGAGATCGGCCCCTATATCATGACGACCCTGCTGTTCTGCATGGCAGGTTTCCTTGTGTTCTTCATGGCGGCCGGGTTTGCCATGCTGGAGGGCGGCCTTGTGCGGTCCAAGAACGTCACCATGCAGATGACCAAGAACATCGCGCTCTACTCGATCGCCGCCATCATGTATTGGCTGGTGGGCTTCAACACCATGTACCCCGGTGATTTCAACGGCTTCTTCGCCATCGGGGGCCAAACGGTTCTGGACCCGGTGGGTGTGGCTGCTGCCGATGCGGCGCTGGATTACGCCTCGGTCGGGTCGGACTTCTTCTTCCAGCTGGTGTTCGTCGCCGCGACCGCCTCGATCGTGTCGGGGGCGCTGGCCGAGCGGATCAAGCTGTGGCCGTTCCTGATCTTCGTGGTCGTGCTGACCGGGATCATGTACCCGATCTCGGGCTCGTGGCAGTGGGGCGGTGGCTGGCTGTCCGAAGCGGGCTTCTCGGACTTTGCCGGGTCGACCGTCGTGCACTCGGTCGGTGGCTGGGCCGCTCTGGCCGGGGCCATCGTGCTGGGCCCGCGTCTGGGCAAGTACGGCAAGGACGGCAAGGTCCACCCGATCCCGGGGTCGAACCTCGCGCTTGCAACGCTGGGGACGTTCATCCTGTGGCTGGGGTGGTTCGGCTTCAATGGCGGTTCGCAGCTGGCCATGGGAACCGTGGGTGACGTCTCGGACGTGAGCCGCATCTTCGCCAACACCAATATGGCCGCCGCCGCCGGTGCGGTGACCGCACTGATCCTGACGCAGGCGCTGTACAAGAAGCCGGACCTGACCATGGTTCTGAACGGCGCATTGGCCGGTCTTGTGTCGATCACCGCCGAGCCGCTGGCACCCACCCTCTTTGGCGCTCTTTGGATCGGGGCCGTGGGTGGCGTGATCGTGGTGCTGACCGTACCGCTGCTGGACAAGTTCAAGATCGACGACGTGGTCGGCGCGGTTCCGGTGCACCTGTTTGCCGGTATCTGGGGCACCATCGCCGTTGTCTTCTACAACAGCGACGCCAGCCTCACGACGCAGCTGATGGGGATCATCGCCTACGGTGTGTTCACCTTCGTTGCCAGCCTGATCGTCTGGTTCATCCTCAAGGCTGTCATGGGCATCCGCGTGGGTGAAGAAGAAGAGATCAGCGGCTTGGACATGGCCGAACTGGGCATGGAAGCCTATCCCGAATTCTCGAAAGGGTAATAACCTCTACCGGGTTACCCTTTGAGCACCTGGCCCGGGCGGCAACGCCCGGGCTTTTTTATTGGGTCTGCGGCCCAGAATCCCCCTTTCCAAGCAGGCTAATCCGGTCTATACGCGCGGCTTCACGCGGGGTTACAGCCTTGGAGGAACCCCGCCCTAACTTATGGAGAATTAACATGGCTGGAGAAATTCCTGATCTTCACGCCCAGGAACGCACGGGGACGGGCAAGGGCGCCGCTCGTGCAGCACGTCGTGCACACATGGTTCCGGGTATCGTATTTGGTGGCGATGTCGATCCGCTGCCGATCCAAATCCCCTACAACGTCCTGATCAAGAAGCTGAAGGACGGCCGCTTCAAGTCGACCCTCTTCAACCTCAAGGTTGACGGTCACGACGACGTGCGGGTGATCTGCCGTGATGTGCAACGCGACATCGTGCAAGACCTGCCGACGCACCTTGACCTGATGCGCCTGCGCCGGACCACCAAGATCAACCTCTTCATCCCCGTGGAATTCGTGGGCGAAGATGACTGCCCCGCCCTGACCAAGGGTGGCGTTCTGACCGTCGTGCGGAACGAGGTGGAACTGATCGTGACCGCGGGTGACATCCCCGAGAAACTGGTCGTGGACCTGTCGGGCGTCGAGAACATCGGCGACACCATCACCATTTCGAGCATCGACCTGCCTGCCGGCGCCAAGCCGACCATCGACCGTGACTTCGTGATCGCCAATGTTTCGGCGCCTTCGGCGCTCAAGTCGGATGCCGAAGACGAGGAAGAAGAGGCCGATGCGGACGAAGTGCCGACCGTCGGAGACGAAGAAGAGGGCGGCGAAGAATAAGCCCCTGCTTTCGGTCCAAGGACACATGGAAACGCGGAAGGCCCCCGGCTTTCCGCGTTTTTCTTTGCCCCGCGTTGATTTGGGACCAAGGGCCGCGTAGGACAGGTTTGAGACAGACGAGGTACGCGCGATGCAGCTTTTCGTGGGATTGGGCAATCCGGGGCCGAAATACGCCCGCAACCGGCACAACATCGGTTTCATGGCCGTGGAGCGGATCGCCGAGGATCATGGTTTTGCCCCGTGGCGGGCCAAGTTCCAGGGCGAGGTGACCGAGGGGCGCTTGGGCAGCGAAAAGGTGCTGCTGCTCAAGCCCACGACCTTCATGAACCTCAGCGGCCAGTCGGTGGGCGAGGCGATGCGGTTCTACAAGTTGGAGCCGGGTGATGTGACGGTCTTTCACGACGAGTTGGACCTTGTGCCGGGCAAGTGCCGGGTGAAGCGCGGCGGTGGCCATGCCGGGCACAACGGGCTGCGCTCGATCCATGCGCATATCGGGGCCGAGTATGCACGGGTGCGCTTGGGCATCGGGCATCCGGGCCGCAAGGAGATGGTGGCGCATTACGTGCTACAGGATTTCGCCAAGGCCGATGCCGATTGGCTGGACGATCTGTTGCGCGGGATTTCCGATGGCGCGGCGGATCTGGCGGCGGGCCATGCCGACAAGTTCCAGAACGCGGTGGCGCGGCGGATGGCGCCCGCCAAGCCGGAAAAGTCCGCCCCTAAGGCGGAGACCCAAAAGCCCGCGACGGCGGAGGAGCCTGCGCCGGAGGACGAGCGGACACCGTTGCAGAAACTGGTGGACAAGTTCCGGTAAAATCGGCGCGATGGCGTTTTCTTGAAAAGAAAACGGTCCGAAATCTTTTCAAGATTTCGGTAGCGGTCGTGGTGCTCAGGTCAATTCCCATTCGTATCCCGGCGTCACACTGGACGCCCCGGCCTGTTGCTGCTTTTCTGATCCCAAAGGCAAGGGGGCGGATATGCGCGGAGTTTTCAGGTGGCTGGGTCGGATCGTGATTGTGGCGCTTTTGGCCGCCGTGGTGGTGGGCCTTTGGAAGCGCGAAGAGGTGATGCGGCTTTGGGCGGTCAACACCCTGTTCGACGAGGGCAAGATCGTCGAGAATTTCTCAAGCATGGAGCGGGCCTTCCTGACCGTGCCCTTGTCGCGTGGCGATGGCCCCGTCACCCCCCTGCCCCAAGGCCCCGAGATGGTGTTGCCCGAAGGCGCGGAGGGATGGATCGAGGACCGCAGCGTGACCTCGCTTGTGGTGTTGGATGCAGGCCGGATCGTGCATGAAAGCTATCACCTTGGCACCGGGCCGGAAGATCGGCGGATCAGTTGGTCGATGGCGAAAAGCTTTCTTTCGGCGCTTTTCGGGATCGTCGAGGCCAAGGGCGCGATCGCCTCGCTTGACGATCCGGTGACCGCATATGCCCCGCAGCTTGAAGGCAGCGCCTATGACGGGGTGAGCATCCGGCAGGTGTTGCAGATGACCAGCGGGCTGGAGTTCGACGAGGATTACCTCGACTACGAATCCGACATCAACCGCATGGGCCGGGTTCTGGCGCTTGGCGGCACGATGGATGGTTTTGCCGCCGGGCTGACCGCGCGGGCGGCTGCACCGGGGGAGGTGTGGAAATATGTGTCGATTGATACCCATACGCTTGGCATGGTCATTCGCGGGGCGACGGGCCGGGATATTCCCGGTTTGATGAGTGAGAAGGTGCTTGCCCCTCTGGGGCTGGAGGCTGCGCCCTATTACCTGAGCGATGGTGAGGGGGTGGCCTTTGTTTTGGGGGGTCTCAACATGCGGACGCGCGATTATGCGCGGTTCGGCCTGATGTACGAGCAGATGGGCCGGATCGCGGGGCAACAGGTGGTGCCAGCCGACTGGGTGGCGGCCTCGACCCGGGCCAGTGCCCCGACCCTGCCCGGCAGGATCGGCTATGGTTATCAGTGGTGGATTCCCGTTGGTGCCCCCGAGGGCGTTTTCATGGCGCGTGGCATTTACGGGCAATACATCTACATTGATCAGGCGCGCGATGTGGTCATCGTGGTGACCGCCGCCGACCGGCAGTTTCGCGAGGACGGGGTCCACGAGGCCAATGTCGCGATGATGCGCCGGATCGCCGAAGCACTTTGACGGAAGGGAGGGATGATGCAGTTTGTCGCGATGAACCGGTTTCAGATTCGCAAAGGCCATGAAGAGGCTTTTGAACGGATCTGGGCCGAGCGGGAGAGCCGATTGAAGCAAACCCCCGGCTTTCGGGAGTTCCGCCTGTTGAAAGGGCCGGAAGGCGATGGGGCACGTCTTTATATCAGCCATGCGGTTTGGGAAAGCCGGGCCGATTTCGAGGCCTGGACCAAATCGGCGCAGTTTCGCACCGCCCACAAGGATGCGGGCGCATCGAAAACCCAAGACGCGATGATCGGCCCGCCGCAGTTCGAAGGGTTCGAAACCGTGCTGCACGAGGCATGATCCGATTCACATGATAATGGAGGCTGCGCGATGATCCGCAAAGATGAGGCGGTGAATGTTCTGGGCGGGCGCTTGGAGAAATGTTCGGACAGGCCATTGACCGGGTTTTTCCGCGATGGCCATTGCAACACCTGCGACGAGGATCAGGGCAGCCATACGGTGTGCGCCCTGATGACCGCCGAATTTCTGGCCTATTCGAAATACGTGGGCAATGACCTGTCCACCCCGCGCCCGGAGTTCGGGTTCGACGGGTTGAAGCCCGGCGATCAATGGTGCCTGTGTGCCGCGCGCTTCTTACAGGCGCATGACGAGGGCTGCGCGCCGAAGGTGCGGCTGGCGGCGACGCATCGGCGCGCGCTGGAGATCGTGTCGCTTGAGGTTTTGCGGGAGAACGCAGCGGAATGAGGCGCCGACATCTTTAACAAAGATGTCGGCCTCACGCCTCGCCGGACGGCCGATCAATCCGCGTCACGCCCCTCGGTGTCGCCCATGTCGAAACCAAGGTGCTTGGCGACGGTGAAGATGTCCTTGTCGCCGCGGCCACACATGTTCATGCAGATGATGTGATCGCGGGGCAGTTCGGGTGCGATCTTCATCACATGCGCCATGGCGTGGCTGGGTTCCAGCGCGGGGATGATCCCCTCTTGTGCGCAGCAGAACTGGAACGCCTCCAGCGCCTCCTTGTCGGTGATCGAGACATATTGCGCCCGGCCGATTTCATGCAGCCAGCTATGCTCGGGGCCGATGCCGGGATAATCGAGGCCCGCCGAGATGGAATAGCCTTCGAGGATCTGGCCATCATCGTCTTGCAGAAGGTAGGTGCGGTTGCCATGCAAAACACCCGGGCGCCCGCCGGTAAGCGAGGCGCAATGCTCCATCTTCTCGTTGACGCCCCTGCCCCCGGCCTCGACGCCGATGATGTTCACCGACTTGTCGTCGAGGAACGGAAAGAACAGGCCCATGGCGTTCGAGCCCCCGCCGATGGCGGCGATCACGGTATCGGGCAGACGCCCTTCGGCGGCCTGCATCTGTTCCTTGGCTTCCTTGCCGATGATCGACTGGAAGTCGCGGACCATGGCGGGGTACGGGTGCGGGCCCGCCACGGTGCCGATGCAATAGAAGGTATCGCGCACATTGGTCACCCAGTCGCGCAGCGCATCGTTCATCGCGTCCTTGAGGGTGCCACGGCCGGAGGTCACCGGCACCACCTCGGCCCCCAGAAGGCGCATACGGAAGACGTTGGGGGCTTGGCGCTGCACGTCATGCGCGCCCATGTAGACCACGCATTTCAGCCCGAACTTGGCACAGACGGTGGCGGTGGCCACCCCGTGCTGCCCGGCGCCGGTTTCGGCGATGATCCGGGTCTTGCCCATGCGGCGGGCAAGGATGATCTGGCCCAGCACGTTGTTGATCTTGTGCGCGCCGGTGTGGTTCAACTCATCACGCTTGAGATAGATTTTCGCACCGCCCAGCGCCTCGGTCATGCGCTCGGCGAAATACAGCGGGCTGGGGCGGCCGACGTAATGGGTCCAGAGATCGTGCATCTCGTCCCAGAAACTTTCGTCGGTCTTGGCGTTCTCGTATTGCTCTTCCAATTCGAGGATCAGCGGCATGAGCGTTTCGGACACGAACCGCCCGCCGAAGTCACCGAACCGGCCCTTTTCGTCGGGTCCGGTCATGAAGGAATTGAAAAGATCGTTCATCGCTGTCTGCCTTCCCGTCTGGGCCGTTTGATCCTGCCGATCAATATGGGACGCGCACAGGATTTTCCAGTGAAAACCTAAAGCATCCGCATCACGTGCAAGCGCGACCACAGGTCGGGTTCGGCCAGCAGATAGGGCCGGAAGGGGCGGCTGATCTCGACCTCTTCCCATGCGCCTTGCGCGGTCAGCGCCTCGATCACCTGCGGGAAGCCCTGTTCCTCCCACGAGGCGGTCAACAGGTTGAACACCGCCACCCCGCCGGGCCGGGTGACGCGGGCCAGCTCATACAGGCTTTCGGGCGGCGCATGGCCCGGCCCGAAAGAGCCGATACAGGTGAAGCCCGAAAATGTATCCTCCGCGAACGGCAGGGCCTCGGCCATGTTGGCCTGTTCGAACCCGGCATAGGCGCCGGTCTGCCGCGCCGCCGCGATCATCTCGGCCGACAGGTCACAGCCGGTGATCGGGCCATACCCCAGCACGGCCAAAGACTCGCCAACAAGCCCGGTACCACACCCCGCGTCGAGAACCGGATCACCTGTCACACCCAGATGCCGCGCCAGCATGGCCGCCCCCAACCCCGGCAGGCGAAAACCCTTGGCGAGGTTGTCGGCGTCATAGCTGGCCGACCACTGGTCATAGGCGGCCTGCGATTGCTCCGGCGTCTCGGCCCCGTAAACCCGGTCCAAAACATCCCTGTGCGTCGTCATTCTGCACCTCCTCGGTGTTTTCTGCAAAACTATCGGTCCCGGCCCGGCAGATGACAATCCCCCTTTTTTCTTGGCCAAAATACCCTGGGGGAGGCTGAAAATCCCATTTTCAGCCGGGGGCAAAGCCCCCTTGCGGCGCGCCCCAGCGCGCTAAACCTGCGCGGCGCAAGCCGCTCCTTTGGGTCGGGCCCGCTCAGTCCAGATACCGCTTGAACCCGATATGCGAGGCCTCGAACCCCAAGCCCTCGTAGAATCTACGGCTGTCGGTGCGGGTTGCATTCATCGTCAGTTGAATCAACCGGCAGCCGGCGGCGCGGGCGCGGGCCTCGACATCCGCGAACATCCGATGGCCCAGACCCTGACCGCGTATGTCACTGGCGATGCGCACACTTTCGACCTGCGCGCGCCGCGCGGCCAGAAGGGACAGGCCGGAAATGAAGGTCAGTTGATAGGTGGCGACGATCCTGCCGCCCTCCTCCTCGCCCACGATCACACGGTTGTTGCCCTCGGCCTGCATCGCGTCGAAGGCGGCCATGTAGGGGGCCAGATCCGACGCCTCGCGCCCCTGCCCCAGCATATCGTCGGCCAAGAGGCCCACCACCGCCGCGACATCATCGCGGGTGGCCTCCCGAAACCGGATCATGCGCGGGCGGCGGTTACGAAATCCACCATCTTCTGCGCGTCCTTCACCCCCGGCGCGCTTTCCACCCCCGAGGAGACATCGACCTGCCGTGCGCCGGTGGCGCGCACCGCCTCGCCGACGTTCTCAGGCGTCAGCCCCCCGGCCAGCATCCAGGGCAGGGGCCAACGCCGCCCGGCGATCAGGGACCAGTCGAAGGCCACGGCGTTGCCACCGGGTCGCTCTGCGTCTTTCGGGGGCTTGGCGTCGATCAGCAGTTGATCGGCCACCTTGGCGTAGAAGTCGATTTGCGTCAGGTCGGTTTCGCTCTCGATTCCGATGGCCTTCATCACCGGCAGGCCATAGCGCGATTTCACCTCCGAGACACGGGCCGGGGATTCCTTGCCGTGAAGTTGCAGCATGTCCAGCGGCACATGCTGGGTCAGTTCATCCAGCATGGCGTTGTCGGCATCCACGGTCAGCGCCACCTTGACGATCCCCTCGGGCACCGAGGTGGCCATGAACTGTGCCGCCTCAAGATCAAGATGACGGGGGGATTTTGGGAAAAACACGAAGCCTACGTAAGAGGCCCCCGCCACGATGGCGGCGGGGATGTCGGCGGTCTCTGTCAGACCACAGATTTTGACTCGGGTATCATGGGCCATGCCCGGGGTTTAGCTGGCTTCGTCCAGAAGTGCCAGCACCTCGTCCTTGCCTTGGCTTTTCTCGCCCTTGAGGCGGCGGACCTCGGCGCGCAGGGCACTGAGTTCACGGGCCTTGCGCGCGGCCTCGGCGCGTTCGCCGTGTTCGCGGATCCATTCCCAGATCAGCCCGATGATGAACCCCGCGAAGATGCCGCCGAAGATCACCACGAAAAGCGGCACCTCGTAACTGGGGTTGAGCGCCGCCATCCCCGAGAGTTCATCGGGCAGGACCTTGACCGGCACCATCGCGCGGTTGGCTAGGGCGATCAGGATCAGCGCCACCGCGAAGATGGCAATCGAGGCATAGCGAACGTAACGCATCAGGAATTCCCGTTCAGTCGATCTCGCAACAGTTTGCCGGTCTTGAAGAACGGCACGTGTTTTTCCTCGACCTTAACCGATTCCCCGGTGCGCGGGTTGCGACCGGTGCGCGCATCCCGTTTCTTGACCGAGAAGGCCCCGAAACCGCGCAGTTCGACACGGTTGCCATCGGCCATGGCGTCGGTGATTTCGTTGAAGATCGTGTTCACGATCCGCTCGACATCCCGCTGGAACAAATGCGGGTTTTCATCAGCAATCTTTTGAATCAATTCCGATCTGATCATCGGTATCCTCCCACGGATCTTGTTAGTCGCGCCCGTCCATTAACGGGTCGACTATAGATAGAAAGTTGAAAAACCGAAACAGAAAGGCAGGCCGGATCGGGCAGAAAATCCCTAGAAAATGGCCACTTGGCTATAATTCCCCCCCTTGCCAAGCCGGCAATTGGCCAAAGACAGACCTCCCCGGCCTTACGTCCGCGCCCCCCGGCCCCACGATTCGGACTCTTCGCAGGTACAAAGAAAACGCCCCGGGGCTGGCCCGGGGCGTTCTCAAATTCACCTGATCGGCGGGTCTCAGTCGTCGCCGCCCTTGAGCGCGGCGCCGAGAATATCGCCCAGCGATGCACCCGAGTCCGAGCTGCCGAACTGTTCGACTGCTTCTTTCTCTTCGGCGATCTCGCGGGCCTTGATCGAAAGACCAAGACGGCGCGATTTGCTGTCGATGTTGGTGACGCGCACGTCGATCTTGTCACCGACCGAGAAACGCTCGGGGCGTTGTTCGGCACGGTCACGCGACAGGTCGGAGCGACGGATGAAGCTCTTCATGCCTTCGTATTCCACCTCGATGCCGCCATCTTCGATCGCGGTCACTTCGACGGTGATGATCGAGCCACGCTTCACGCCGCCCACGGCATCGGCAAAGGGGTCGCCGTCCAGCGCCTTGATCGAGAGCGAGATGCGCTCTTTCTCGACGTCCACTTCCGAGACGACGGCCTTGACCATGTCGCCCTTCTTGTAGTTCTGGATCGCGTCTTCGCCACGCTCGTCCCACGACAGGTCCGAGAGGTGAACCATGCCGTCGATCTCGCCGGGCAAGCCGATGAACAGACCGAATTCGGTGATGTTCTTGACCTCGCCTTCGACTTCGGTGCCCACGGGGTGGGTTTCGGCGAAAACTTCCCAGGGGTTGCGCTGCGTCTGCTTGAGGCCAAGCGAAACACGGCGTTTGCTGGGGTCGATCTCCAGCACCATGACTTCGACTTCCTGGGAGGTCGAGACGATCTTGCCGGGGTGCACGTTCTTCTTGGTCCAGGACATTTCCGAGACGTGAACCAGACCTTCAACACCCGGCTCCAGCTCAACAAAGGCACCGTAGTCGGTGATGTTGGTCACGCGGCCGGTGTGCACCGAGCTCAGCGGGTACTTGGCGGCGACCAGATCCCACGGATCTTCCTGAAGCTGCTTCATGCCCAGGCTGATACGGTGGGTTTCCTTGTTGATCTTGATGACCTGCACGTTGACGGTTTCGCCAATCGACAGGATTTCCGAGGGGTGGTTCACACGGCGCCATGCCATGTCGGTGACGTGCAGCAACCCGTCGACACCGCCAAGGTCCACGAAGGCCCCGTATTCGGTGATGTTCTTGACGACGCCTTCCACGGTGTCCCCTTCGGCCAGCTTGGCGATGACCTCGGCGCGCTGTTCGGCGCGGCTTTCTTCGAGGATCGCGCGGCGCGAGACAACGATGTTGCCACGGCGACGGTCCATCTTGAGGATCTGGAAGGGCTGCTTGAGGCCCATCAGCGGGCCGGCGTCGCGCACGGGGCGCACGTCAACCTGAGAGCCGGGCAAGAAGGCCACGGCCCCGCCCAGATCGACGGTGAAGCCGCCTTTGACACGGCCAAAGATCGCGCCTTCGACGCGCTGGTCGTCGGCATAGGCTTTTTCCAGACGGTCCCAGGCTTCTTCGCGGCGGGCCATTTCGCGGGAAATGACGGCTTCGCCACGGGCGTTTTCCGCCGCGCGCAGGTAAACCTCGACTTCGTCGCCGACTTCGATTTCGGGCGCTTCACCGGGGTTTGCGAATTCCTTGAGTTCGACACGGCCTTCCATTTTGTAGCCGACGTCGATGATGGCCTGGCCCGCTTCAATCGCGATGACCTTGCCCTTGACGACAGAGCCCTCGTTGGGCGTGTCCATTTCGAGGCTTTCATTAAGGAGGGCCTCGAATTCCTCCATCGATGCGTTGTTAGCCATGTGGCGTTCAGTTCCTTTACTATCGATTTAGCTGGCCGCGCGGTTGTCTCCGCCGGTCTTGGTTGATGCCCTGCCCCTTCGGTAATCGAGGGCAGAACGGTTTCGTTGGTCAGACGGTCCACAAAACAAAGAGGGCCGGTAAGCACCCGACCCTGCTCGATCCTACTTGTCCGTGGCGGTTTCCGCCTTGTCGACAAGGGGCGTTTAGCCGCTTGGCCCCTTGAATGCAAGTCTTATCCGGCCGCAACGGTTGACCGGGCAAAGACCCGCTGTTAGCCATCCACCCCGACCCCCGCCAAGCAGGAGGCTCGACCATGAGTTTTTCCGAAGCCGTCGCAACCCAAGGCCCGCTGCTGCGACTCTGGGTCGGGTGGATGACCCTGCTCATGGTCGCAACGCCGCTCCTGCTCCTGATCCATAGATCCTGCCGACGCGACGGAGCGGTTCTGCTGGCCGCTGCAATCGCGAATATCTCCTTCATGATGTGGCTTTACGGACAGATGGGATTCGTGCGGCTCTTGGGGTTGCCGCATGTGCTGATCTGGACACCCCTGGCCGTCTATATGGTGCGGATGCTGCGCCATCACCACATGCCGCGCCTGCCGCGCTTGGCAAGCTGGACATATCTGATCACCATCATCATATCGCTCGTGTTCGACTATATTGACGTCGCGCGCTGGCTCTTGGGGGAACGTGGCCCAATCCCACCCGCCTGACATCACATGGATCAGCCGCGCCGCGCCTCCACCTCGGAAATCGCCGCCGCCACGGCCTCCTCGATGCTCATCCTTGAGGTATCCAGTTGCACCGCATCCTCGGCGGGCTTCAACGGGGCCGCCGCGCGGGCGCTGTCGCGCGCGTCGCGGGCGCGCAGATCGGCCAGCACCTCGTCATAGCTCACGTCATGGCCGCCTTCGGTCAACTCCTTGAACCGCCGCTCCGCGCGGATGTCATCGCTGGCGGTGACGAACAGCTTCACCTCGGCCTCGGGGCAAATCACCGTGCCGATGTCGCGCCCATCCAGAACCGCTCCGCCCGCACGTCGCGCGAAGGCCCTTTGAAAATCCACCAAGGCCTGACGCACCTCGGGGTCGGCCGCCACGCGGGAAGCCGCCTGCGCCACCTCGGGCGTGCGCAGGTCGCCCGCCTCCAGATCCGCAGCTTGCAGGGAGTTCGCCGCCTCAACCGGATCGGTGCCGTCCAGCGTCCGCCGCCCCGTGGCGCGATACAAAAGGCCGGTATCGAGATGCGCAAAACCGAAATACGCGGCCACCGCCTTGGAAACCGTCCCCTTGCCCGCCGCCGCAGGCCCGTCGATCGCAATGGTAAATGCCATATCTCACCCCATGTCCTGCCAAGAGACCTAGAGGAAGAACGCAAGCCCCTCAAGCAACTCGGATATCTTCTTCTTTTCAAAAATATCCCAGGGGGCCGCCCGAAGGACGGCGGGGCAGAGCCCCGAAATCGAACGGTCCGGAAATCTTTGGAGCGGGTAACGGGAATCGAACCCGTAACTTAAGCTTGGGAAGCTCGCGTGATACCTTTTCACCATACCCGCGCCGAGCCCTGTAGTTAGGCAATCCCCCCCGCGGGGTCAAGGCCGTTTTCCGCAGGGAAAACGGAGCGGAATTTTTGAAAAATTCCGCGCCCCGCCTCAGCCCCGGCGCCTGCGCCGACGTCGCCCGCCCTCGTCGCCACCGCCATCGCCGCCGGTGTTGAAGCTGACATCGGGCAGCGGCACGATTTTCGACAGTTCCGGGAAGGGGTCGGTCTTGTGCGGGATGGCATTGGCCGCCACGAAGTGATCCTGGAACTTCGGCTCGATGGCGGTTTCCACCTTGGTGATCTCGCGCACCACGCGCTCGATCTCAACCCGGGCGGCCACGTTGCACAGGGCGATCCGCGCGCCGGTGCCCGCCGCGTTGCCCGCGCTTGTGACCTTGTCCAGAGGCACATCGGGGATCATGCCCAGCACCATGGCGTGTTTCGGGCTGATATGCGCCCCGAAGGCCCCGGCCAGCACCACGCGATCCACCTTGTCGACCCCGCGTTCATCCATCAGCAGGCGCGCGCCCGCATAAAGCGCCGATTTGGCAAGCTGGATCGCGCGAATATCGCCTTGGGTGACGGGAATGCGCGGCCCGCCCTCGGCGGTGGCGTCGTGAATGAGGTAGGCGTGGGTGCGCCCCTCGGGCACAGACCGCGCCGTGCCCGTCGCCTCGGCCGAGCCGATCAGCCCGCTTTCGTCCATCAGCCCCGCCATGCGCAATTCGGCCACGGCCTCGATGATGCCAGACCCGCAAATGCCGGTGATGCCCGTAGCGGCGGTTTCCTCGGCAAATCCCTCTTCGTCCGACCACTTGTCACAGCCGATGACGCGAAAGCGCGGCTCCTTGGTGTCCGGGTCGATCTGGATGGCCTCGATGGCCCCCGGCGCGGCGCGCTGCCCGCTTGAGATTTGCGCGCCCTCAAAGGCCGGGCCGGTGGGCGAGGAACAGGCCAGCACGCGGGATGTGTCGCCCAGCAGGATTTCGGCATTGGTGCCCACGTCCACGATCAGGACCAGATCCTCGGATTTGCCGGGTTCTTCTGACAGGGCGACGGCGGCGGCATCCGCGCCCACGTGCCCCGCGATACAGGGAAGCACATAGGTCCGCGCCCGTGGATTGATGGCGAGCAAATCCAGTTCCCGTGCGGGCATGGAGATCGAATCCGAGGTGGCCAGCGCAAAGGGCGCCTGCCCCAGTTCCACCGGGTCGATCCCCAGCAGAAGGTGATGCATCACCGGGTTGCAGACGAAAACCGTTTCGACGATCAGATGCGGCTCGATCCCCGCTTCCTTGGCGATTTCCTCGGCCAGTGTATTGATTGCATCGCGCACCGCGCGGGTCATTTCCTGATCGCCGCCGGGGTTCATCATCGAATAGCTGACCCGGCTCATCAAATCCTCGCCAAAGCGGATTTGCGGGTTCATGATGCCCGAGCTGGCCTTGACCTCGCCGGTGTCCAGGTCGGTCAGGTGGGCCGCCACGGTGGTTGAGCCGAGGTCGATGGCCAGCCCATAAAGCCCAGCCTCGTGCAGCCCCGGCCAGATGTCGATCACACGGGCCACATCATCGGTATGGGATTTGTGCAGGGCGACGGTGACCTGGAACTTGCCCTTGCGCAGCGTGGGTTGCAGCTTGGACAAAAGCGAGCTTTCGGCGCGAATCTCGGGGATGTCCCATTCGCGCGTGAGCGCGCGTTCCAGCCGCTCCAGATCGCCGGTGGGTTCGTGCATGTCGGGCTCGTCCACCTCGACGAAATAAAGCCGCGTGGCCGGGTCCATGTCGATCACCCGGGCCGAGGCGGCCTTGCGCACCACCTGCCGGTGGACCTGGGATTCGGGGGGAACGTCAATGACCACGTCGCCCATCACCTGCGCCTGGCACCCCAGGCGGCGGCCCGGTTTCAGGCCGCGCTTGTCGTCATAGCGTTGCTCGACCGCGTTCCATTCCGACAGGGCATCGTCATGCACGGTGACGCCATGCTTGGAAAACTCGCCATAGCTGGGCGTGATCTGACATTTCGAGCAGATGCCCCGCCCGCCACAGACCGAATCAAGGTCGACGCCCAACTGCCGCGCGGCGGTCAGAACAGGCGTGCCCTTGGGAAAGCGCCCGCGCTTGCCCGAGGGGGTGAAGACGACAAGCGGATCTTGCGACATGACCGGCACCTCATATTCCCGAAAGTTGACCGCAACATAGACCTTTAGAGCGCCACTAACAGCCCGCAACCGTCAGAAAATGGCATTCCAGCGGCATAGCGGATCAGACGCGGCGCACGCCCTGCCCGATCAGCGCCTCGATCGCGCCCTCGCAGCGGGGTTTGTCGGTGCAGGCGATGCCATCGCGCACCAGTTCCACCTCGACTCCACGATCCAGCGCCGCCTGCGCGGTGCGGGCAAGGCTGTGCGCCCCGTCCTGCCCCATGATCCGCAAGTGCCCGACTCGCAAGACATCCAGCAAATTGTCCAGCTCGCCGGTTTCGAACCCGTCCTCGGCCCAGTGGCGGATGACGTGATCGGCCATCCCCTGAAACGGCACAGCCAGAGGCCCCGAGGACGCGCGCGGCGCAATGAGGCGGGCCACGGGTGCGGCGACCTCATGCTTGAGGGCAATGACCGGGAACCCGCGATCCTGCGCCACGGCCACCTCGCGCGCCACGGCAGCTTCAATGCGGCTTCGGGTGGCCTCGTCATAGCGCGCGGCGTTCCAGCTTCCGGCCTGCAAATCCACCAGCAAAAGCGCACGGCCCGGGCGCGGCGGCACCGTTGGCCCCTGGCTGACCTGCACCATCCGGCGGGAGGCGACCCACCACCAGACCACGGCCAGCCCCGCAACCAGGAAAAGCACGGCCCAGATCATGCCGCACCTTGCGGCGAAAGGAAAAGGTCAAAGCGGTCAAGCATCTCTTGCCTCTTGCCGCCAAGGGCCACGGCTTGTCAATCGACAAGGATTTTGATCCTTGTCAGGGCGCTGTTGTACTCTGCTGCTATGACCCCGGTCGGCATCAACGAAAAGGACGTCCCATGACCCCACCGCTCGAAGGTATCACCGTTCTGGACCTGACCCATGTTCTGGCGGGTCCCTTCGCCTCGATGACCATGGCCGACCTCGGCGCGCATGTGATCAAGGTGGAACGCCCCGGCACCGGCGACGACACCCGCAGTTTCCCGCCCTTCAAGGACGGTGAAAGCGCCTATTTCGCCGCCATCAACCACGGTAAGCAAAGCATCGCGCTTGATCTCAAGGCCGATGGGGACCGCGCGATATTCGACCGACTTCTGGAGCGTGCCGACGTGGTGCTGGAAAACTATCGCCCCGGCACCATGGAAAAGCTGGGCTATGGCTGGGAAGACTTGCATGAACGCCACCCCCACCTGATCTATGGCGCGGTCAGCGGGTTCGGCCATTCCGGCCCCGAGGCCCTGAAACCGGCCTATGACATGGTGGTACAGGCGCGCGGCGGGGTGATGTCGATCACCGGCGAGGCGGGCCGCGACCCGGTGCGCGTGGGGGCCAGCATCGGCGACATCGTGGCGGGCATGTACCTTGTGCAGGGCGTGATGGGCGCATTGATGGTACGCGGCCAGACGGGCAAAGGGCAAAAGGTGGATGTGGCCATGCTCGACAGCCAATTGGCGATTCTCGAACACGCCATCGCGATCACCACCACCACTGGCACCTCTCCCGGCCCCACCGGCGCCCGGCATCCGTCGATCACCCCGTTCGAGACCTTCCACGCCGCCGACGGGCTGTTCGTCATTGCCGCCGGGAATGACGCGCTTTTCGCCAAGCTCTGCGATGTGCTGGGCCTGCCCTTGGCCAATGACCCGCGCTTTGCCACCAACCCCGCAAGATGCGAGAACGCCCGCACGCTCAAGCGGCTGATCGAGGCGATCACGCTGGACAAGCCCAAGGCGCACTGGATCGAAAAGCTGGAGTCCGTGGGCGTGCCTACCGGCCCGATTCAGAATGTCTCCGAAGCCCTGCAGGACCGTCAGATTCTGGCACGCAATATGGTGGTGGACGTGCTGGGCGAGGACGGGCAGCCGAAATACGTGGCCGCCGGCAACCCCATCAAGATGTCCGGCCTGGACGACCCCAAAACCCGCCGCCCCGCGCCCTTGCTGGATGGCGACCGGGCCACGATATTGAAGTGGCTGGATGCGCCTGCGGGCGACACGCCTTCGGCCAAAAAGAACAAGACCTGAGGTCAGAATCGCCTAGGGTGGCAGGTGCAGCCAAACCATCGAAGGCACCGCCACCATGAGCTCCACCGCCAAACCCCGCCGGGGCCGCGCCCGCGCCCGCCAAAACACCGTCACCGCCGCGTTTGATCGCGCTTGGCGGCAATGGCGCAACCCCTACCCGCCGGTCGAACAGTTTCGCCCCGACGAGGTTGAGGCGATTCACAAGACCAGCCTGCGGGTGCTGTCGGATATCGGCCTCAAAGTTCTGGATGACGACGCGCGCAGGCTGCTGGTCAAGGCGGGGATGACGGAGGCGGGCGATCAGGTGATCCGCTTCGACCCCGATCTGGTGATGGAGCTTTTGGGCCATGCCCCGCGCGAGGTTACCCTGCATGGGCGCGGCCCCGACCGCGACGTCAGCCTTGGCGGCAACAAGGTGGCGATCTGCACCACCGGCGGCACGCCAAACTTCTCGGATATCAAAGGGGGGCGCCGGCCCGGCACCTTGGCCGATCTCGATAACCTCTGCCGCGTGGCGCAGGGTTTTGACGTGATCCACGTCATCGGCCCCTTTGTCGAGGCGCAGGACATACCGCCCAACCTGCGCCACTTCGCCATGACGCGCTCGGTCCTGACGCTGACCGACAAGGTGCCCTTCGTCTTCTTTCGCGGCGCGCAAGCGGTCGCCGATGCCTATGAGATGATCCGCTTGGCCCACGGCCTGAGCGAGGAAGAGTTCCGACAAACCCCGGTTTGCTATGGTGTAGCCAACTCCAACTCACCTTTGCAACTGGATCACCTGATGTGCCGCGGCATCATCGATGCCGCCCGCGCGGGGCAATTGATGGTGCTGACACCGTTCACCCTGTCGGGGGCCATGGCCCCGGTCACCCTGCCCGGCGCATTGGCCCAGCAAAACGCCGAGGCCATGGCCGGGATTGCCCTTTCCCAGATCGCGCGGCCCGGCGCGCCGGTCTGCTATGGCAGTTTCACCACCAATGTGGATATGAAAACCGGCTCACCGGCCTTCGGCACGCCCGAATACACCAAGGCCGCTTTCGCCTCGGGGCAGCTGGCGCGATTTTATGGCCTGCCGCTGCGGTCCTCGGGTGTGACCGCCTCGAATACGGTGGATGCACAGGCGGCCTATGAGCATCAGATGTCGCTTTGGGGGGCCTTGATGGGCGGCACCAACCTTTTGCTGCACGGGGCGGGGTGGCTGGAAGGCGGGCTGACTGCCTCGGCCGAGAAATTCATCGTGGACGTCGAACAGCTCCAGATGTTTGCCGAGCTTTTCAAACCGGTGGAGGTAAACGAGGCGACACTCGGGTTCGACGCGATGCAAGAGGTTGGCCACGGCGGGCATTTCTTCGGCACGCAGCATACGCTGGAGCGGTTCGAAACCGCGTTCTATTCGCCGCTGGTCTCGGATTGGTCGAACTATGAAAACTGGGCAGAACGCGGGGCCGAGGATACCCAAACCCGTGCGCACCGGATCTTTTTCGAGACGGTCGAGGCGCATGAGCCGCCGCCCTTAGCCCCTGAAAGGCTTGAAGAAATCGACGATTTCATCGCCCGCCGCACGGCAGACGGCGGGGCCGACATTGACCGGTAGGCGCAGGGCTTACCCCTCGCGCCGAATATCCGCGCCCAAATCGGCCATCAGCCCCTCGAAAATCGGGAAAGAGGTGGCAATCGGCCCGCCGTCGTCCACCCGAACGGGGGCGTTGCTGGCCAGTCCCAGCACGAGGAACGACATGGCGATACGGTGATCCAGATGGCTGGCGCAGGTGGCCCCGCCGGCGACATTGCCAAAGCCCTTGCCATGGACGATCCACCAATCCTCGCCGTCTTCCACCTCGACGCCATTGGCGCGCAGGCCGGTGGCCATGGCCTCGATCCGGTCGCTTTCCTTGACGCGCAGTTCCTTGACGCCGCGCATCACGGTTTGCCCCTCGGCATAAGCCGCGACCGCCGAGAGGACGGGGTATTCGTCGATCATGCTGGCGGCGCGTTCGGGCGGCACTTCGATGCCTTTCAGGTTCGGCGAAAACCGCGCGCGCAGGTCGGCCACAGGCTCCCCGCCTTCTTGGCGCTCGTTCTCATAGGTCAGGTCGGCGCCCATCTCGCGCAGGGTGGTGAAAAGGCCCGCGCGGGTGGGGTTCAGCCCGATATTGGGCACCAGAATGTCCGAGCCTTCGGTGATCAGGGCGGCACAAACCGGGAAGGCGGCCGAGCTGGGATCGCGCGGCACTTCGATGGTTTGCGGCTGCAACTCGGGCTGGCCCTGCAGGGTGATGACCCGGCCCTCGTCCGTTACCTCGGTTGTGATCGTGGCGCCGAAACCTTCGAGCATCCGCTCGGTGTGATCACGGGTGGCCTCCTGTTCAATCACAACGGTTTGGCCGGGGGCATTCAGCCCCGCCAGAAGCACTGCCGACTTCACCTGCGCCGAAGGCACCGGCACGGTATAGCGCACCGGCAAAGGCTCCGCCGCGCCAATAATGGTCATCGGCAAGCGCCCGCCCGAACGGCCCACGGCCTGTGTGCCGAAAAGCGCCAGAGGGTCAGTGACCCGCGCCATGGGGCGTTTGTTGAGGCTGGCATCGCCGGTGAAAGTGGCGGTGATGGGCGAGGTGGCCATGGCCCCCATGATCAGCCGCACCCCCGTTCCCGAATTGCCGCAATCGATCACCTGATCGGGCTCGGCGAAACCGCCCACACCGACGCCGTGGATATGCCATGTGCCATCCGCATCGCGCACCACCTCGGCGCCGAAGGCCTGCATCGCCTTGGCGGTGTCCAGCACGTCCTGCCCTTCCAGCAATCCGGTCACCACGGTCTCGCCCACGGCCATGGCCCCTAGGATCAAGGAGCGGTGCGAGATCGACTTGTCCCCCGGCACCTCGGCGGTGCCCGAGAGACCCGAGGAACGGTGCGCGATCATGGGGATGGGGGTGCCGTGGCCGGACATGGGCGTGCCTTTCATAGGAAGATCGCAGGCCTGATAGCGCAAGCACCGGCGCGCGTCCATCCGGCTTGTGAATGCGCAGCGCGGTCAAGGCGGCGAACCGTCGGCAACCCATTGGTTAACAAAGAAAACCCTGATCTGCATCGCGTCGGTCTCACGTCGGTCGTTTTTACCACGCCCCCATGGTCAACAGGGCGCGCGGTAAGAAAGGTACGGGAGTTTCGTACGGTTTGCCTGTGGTCGCCTCACGAGGACCGACGTGATGAGCGGCTCCGCTGCGATGGCGGCGGCACGAAATCTTGAAAAGATTTCGATCCGATTTCTTTTCAAGAAATCGGCACCCTGACCAAAATCACCCTTTGGCGGCGATCACGATGAATTCGACCTTGTACTCGGGCGTGGCCAGCTTTGCCTCGCCGCAGGCCCGCGCCGGGGCGTGGCCCTCGGGCACCCAGGCATCCCAGACCGCGTTCATCTCGGCGAAATCCGCCATATCGGCCATCCAGATCACGCATTGCAGGATGCGGGTGGCATCCGATCCGGCCTCGGCCAGAAGCGTCTCGACCCGTTCGATGCAGGTTTTCGTCTGGTCTGCCACGCTGTCGCCGGGGTTGCCCACCTGTCCCGCCAGATAGATGGTGTCGCCATGGGTGACGATCTGGCTCATGCGTTGGCCCACGTGGGCGCGGGTGACTTCGGTCATCGGGGTGTCCTTTCTAGGTATCAAATCGGGTGGGCGACAGGGCCGCCACGGTTTCGGATGGCAAATCGGGCGTCTGCCCGGTGATCAGGGCCGCCGTGAGGCGGGCCAGCGCCGGGGCGGTCTGCACCCCGTAGCCGCCCTGACCGGCGAGCCAGAATAATCCTTCGGCCCGTGGATCAAAGCCCACCACCGGCGTACGGTCGGGAGCAAAGCTGCGCAGGCCCGCCCATGAATGTTCCAGCCGCGTGACCGGGTGGGTCACCGCCTGTTCAAAGCGATAGAGCCCCTCGGCCAAAACCATGTCGTCGGGCCAGGCGTCATGCGGATCGACCGGGTCTTCATCCGCCGGAGAGACCATGAGCTTTCCGGCCTCGGGCTTGGCGTACCACGACTCGGTGATCGCCCCGAACAGCGGCCAGCGGTCCACGTCATAGCCTTCGGGCGCGGGGATGATCGCCGCCGAACGGCGGTAGGGTTGGATGCCCAAGGGACGCGTACCAGCCAGTTCTGCCACCGGATCGGCCCAGGCCCCACCCGCGTTCACCACCACCGGCGCGGTATAGGTTTCCCCGCCCGCCGTGACCTGCCACGCCGAATGGCCCCGGGTGATGGATTGCACCTCGGCCCCGGTGACAACCTGCCCGCCGCGCGATTTGAGCAGCCGGGCGTAGCCCTGCAACATGCGGTCCACGTCGATATCCTGTGCGTCGCGTTCCAGAACCGCACCGGCGATGGGGCCGGGTTTGAAGATCGGCACCAGTTCCGCCGCTTCGGCCCCGGTCAGCCGCTCCAACCCGGTGGCCCCCTCGCAATAGGCCTCCAAAGTGTCCATCTCGGCCTCGCCCGCCACCATCAACTCCCCGCGTGGCGAAAGAAGCGAGTGGTCGGAAATGCCCTCGGGCGCCTCGAAGATCGGCGCGGCGGCGGCATTCAAAGCGCGCAGCGTGGCGTTGCCGTAGTTGCGGATGAAGATCGCCGCCGAGCGGCCCGTGGAGTGATAGCCAATCTGCGCCTCGCCCTCCAGAACCAGCACATTGGCCCCCTCGGCCAGTTCCGCCGCCGCACTGATCCCGGCGATGCCGCCGCCGATGATGATGACATCGGCGTGTGTCATGCGTCCTCGAACCCTGTCAGGGTGGCGGCAAGGTTGTCGCCCAACTCGTCACAGAGGTATCCGCCCTCCTGCACGAACAGCGTCGGCAGGCCCAGCTTGGCAATCGCCGCCCCGATACGGCCAAAGCCGGTGGTGGTCACGGCGAAGCCCTGAAACGGGTCGCCCTCGAAAGCATCAAGGCCCAGCGCCACGACGATCACGTCGGCCCCGAAATCGGCGATGCGTGTCAGGCCGCTGTCGAGCGCGGCAAGGAAGGCATCATCATCGGTGCCGCGCGGCAGCGGCAGGTTGAGGTTATAGCCCAAGCCGCGCCCTTCGCCGCGTTCCTGCGCGTGACCCCAGAAGAAGGGGTAGAACCGCACCGGATCAGCATGAAGCGAGACGGTCAGCACGTCGTCGCGATCATAGAAAATCCCCTGCGTGCCATTGCCGTGGTGCACATCGACGTCAAGGATCGCGGGCCGCAGGCCCTTCATGCGCAGGTGTTCGGCGGCGATGCCGGCGTTGTTGAGGAAACAGAACCCCCCCGCCAGATCGCCAAAGGCATGGTGCCCCGGCGGACGGCACAGCGCATAGGCGGCCATGTCGCCACCCGCCACCAGATCGGCGGCGGAAAGCGCGGTTTGCGCCGACCAATAGGCCGCTTCCCACGTGCCCTCGCCGATGGGACAGGCCGTATCGGCCTGATGAAAGCCCGCCTGCCCCACCGCCGAGCGCGGGTAACCATCGGTGCGATTGGCAGGGTGGATGTTCGGGATCACCTCCTCGCCCGCATCCGGGATGCGTTGCCAGCGGGTATAGATATTGCGCAGGAAGGTCAGGTATTCGGGCGAATGCAGCGCGGCGATGGGGCCTTGGCCGTGGTCGGTCGGGGCCGAAACCTCGCATTGCGCGGCTTGCGCCCCGGTCAGCAATTTCTCGATCCGCGCGGGTTGTTCGGGGCATGGCAGGCGCTTGCCGTTGGCCATGAAATGCTTGGGGTCATGGTGCCATTGCCGCTCGTCGAAAATCGCCTTCATTTTGCATGCCCTTTCAGTTCCTCGAACCCCTCCGGGTCCAGCTTCATCACCGTCGCGCCTGTTTGCGGGCCGAAACCCAGCCGCTCGTAGAATTTGCGCGACTCGGTCGAATGTTCATAGACCGCCAGCGTCAGCCACTTGGCGTTCCACCAATGCGCCGCCAGCATCGCCGCCCCCGCCAGCAATCGGCGGCCAAGGCCATGCCCCCGCCCCTCGGGCGCGACCCACAGGTCCGACACGTAAACCCCCGCCGCACCGCGCACGGTGGACAACGTGGGGCTGTAAAGCGCCACGCCGCGCAGGTCCTCGCCCTCCATCGCCAGCGTCGCATAGGCGGCAGGGTGCACCCCGAAAAGCGCCTGTTCCAGCAACGCCACGTCGCCCTTGTGCTCATCGCCCAGATCGGCGCTCAGCCGCCGCAACCCTTCGTCCAGCAAGGGCAGGTCCGCGGGGGTATCCACCACGCGCAGGGTGATCTCGGTCATGTCAAATCGCCAATCTGTCCGCGCCCTTGAGGCCGAGGATGTCGCGCGCCTCGCCGGGGGTGGCCACCTCGCGGCCCAGCCCCTCGACAATGCCGCGGATTTTCTCGACCTGCTGGGCATTGGTTTCCGCAAGCGTGCCGCGCGCGATGGTCAGGCTGTCCTCCAGCCCCACACGCACATGCCCGCCCATGGCCGCCGCCATGGTGATCAATGGCATCTGGTGCCGCCCCGCCGCCAGCACCGAGAACATGTAATCGTCGCCGAACAGCTTGTCGGCGATCCGCACCATATGCGTCAGGTTCTCGGGGTCCGGCCCCATGCCGCCCAAGACGCCAAAGACGAACTGGATGAACAGCGGTGCCTGCACGAACCCGCGATCCACGAAATGCTTAAGCATGTAGAGGTGCGACAGGTCATAACATTCGAATTCGAACCGCGCGCCACGGTCGCGGCCCAGTTCGGTCAGGATACGGCCAATGTCGCGCGGGGTGTTCTTGAAAACCAGATCATCGGTGCCTTCGAGGAACGGCTTTTCCCAGTTGTGCTGCCACTCGGTGATGCGCTCGGCCATGGGGTAAAGCGCGAAGTTCATCGACCCCATGTTGAGCGAGGCCATCTCCGGTTCGACCCGTTTGGGCGCGGCAAGGCGTTGGTCCAGCGACATGATCGCGCTGCCGCCCGTGGACAAGTTCAGAACCGCGTCGCATTCGGCGTGAATGCGCGGCAGAAAGCCCATGAAATGCGCCACATCCGCCGAAGGCTGGCCGGTGTCCGGGTCGCGCGCGTGCAGGTGCAGGATGGAGGCGCCCGCCCTGGCCGCGCCGATGGCCTGATCGGCGATCTGCTCGCCCGTCACCGGCAGGTGCGGTGACATGCTGGGCGTATGAATGGAGCCGGTGACGGCACAGGTGATCAGGATTTTCCGCATGGCGGCCTCTTACGCGATCTTGTCCAGCTCGGGGCGGATTTCATCGGTGAACTGCGCCAGGGAGGCATCCAGCATCCCGGCAATTTCATCAAGGTGGGTGTCGTTCACGATCATCGGCGGGGCGACGATGATATGATCGCCTTCCACCCCGTTGCGGGTGCGGCGGGAATAGACGATCAACCCCTTTTCATAGGCGATATTCACGAAACGGTCGAAGGCCTTGAGGTGTTTGGGCAAGGGCGCCTTGCTCCCCCTGTCGGCCATGAACTCGAAGGCCGTCAGAAGGCCCATGCCCCGCACGTCGCCGATGATCGGATAGCGCTGCATAAGCCCTTCAAGCCGCTCCATCAGCTTTGGGCCCATGGTGGCCGAGTTCTGCACCAATCCCTGCCGCTCGATCTCGTCGATCACGGCGGCGCCCGCGGCACAGGCCAAGGGGTTCCCGGCATAGGTATAGCCGTGCAGGAACCCGCCCCAATCCAGAACCGCCTCGACCAGCCGCTCATGCGCGGCCATGGCCCCCAATGGCACGTACCCGGCGGCAAAGCCCTTGGACATCACGATGATGTCCGGCTCCAGGTTCCAGTGCTCCGAGGCAAGGAAGGCCCCGGTGCGCCCCGCGCCTGTCATCACCTCGTCGAGGATCAACAAAACACCGTACTTGCGGCAAATCTCCTGCACCCGCTCCATATAGCCCCTGGGCGGGGGCAAGGCCCCGGTCGAGGCCCCGCCGACGGGTTCGACCATGAAAGCCAGAACGCTGTCGGGGCCTTCCTCGATGATCTTCGCCTCAAGCATATCCGCGTAATGATGGCCCGTCGCCTCGTCCTCCGGGTCCAGCCCGTCAAGATAGGCCCTCGGCGCGGGTACCTTGGGCATGGGTTGCATCATCGGATCAAAGGGCTTGGTCAGCGGATCGTAGGAGGTAATCGCCAACGCCCCCAGCGTACAGCCGTGGTAACTGGGCGCACGCGAGATGATCTTCCACCGGCTGTCCTGCCCCACGGCGATGGCGTATTGCCGCGCCAGTTTCATCGCGCTTTCCACCGCTTCGGAGCCGCCCGAGACGAAAAACACCCGGTTCAGCCCTTCAGGACAGAGCGCCGCCGTTTTCGCGGCCAGTTTTTCCGAGGCTTCGGTCTCGAAATGCAGGCGGTAGCCGAAGGTGCTTTTTTCCATCTGGCGGCGCATCGCCTCCAGCACGTTTTCGTTGGAATGGCCGATGTTGCACACCATCGCGCCGCTGGAGCCGTCAAGATACCGCTTGCCGTCCACATCCCACATGTAGACGCCGCGCGCTTGGTCCAGCATCGGCCGCCGTTGTCGGCCTTGGTAAAACAGGTGGCTTGGTCTTTCGTTCATCGTCTTATCCCGGCAATGCGGCGCAATCCTGCGGGCGCAGGTGCAAATGCACCTCTGCCCCTTCCGCGAAAGGATGGCCGTCAATCATGTTGATCGCTTGCAGTTGGGTCTCGCCCGCCCGCACGAAATAGCGCACGGCCTGCCCTTGGTAATCGACGGTTTCCACCGTCGCCGGGACCGATACGGCACCTTCGGGCGCGGGGCCATCGGAAAGTTGCAGTTTCTCGGCCCGGATCACCAGTTTCGCGGGGCCTTCGCCGGTGACGCGCGGGGCTTTCTCGGACGGGATGGTCATCTGGCCGAAAATCGGCGCCTCCACCGTCACACCGCCCCCGGTTCCGGTGCACTTGGCCTCCATGATGTTGGACGCCCCAAGGAAGTTGGCCACGAATTCCGACGCCGGGGTATTATACACCTCTTCGGGCGCGCCCACCTGTTCGACCCGGCCTTCGGACATCACCACGATCTGGTCCGACATGGCCAGTGCCTCGGACTGATCGTGGGTCACGAAAACCGTGGTCACGCCGATGCGTTCCTGAATGCGCTTGAGTTCCACGCGCATGTCCTCGCGCAGGTTGGCGTCCAGCGCCGAAAGCGGCTCGTCCAGCAACAGGACATCGGGTTCGATCACGATGGCACGCGCCAGCGCGATACGCTGCTGTTGCCCGCCCGACAGCTCCTTGGGGTAGCGCTCGCCCACATGCGGAAGCTGCACCAGTTCCAGCGCGTCCTGCACCCGCTTGGGAATCTCATTGGCGGGCACATCGCGGTATTTCAGGCCAAAGGCCACGTTCTCGGCCACGGTCTTATGCGGGAACAGCGCGTAGTTCTGAAAGACAAGACCAAGGTTGCGCTTGTGAATCGGCACGTCGTTGACGCGCCTGCCGCCGATCAGGATCTCGCCCTCGGTCGGATCAAGCAGCCCGGCGATCATCCGCAGGTTCGTCGTCTTGCCACAGCCCGACGGCCCCAGCAGGGTGATGAACGCGCCCTCGGGAATCTCAAGCGAGCTTTGATGCACGGCCGTAAAGTTGCCGAAGCGTTTGACGATATTATTCAGGGTGACGGAACTCATCTGCGGTGTCCTTGCTCAGGCGTCTGGGGTATCCCGCCCCGGGTCGGAGGCCGGGGCGGGACGACTTATGCGTCAGGCGTCAATAGCCCTTCTGCACGCGGCCGAAGGTTTTCGACCACTCTTGCTCATTGCCGTTCCAATAGGCCGGATCGGCAAAGGTCAGGCCATCCAGTTTGCCCGTCGGGTCAAAGGCAGGCAGGCTCGGGATCTTGTCGCCAAGGTCCACCTTCTGCGGGTCAAGCGCGGGCGGATAGTTCTGCCCTTCGGCCACCGCGATCGAGGTTTCCGGCGCCAGCATGAAGTTGAGCAGTTCCTCGCAGGCTTCCATCGGGCTGCCCTTGATGACGAACAGGCACTCCTGCCAGCCCATGCCGTTGGGCGGATCGATATAGCCCATATCGTGGCCTTGCTCTTGCAGGGCATAGATACGGCCCGACCAGCCTTCGGTCACGTAGACCTCTTCCTCGGCCAGCAGGCTCATCAGTTCGGCGCCCGATCCCCAGTATTTCAGGCTCAGGTCACGGTGCGTGCGCACGGCATCCCACGCGGCGTCGATATCCTCGATGTTGTTGGGGTCCTGCCCGGTTTGCAGCGCGGCATACCACAGGCGGGTACGCCAATCGCTCCAACCGGCGATCTTGCCCTTGTAGGCCTCGTCGATCAGCAGCTTCGCGCCCTTCTCCTTGGCCTCTTCGTCCGAGATATGCTTGCGGTTATAGGCAATGCCGGTGGTGCCATAGTCATAGGGCACACAGGACAGCTTGCCGTCGCTCACCTTGCGGAACACGTCGACCAGCTTGGGAATGACGTATTGCAGGTTCGGGATGTTGTCCTCGTTCAGAACGGTGCTGAGCCCGAGGTTGTGATAGCGGGCATAGTCGAAAACGCCCGAGAGGTGCGCGATGTTGTACTCGCCTTCCTGGCTGGCCTTCACACGGCTGAGGTATTCGTCGCCGCCGCCGAAGGTGCCGTCGACCACGTTGATCCCGGTTTTCTTGGTATAGGGGTCAAAGGCATATTCGCGGAAGGCTTCCGACACCACGCCGCCCCAGCCGTCAAAGCGCACCTGGCTGACGGTCTGAGCGTTGGCATATTTGGCAAAGGGCGTCTGCACCCCGTAGGCCAGACCGGCCGCGCCGATCAGCCCGAGGAAGGAGCGGCGGTCGAGGTCGCCGTTCATGTACCGCTCGCGCAGGCGCTCATAGCGGGTTGTGTTATCCATTTTCTTGGTCATTCGTCTCTCCTTGTTGGTTGGATCAATGTGGATCGAGCGGTTCTAACCGCCGCTCTTCTTTGCAACTTGTCGCGCGATGGCGAGGCCCAGCAAGGGCAGGCCCACCGTCATCACGATCATCACCGTGCCCAGCGCGTTGATCTCGGGGCTGATGGAATTGCGCAGCATGGCGAAAATCTGGGTCGGCACGGTTTCAACCCCGCCGGGCTTCCAGAACAGCGTGCCAGTGATGTCATCGAAACTGATGGTAAAAGCGAACAGCGCCCCCGCCAGAACCGCGGGCAACATCAGCGGCAGGGTAACCTGGAAGAACGTCTGCCGCGGGCTGGCGCCAAGGCTCATCGCCGCCTCTTCCACGTCGCGCTTGATCGACACCAGCCGCGCCTGCACCACGAGGATGACGAACGGCAGGGTGAAAATCACGTGGCCCAGCAGAAGCAGGGTGAAGCTCTTGTTGATCTGAAGGAAGTTCAGGAACAGCAGCAGCGCCACCGCCAGCACCACCTCGGGCACAAGGATGGGTGCGATGAGCAAGGTGGAAATCAGGTTCGACCCCGGCACCTTGTATCGCACCAGTGCCAGACTGGCCAAAACGCCAAGCGTGGTGGAAATCATCGCCGTCAGCAGCCCCAGCACGATCGAGGTGCGGAAGGCCCGCAGGATCGCCTCGTTCTGGGCCAGCTCCACGAACCAGCGGAACGACAGACCCGTCATCGGGAAGCTTCCGAACTGGCTGGCATTGAACGACAGCAGCACCACCACCGCCACCGGCAGGAACATGAAGGTATAGACCAGAATGGTCCAGATGCGCACAAGGTTCCACCCCATCAGCCCAGCCCCTTCATCAGTTGCGCCATGCCAAGATAGCGGTTGTAGATCAGCACCAAGGCCCCCAGCACCACCAGCAACATCAGGCTCAGCGCCGACCCCAGCGGCCAGTTGAGCTGCGTGATGATCGCCTCGAAGACGAGGTTGGCGAACATCGCATCCGTCGGCCCGCCCAGAACCAGCGGCGTGATATATGTCCCCGCGCCCAGCACGAAACACAGCAGGCCACCGGCGGCCAGACCGGGCAACGACAAGGGCAGCGTGACGTTGGTAAACGCCTGCCAGCGCGTCGCGCCCAGCGAGTTGGCCGCATCCTCAAGGTTGGTGTCGATCCCGTCGAGGCTGACGAACACGTTCAGCACCATGAAGGGCAGCAGGAAGTGCACCAGCCCGAGGATCACCGTCGTTTCGTTGTAAAGCATCTGGATCGGTTCATCGATGATGCCCACCGACAACATCACGCTGTTGAATGCCCCCGACACCCCAAGGATGTTGATCCAGCTCATCGTGCGGATGATGTAGCTGATCCAGAAGGGCAGCATCAAAAGCAACAGCAGGATCGCCTTGTTGCCCTTGCTCCGCGCGATGAAATACGCCGCCGGATAGCCCATGAGGGCACAGACAAGCGTGGTGATCGCGGCGATCTTCAGGGTGTTGAGCAGGATATCGCGGTAAAAGGCATCCGTCAGGGCCTCCTGCCAGTTATCCAGGTAAAACCCCACCTGGTCCGCACCCGTCGCCGTGCGCAGCCAGAAGGAATAGACAACGATGAACAAGAGCGGCACGAACAACAACAGTGCGACCGCCGATAACGCTGGCGACAGCAAAATCCAAGGCTGTCGCGCCTCGCGGGCTTCGACCGACATGCATCTCCCCTTTATCCAATGCCCCTTTTTGTGGGGCTTGGGTTGACGATGCAAAGCGCATGAGCATTAATCAAATAGATAATCAGAATGTTAACTATAGATGAAATCAATGGACGCCCCCTCACGCCCCGACCGGATGATGCGCGACCTCGACTGGAACCTGCTCCGCAGCTTCGTAGTTCTGGCACAGTCGAAATCCGTCACCGAAGCCGCCCATAAACTGCGCCTGACGCAGCCCTCGGTCTCGGCCGCGCTCAAACGGCTGGAGGACCGGGTGGGCAAGCGACTGATCGACCGTAAACCGGGGCATTTCCAACTGACGCAGGCGGGCGAGGTGCTCTATCGCGAGGCGATGGATATCCAGGGGTCGATCCTGCGCCTGTCCACCCTGATGCGCGACATGACCGACGAGGTCACGGGCCATGTGCGTGTCTCGCTGGCTTCGCATGTGGTCTGCCCGCTGTTTGATGCGGTGCTGGCCGAACATCACGCCGGGCATCCGCGCGCCACCCTCAACATCGACGTGCGCTCCTCCTCCGAGGCGGTCGATAGCGTCTCGGGGCGGCTTTCCTCCTTCGCCATCTGCCTCGTGAACCGGCGCGACCCGAAACTGGAATACCGGCGATTGTACCGCGAATTCTTCGGCCTGTTCTGCGGCCCGCCACATCCGCTTTTCGGCCGCCGCGGCCTGACTCGCGCCGACCTTGCCGGGCATTCCGCGGTCAGCTTCGACACCGACCGCTTGCAGGACGCGCTCAAGCCCGTGGCGGTGATGCGGGCCGAGGCGGATATGGGCGAGTTGGTGGTCGGCACCTCCAGCCACCTCGAAGAGGTCCGCCGGATGATCATCGCGGGGCTTGGCATCGGCCCCCTGCCCCTCCACGTCGCCAAGCGCGACGTGGACGACGGGCTGATGTGGCAACTGCCCCCCTACGACCAACCCCCGGCGATTGACGTGCACGTGGTCTGGAACCCCAAGGCGACGCTGAACCGGGCAGAGCAATCCCTGCTGGATCGGCTACTGGCCCGGATCGAGGCAACCCCGATGGAGGAGCGGACGTATCGGTGAGGGGCATCGCCTTCGTTTGGTGTGCAGTCTCGCGCACCACTTTGGAGGAGCCGCGCGGGGTGAATGGCAGCTGTGCGCAGGAAGGGGGGGGGGTGCGAAGCTTGGCCAGTTTCCCGACAGCGGACCTTCGTGCCATGTGCAGCTAATTCGGGCTGTGAGCCCACTTTGACGGATGCTGCACCAGGTGCGAATGTCCGGTTCTCAAGAGGTGGCAAAAACGACCGTTTTTGGCGACATCGGGCAGAAGTCGTCCTTAGGCTTTGCAAGTGGGAAGCCGATATTGGTATAATAACCTTAGGAAAAAATTAGGGCCGCCCCATGGGCGGCCCAGCTATAGCGTCGGGGGTCCGTCACGAACAAGCGCGCTGCCGACCGCATCCCGACGTTTCAAGACAGAATGTAGTTGGAAGGACGCTAAATGTCAAGATTTCTGACAGCGGCTGATGTGCAGGTCATACAAAACTTGCTCTCAGCCGAAAGGCTAGCGACCTTCCAAGGGCTGACGGCCTCAGGGTCGCCCGAGGATGCGATCGAGCTCCATCAAACGACCATGAGCTTGGGTGTATCGATCATGGCAGTCACCGGGTTGATCGAGGTTTCCCTACGTAACGCCGTTTGCCACGCTATGAACAACAATTTCGGCGGGAACCATTGGTTACGAACACCTCCCCAAAACACGTTCAAGTGGGCGTCCTTGGAAAAGGGGTCCATTGAGAAGGCCACGCAGCAAGCACAACGAGCAGCGTATTCGAAAATGACTGGGCCCCATAAAACCGCGTTGGATGCCCAAGCTTATCCCAATGGTGTGCCACAAAATGAAAATCACAGAAAGATAGCCAAAAAGCGGCAATCCGTGATCTCCGTGCCCGATTGTCAGGTAATCGCTCAGCTCACGATTTTCTTTTGGAAGCGTATGTTTTCAGAGAACTACGAGCAGACGCTCTGGAAGCCAGCTTTGAAAAAGGTCTTCCCTAACAAGACGCTTGATCGCTCAGATGTCGCAGACCACCTTGAAGTGATTTACGAAATGCGAAATCGACTGGCCCACCATGAGCCGGTGTATGGGGCTCGCCTTAGAAAAATTCTTGAATCCATCGATTTCGTCGCACTCAATATTTACAGCAGAAAGCCTTCACTTGAGAATCCATTCGCTAAACTGATCATGCCTCAGCGGGATTTGCTGCATGGGCAAGTGGCGATTTTTGAAGCTACCTTCATACGTCTAACGCCATGAGATAGGCTGCTTTCTAACAGCACAGCAATGCAGCTCGTCTACGCGAGACATCTTGGACAGAAACGACCGTTTCTGACTGCCTCGCTTGCTCGAAAGCAGTCATTGGCGCAACCGCAGCGAAAGCCCGCTCCGTCCCACACTGCCGCTGCTCGCCTGACCCGGCGTGAAGGTCCGCTCTAACCTGCCCGGCAGTTTCGCGCCACGTCTGCAATGGGCTGAAATAAGACAATCACATCACACACCTCCTAACGACCACACACATCCTCACCCGAAAACCTTAACATCACGTTACACAACAGAAACGCACACCCAGATCTGTACAGTCTGTACATCCCACGGCCCGGACCGCGCCGATTTCCGTACAAAACCCACGTACAAAACGGACAACCTGTACAATCCCGCGATTTTCGTACGACTCGTACGACTTTCCCCACCGCACCCCCGATTTTCGTACGAAACTGCGCCCTCTTGCGTACGACTCGTACGAAACACGCGGGGAGCCGCTTAATCTTGATGAAGTTTTGATGTCATCCACAACTTATTGAGGTTATCCACAACAAATTGCTTTACAGGAGGCATTTCTGCCCGCACCATATCTTGTATGGGCTAGGGGATTAGCCCCTTCCCATAGAGCAGGCACATAGCGCTTGGGGTGCTGCCACCCCCTTGTGCTACAACCAAACGAGGTGGGCCATGGCACTGTCCGAGCATTTCTTCCAAGAAGACCTTCATCCCATTGATATCGTTGAACATTTGGCCGAACACCACGAGTGGGACTTCGACCGCATCGCCGACGATCAGATCGCAATGGCTGTGGAAGGCCAGTGGCGCACCTACTCCATCACCCTCGCTTGGTCGGGGTATGACGAAACCCTGCGCATGGTCTGTACCTTCGAAATGGAGCCGCCCGAGGACAAACTTCCTGTTTTGTATCAGACACTTAACGATGTGAACGATCAATGCTGGGCCGGGGCCTTCACCTATTGGGCCGAGCAGAAACTGATGGTCTATCGCTATGGTCTGGTCATGGCCGGCGGCCAAGGCGTCAGCCCCGATCAGGTGGATACCCTGATCCGCGCCGCCGTCCTCAGCGCAGAGCGATTTTATCCAGCATTTCAATTGGTTGTCTGGGGCGACCGCAGCCCGAAAGACGCCCTGCAAGTCGCCATTGCCGAAGCCTACGGTCGCGCCTGAGCGACCTTTCACCCGACCCATTGCACAAGCCCTTCTGTCGGCGTAATCCTAGGGTAACGCACCACGAGGCCGACAGGAAAAAGGGAGTAATTTCATGGACATGGACCATGTCAGCCGCAATGGGCTGGTGTTACTGGGCTGCGGCAAGATGGGCTCGGCCATGCTGGAAGGGTGGCTTGCCAAGGGCCTGCCGAACAGTTCGGTCTGGGTGATCGACCCCAACCCCTCGGACTGGTTGCAAGGCACGGGCGTTGATATCAACGCCGATCTCCCTACCACCCCCGCCATCGTCCTGATCGCCGTGAAACCCCAGATGATGGGCGATGCCCTGCCCGCGATCGCGGCCATGGGGAATGGCGACACCCTGTTCGTTTCGGTCGCCGCGGGAACGCCGATTTCCGTTTTTGAACAAGTCCTTGGCGACAAATCCCCGATCATCCGCGCGATGCCCAACACCCCCGCCGCCGTGGGCCGCGGGATCACCGCGATCATCGGCAACGCCCATACAACGCCCGCACATATGGACCTCAGCCAAGCCCTGCTCGAAGCCGTGGGTCAGGTGGTCCGGCTGGACAGCGAAGACCAAATGGATGCCGTCACCGGCGTCTCTGGTTCCGGTCCCGCCTATGTCTTCCACATGATCGAATGCATGGCCCGCGCCGGTGAGGCCGAGGGGCTGGCGCCAGAGTTGGCGATGCAGCTTGCCCAAGCCACCGTCGCCGGGGCGGGCGCCTTGGCCGAAGCCGCCGATGAAACGCCCGCACAACTGCGCAAGAACGTCACCAGCCCCAATGGCACCACGCAGGCAGGGCTTGAGGTTTTGATGAATGAAAGCAACGGCTTGCCGGATTTGATGCGGCGCACCGTCAAGGCCGCCGCCGACCGGTCGAGGGAGCTGCGGGATGACTGATCACATCGGGGTAGAAGACTTTCTGAAGGTCGATATTCGCGTCGGCACGATCATCCGCGCCGAACCTTTTCCCGAGGCGCGCAAACCCGCGATCAAGCTTTGGATCGACTTCGGGCCGGAGCTTGGGGAAAAGAAGACCTCGGCCCAGATCACCGCGCATTACACGCCCGAGGACCTGCCCGGGCGGCAAGTGGTGGCCGTCACCAATTTCCCGCCGCGCCAGATCGGGCCCTTCATGTCCGAGGTTCTGGTTCTGGGCCTGTCGGACCCGGATGGCGGGATTGTCCTGCTTGGCCCGGACACGCCTGTAGAGAACGGGGAGAGAATGCATTGAGCCGTGTTTACCTGACCCGCCCCTTGCCCGATGCCGTGCTGGAACGTGCACGCGAGTTGTTCGACGAGGTGGAGGTGCGCGAGGAGACCGCGCCGCTCAAGATCGGGCAGATGCGCGCGGCACTGAACCTCTATGACGGGGTCTTGCCGACCTTGGGCGATATGTTCTCGGCCGAGGTCTTTGACGAGGCGCAGAACCCGCGATGCAAGGTGCTGGCCAACTTCGGGGTGGGCTATAACCATATCGACGTGGACGCCGCGACAGCCGCCGGCGTCATGGTGACCAACACCCCCGGCGCCGTTACCGATGCCACGGCGGATATTGCCATGACCTTGATCCTGATGAGCGCCCGCCGTGCCGGTGAAGGCGAACGCATGGTGCGTGCAGGCGAATGGAGTGGCTGGCACCCGACGCAGATGTTGGGCCTGCATGCCACGGGCAAGACCGTGGGGATCATCGGCATGGGCCGGATCGGACAGGCGATCGCGCGGCGCTGTCATTTCGGGTTTGGCATGGACGTGGTCTATTTCAACCGATCGGCCAAGGAGTTCGACTTCCCCGCCACGCGAACGGCCAGCATGGCCGAACTGGCAGCCCGCGCCGATATCGTGGTGGTCGCCGTGCCCGGTGGGGCCGAGACCCATCACCTGATCGGGGCGCCGGTCTTCGAGGCAATGAAGCCTACGGGACATTTCATCAATATCGCGCGCGGCGATGTGGTCGAGGAAACGGCCCTGATCAAGGCCCTTGAAAGCGGCCAGATCGCCGCCGCCGGTCTGGACGTGTACGAGCATGAGCCGCAGGTGCCTGAAGCCCTGATTTCAATGGAGAATGTCACGCTCTTGCCGCATCTTGGCACGGCCGCCCTTGAGGTGCGCGAAGCCATGGGATTTCTGGCCGTCGAGAATCTCCGCGCGGCTCTGGCTGGTGAGGCTCCGCCGAACCTGATCGAACCGGAGTAAAAAACTTCCGCACCGTCACGCTTGACGTGAGGGTAGCCATGGGGTGATCTGGCCGAACAGCTTTCGGAGACAGCCCATGCATACCCCCGCGATCACCGGTAGTGGCATTTTCACGCCTGAACAGGTTATCACCAACGAAGAGCTGGTCGCGGCCTTCAATGCCTATGCAGAAAGGTTCAATGCCGAAAACGCCGAAGCGATCGCCTCGGGCGAGATCGAGGCGAAGGGGCCGTCTTCACCGGAATTCATCCATCAGGCCTCAGGCATCGAACAGCGCTATGTCATGGACAAGACCGGGGTATTGGACCCCGAGGTGATGCACCCCTTGCTGCGTGAGCGCAGTGACGAAGAGCCGGGCATCATGGCCGAAATGGCGCTTGAGGCCTGCGGCAAAGCACTTGAGCAAGCCGGGCGGTCCGCCGACGAGGTGGACCTTGTGATTTGCGCCGCCTCAAACCACGAACGCCCCTACCCCGCGGTTGCCATTGAAATTCAACAGCTTATGGGCGCGGGCGGCTTTGCCTTCGATATGAATGTCGCCTGTTCTTCGGCCACCTTCGGCATTCAGGCCGCCGCCGACATGATCCGCTCAGGCTCGGTTCGGTGTGCCGTGGTTGTAAACCCCGAGATTTGTTCGGGACATCTGGAATGGCGCGACCGGGATTGTCATTTCATCTTTGGCGATGTCTGCACCGCGGTCGTACTGGAACGCACCGAGGACGCGCAGGGCGCGCATTTCATCGTGCGCTCGACCCGCTGTGCCACGCAGTTTTCCAATAACATCCGGAATAACAACGGTTTCCTGCGCCGCAGTCGCCCGCATGGGATGGAAGATCGGCGCGACATGCAGTTCGTTCAAGAGGGCCGCAAGGTCTTCAAGGAGGTGCTGCCACTGGTCTCCAAGCATATTGCAACGCATCTGGCCGAGGAAGCTGTGCCGTCGGACAACCTGAAGCGATTGTGGCTGCATCAGGCGAACAAGTCGATGAATGATTTCATTGGCAAGAAGGTACTGGGCCGGATGCCCACCCCCAAGGAACAACCCAACATCCTTCAGGATTACGCGAACACCTCCTCGGCAGGGTCCATCGTTGCTTTTTCGAAATATTCCAGTGACTTGGAACCCGGCGATCAGGGGCTGATCTGCTCTTTTGGCGCGGGCTATTCGGTGGGGTCGGTCCTTGTTGAACGCGCTTGACGTGATACGGCACCGGACCTTGGGTTTAGGCCGCCTGCTCGTTTGGGCCGGGTGGGTCGAAGACCCAGGGGATGGAAACCGGCACCGCGAACAGGCGGCCGGGAATTGGCTGTCCTTGACCGCCGCCTCCCTCTGCCCTCCGCTGGGGACGTCGGGCATAAGTATATCCCCAAAGACCGGGATTGCGTTGACGCTTGCATATTGGGATAAAGCCCTGAATGGGAAAGATATCCCGGACTTCCCCGCTGCGGGGTCCGGAACTGGGGTTGAGTAAATGTCAAAGGTCGGAAGCTACCTGAAAAAGCACACCGAGGCGCTTGTCAAAGACGTCGGGATCGAGCCTGCCTGCGAGTTGACAGGCAAGTCCAAGGCGACTTTGGGGCGTTATTATTCTGATCATGAAGAGCATTCGGATCGGTTCATTCCGATTGATGCGGTGGCGGCGTTGGAGGAAGCGGCCAGTTATCCGCATGTGACCGGGGCTCTGGCCGAGTTGAAGGGAATCGAACTGACCTTCAATGGCAGTCGCCGAAACACCGATAGCGAAGGTGGGGTGAACAGCGACGTGATCGCATTATCCCAACGATTCGCGATGCTTATGGCGGAATACCAGCAGTCGATCGAGGACGGGATCATCACCGTGAACGAGGCAAAACGCCTGCTGCGCGAGACGACGCAACTCCAACAGGTGCTGATCGACATGAAGCTGCATCTGGAAGAAGAGGCCAACTGAGCCCGCAAAAGCCGACCCTCGCAAATCGTACGAGTCGTACGCTTTACCCCCGAGTTTCGTACGAAAATCGGGGGCGTGGCGCGGTCATCGTACGAGTCGTACGAAACCGCCCCCTCGGGCACGGTCCGTCACAGGGTGAGCCCGGTTGTCCGCCCGTCGTGAATCGCCGCAGCCGCCAGACGGGGGGCCAAGGCATCGCCGATGAGAATCGGGGGCTGCCCCAAGGCCCGAAGTGCATCGGGCAGATCGTGGGTGGCGCGGTTGCCTGTGGCCAGCACGAGCGCGTCGGCGGCGATGACCTGTTCCTCGCCGGTCAGGAGCGATTGGCAGCGCGCCCCCTCGCCTGTCCATTCGGTGACCGCATGTTCGGTGACGAAGTGCACGCCGAGTTGCGCCAGGCGTTGCCGGGCGGGGAAATCCGAGGCGGTGCGCACGAGCTCCCGGCCGATCATCGCGTCAGGGGTGACGACGGTTACCTGATGCCCCGCTTCGGCCATGTGCCATGCGGTTCCGATGCCGCGCCAGTGGCCGCCTTCGTCCAGCACGATCACCCGGTCGCCCAACCGGGCGGCGCGGCCCATGACATCCTCGGTCGACCAGACATTGCCCCGCTGTGCCCCCGGCATTTCCGGCACATGCGGCAGGGCCTTCTGGAACCCGGTGCCTTCCGGCAGGGAGCCGGTGGCCAGCACCACCTTGTCGGCGCCGATGGCGGCGATGTCATCGGCGTCGAGATAGGTATTGAATCGGATATCGACACCGAGTTTTTCAAGTTGCCGCTCGTACCATGCGATCAGGTCGGTGATCTGGGCGCGGCGCGGTTGCAGGCCGGCAAGGCGGAACTGCCCGCCCAGTTCGGGTGCGGCCTCGGCCAGTATCACGCGATGGCCCCGTTCGGCGGCAACGCGCGCGGCCTCCAGCCCGGCGGGACCGCCGCCGACGATCAGCACGGATTTCGGCGCCTCGGCCTTGGTAAAACGATCCCCGCCCCAGAGGTATTCATGCCCAACCGACGGATTGATCAGGCAAGAGATGTAATAGTCGCGCCCGCGTCGCCCCCAGCATTGCTGATTGCAGCACAGGCAGCCGCGAATGTCGTCGATCCTGTCCGCCTGCGCCTTGTTGACAAGGTGCGGGTCGGCAATCTGACCGCGCACGATGGCAACCAGATCGGCCTGCCCCGCCCCCAGCACGGTATTGGCGTTTTCGGGGGTGCGGATGTTGGCCTCGGCGATCACCTTGGCGGTGAGACCTGCGGATTTAAGGCGCTCGGCCAGAGTTGCCCCGAGGTTTTCGGCATATTGGAAGCTGGGGATGATCTTTTGGAAGTCGACATAGCTGCCCGCGCCGACGGTGACGTAATCCATCAGCCCTTGCGCGTCGTGCAGCGCGACGATGTCCAGCATCTCGTCGCCCGCCGGGAAAACGCCGGTTTCGGGATCGTCCGAGATGGCCAGACCGACGATGAAATCTTCGCCACAGGCGGCGCGGATACGGCGCAGGATATCGCAGGAGAACCGGGTGCGGTTTTCGAGAGAGCCGCCCCAGTCGTCGTCACGCTGGTTCGAGAAGGGTGTCCAGAACTGATCGAGCAGACAATTGTAGGCGGCCCAGACCTCGACCCCGTCGAACCCCGCCTTCTGACAGCGGATGGCGGCCTTGACGAAGCTCTGGATCGTTTCCTCGATCTCGTCTTCGGTCATCGGGTGGCTGCCATCGTTGTCGTGATAGCTGGGCCCGCCCGAAGGCGACCAGTTGGCATGCCAGCTGTTGTCCCAGTCACCATGCGCGCCGACATGGTAAAGCTGTTGGATCATCATCGCGCCCTCGGCCTTGCAGGCCTCGGTGATGCGGGCGAAATGCGGGATCACCTCGTCCGAGGCGGGGCGGAAGTTGCCACGGGTCAGGATGGCCGCGGGGTGGACCGGCATCGGCTCGACCGTGATCATCGCCGCGCCGCCCTTGGCCCGTTCGAGGTAATAGGCCAGATGCTGATCCCCCGGCAGGCCGTTCTGGGCCATGTTGGTGGTATGGGCCCCAAAGACGATACGGTTTTTCAGGGTCCGGTGACGCAGTTCGAGGGGAGAGAAGACGTGTTTCAGGGTCATGGTCTGGTCCTCGGTCCGGTCTGGCCATTGTCCCGGCCCCGCCGTTGCGGCGAGGCCGGGTTTCCGACGCGGGGTCAGATGTCTTTCACAAGGCGCAGTGCATCGTAAATCGCCGCGTGGGTATTGCGGGCACTGACGGCATCGCCGATGCGGAACAGTTGGAACTTTCCGTCGGGATTGCGCGTCACGGTCTGCGGTTGGCCTGCGATCAGGGCGTCGTAATCGACCTCGCCACCATTGGTAGAGTTCGGTTTGAGATCGAAATACAGGTCGTCCATCGGCATGGTTCCATAGTTCACCACCACCTGATCATAGATTTTTTCGCTGGTGAAATCGCTGTAATCCGTGCCGATCGTCGCCTTGAGTTGATTGCCGTCGCGCGCGACATTCAGAAGGCGGCGGGTGACGGTGAATGTCACGTCCTTGTCCTGTAGCGCACGCATGTAGGGCGTCAGGTTCATCGCCATGATGTCGGGGGCGAAAACGCGGTCGGGGGTCATGACCTCGACACTGGCCCCGGCGTTGGCGGCGACCTCGGCAGCCATCAGGCCGGGGTGATCGCCGCTTTCGTCATAGATCAGCACGTTCTGCCCCGGCTTCACGTCGCCTGCGATCAGGTCCCATGTGGTGGTGACAAGATCCTGATCCTTGCCGGATTCGAACAATTCGGTGTTGGGCAAGCCGCCGGTGGCCACGATGACCACGTCAGGATTGAGCGCGGTGATGTCGTCGGCCTCGGCCCATGTGTTGAAGTGGAAGGCCACATCGCGTGCGGCGCATTGGGACATGCGCCAGTCGATGATCGAGATCATCTCGCGGCGGCGGGGGTTTTGCGCGGTCAGGCGCACCTGCCCGCCGGGGTCGGGCTGTGCCTCGAACACGGTCACGGCATGGCCGCGTTCGGCGGCCACGCGGGCGGCCTCCAGCCCGGCGGGACCGGCGCCGATAATGGCAACCTTCTTTTTCTGCGCTGCCGGGGTGATGGTGTGCGGCATGCTGAGTTCGCGGCCCGTGGCGGCGTTGTGGATGCACAGGGCCTCGCCCGCGGCATAGATCCGGTCGAGACAGAAAGTGGCCCCGACGCAGGGGCGGATATCATCCTCGCGCCCTTCGGTGATTTTCTGCACGATATGCGGGTCGGCCATGTGGGCGCGGGTCATGCCCACCATGTCGAGCAGGCCGGCATCGACCGCGTGGCGGGCGGTGGCGACATCGGGGATCTTGGCGGCGTGGAAGGTGGGCATTCCGGTGGCCTGTTTCACCGCCCCCGCGAAATCGAGATGCGGCGCGTTCTTCATCCCCTGCACGGGGATCACGTCGGTCATGGCCGGGTCGGTGTGGATGCGCCCGCGCACCACGTTGAGGAAATCGACCATGCCGCTGTCGGTCAGGCGCTTGGAAATCTCGATGCCTTCCTCGGGGGTGATCCCCCCGGCCTCGGCCTCGTCGGCAGTGTAGCGCAGGCCGACGATGAAATCGTCACCCACCCGTTTGCGGATACCGTGCATCACGTCGAACAACAGCTTGAGGCGACTGTCGAGTGTCTGCCCGCCATAGGGGCCGTCGAGATCGTTGGTCAGCGGCGACCAGAACTGATCGAGGAGGTGGCCGTAGACCTGCAATTCGATCCCGTCCATGCCGCCCGCCTGCATGCGTTCGGCGGCATCGGCGAAATCGGTGATGATGCGTTCGATATCCCAATCCTCGGCCAGCTTGGGAAAGGCGCGGTGGGCCGGTTCGCGGTGTTTGGACGACGACACCGAGGGCAGCCAATCGCCCTTGGACCATCCGGTGCGGCGGCCAAGATGGGTCAGCTGGATCATCACGGCGCAGCCGTGATCGTGGCAGGCGTCGGTGAGTTTTTGAATCCACGGCACGACCTCGTCCTTGTAGGCGAGGATGTTGTTGAACACCGGCGGGCTGTCGCGGCTGACCGCCGCCGAGCCTGCGGTCATGGCAAGGGCCACCCCGGCCTTGGCGCGTTCGGCGTGGTAGGCGATGTAGCGATCCTTGGGCATCCCGTCTTCGGGATAGGCGGGTTCGTGCGCGGTGGTCATGATCCGGTTGCGCAGGGTCAGGTGCTTGAGCTGGTAAGGCTGGAGGAGGGGATCGTTGGACATGGGCGTTACTCCGTCTGGCTGAGTCGAGGATTCCTGAAATGTTCATTTATGTCAAGTTTACGTTCATCGGTGACGATTTTATTGCCCTGCCCGCCCCTTGGGGGTACGGTGCCCCCATGACAAAGACGCCCCGAATAGAGAACTCCGAGAAAACCAGCGGCTGGCGTGGCTCGCGTGAGCTGTGGCTTGACGCGGCGCGTGAGGCGTTCATCGAAGCGGGGCTGGACGCGGTGAAAATTCAGCCGCTGGCCAGCCGGTTGAACCTGTCGCGCACCAGTTTCTACTGGTTCTTCAAGGATCGTGCCGCGCTTCTGGAGGCCCTGCTGGAAAGTTGGGAGAACAGCAACACCGGAAGCCTTGTCGCGGCGACGGAAAGCTATGCGGAAACCATCACTGAGGCGGCGCTGAACGTGATCGGAGTGTTTCTGGAAGATGGTCCGTTCGAGCCGCGCCTCGATCTGGCGGTGCGGGGCTGGGCGCATCAGAGACAGGCGGTGGCAGACCGGGTGCACAAGGCCGACGACACCCGCCTGACGGCGATCCGGCGCATGTTCGAGCGCTTCGGCTATGATTCGAACGAGGCGGATGTCCGGGCACGGACGGTATACATGACGCAGATCGGATATATCTCGATGCAGGCAAACGAAGACCTCGCAACCCGGATGACCCGTATCCCCGATTACGTGAAAACCTACACCGGCCAGACCCCGCCCGAGCGTGAGTTGGAGCGGTTTCACGCCCGGCATGGATACAGCCCGGCAAGCAGCGCGCGCCGGGCCTGACGGGCGTCGAGCACCCGTCAATACCAAGCGTCGGCCATGGAGCCCTTCTTGCGGCCGACAAAGTCCTTCAGGGCCTCGTCGATACCTTCGTCCATCGCCGGGGCCTCGTAGGCGGTCAGAAGGTCTTTCCACCGCTGATTGGCCAGTTGCGCATAATCGGCGCCGCCTTGTTCGGACCATGTCTCGAACGGTTGGTCATCGGTCATGGCGCTGTCCCAATAGGCGTTCTGGTAGTGGCGCAGGGTGTGATCGGTGCCGAACAGGTGTTCGCCCGGGCCGTTCTGTGCCAGGGCATCGAAGCCCAGTGTATCCTCGTTCACCTCGATCCCGGCCATGTAGGCATGCAACGCGCCGGCCATGTCGCAATCCATCACGAATTTCTCGTAGGACATCGACAAAAGCCCGTCGAGGAACCCGGCGGAGTGCAGCACGAAATTCGCCCCGCCCTGAACCGCCGACATCATCGACATCATGGATTGCTGCATCGCCTGACCGTCGGGCAGTTTCGAAGTGCTGAAATTGCCCGCGCAACGCAGCGGCAGGTTCAGCCGCCGTGCCAGTTGCCCCATGACCAGCGAACCGAGGGCCGGTTCGGGGGTGCCGAAGGTGGGGCTGCCGGTGCGCAGCGACATGGACGACAGGAAGCCGGCCAGAACCACCGGCGCGCCGGGGCGGACAAGTTGCGTAAGCGCGCAGGAGGCCATGGATTCGGCCAGACATTGCGCCACCGATCCGGCCATGGTCAGTGGCGATACCGCCCCACCCAGTAGGAAGGGCAGGTGGATCGACGCCTGACCGGCCTCGGCATAGGTGCGCACGCCTGACGTTGTCACCCCGTCCAGAACCAGCGGCGAGGTGGTGTTGAAGTTGCCCATGATAACGCAGTTTTGATCCACGAAATCCGACCCGAAGAGGATGCGGCACATCTCGATACTGTCGGCAGCGCGTTCCGGTGCGGTGATCGAGCCGAGGAACGCCCGGTCGGAATAGCGCATATGGGCATAGACCATATCGAGGTGGCGCTTGTTTACCGGCACATCGGTTGGCTCGCAGATCGTGCCGCCCGAGTGGTGCAGCCATGGCGAGGATTGCGCCAGTTTCACGAGATTTTCGAAATCGGCGATGGTGCCGTAACGGCGGCCATTGTCCATGTCCATCACGAAGGGCGAGCCATAGGAGGGGGCGAACACCGTTGCATCGCCGCCGATCTCGACGTTGTTGGCCGGGTTGCGGGCACATTGCGTGAATCGCCCCGGCGCGGTTTTCAGAATCTCGCGAAGCATGCCCGGCTCGAACTTGAGGTTCCACGCCTCATCGGACACCGGCGTGACCTTGGCGCCTGCCTCACAATAAAGCCGAAGCGCCTCTTCGTCTTCGCGCAGTTCGATCCCGATTTCGGCAAGGATGCGGTCGGCTGTGGCCTCGATCCGCTCCAACGCCTCATCGCCAAGCAGGTCGAAGGTGGGAATCTTGCGGGTGATGAAGGGCACCCGCAGATGCGGGTTTTGACCGCGCGCATTGCTGCGGGGCGCTTGCGAGCGGCTGCGGCGGCCAGACCGGGGCTTGGGCGGGGTATCCTGAAGCATGGCGTGATCCTTTGAGGTTGCGAAACGGCCCTCCAGCCTTGCCTCGCCCGAAGGGTCACGGCAGGAGCGGATTTCTGGAGTCAGCGTCCAGTTTTGGTGCGGAGGCGGTTTGTGACAATTGCATAAAATTTCATCCTGCATTAGATAATATAAGCCAAAGATCATCCAAAAGCGTCGCAAGTCCCGCCCATAGCGTCGCAAGTCGTAGCTACACATGAGGCTATCTTGTCGAAGCGTCCCTATGACCTTCCACCGATGAGTGCGCTCGTGGCCTTCGAGGCCGCAGCAAGGCATGTGGGCTTCAAGGCGGCGGCGCGCGAATTGAACGTGACCCCCGCCGCCATCAGCCATCAGGTCAAGGCGTTGGAGACCGAGCTGGGCGTATCCCTGTTTCACCGCCATCATCGCGGTGTGGACCTGACCGAAACCGGGGCTTACCTGCTGGTGGCGCTACAACGGGGTTTCGAGGCCATGGCCGAGGCCGTGGCCCAGCTTCGGCAGCGGTCGAACCGATCCTCGGTGTCGATCCGCGTGACGACCGCCGTCAGTTCCCTTTGGCTGACACCGAAACTGGCGCAGTTCTGGAAGGCGCATGGCGATGTTTCCGTGGCCCAGATCGTCAGCGATACGGACCACGGCGCGGCGGATTGCGACCTGAGCCTGCATTACGGGGATATGTCCGCCGATGGCGGCACGCGTGACATTCTGTTTCACGACCACATCATCGCGCTGGCCAGCCCGAGATTTGCCGAGACCCATGGCATCAGCCGGGTCGAGGATTTGGCGCAGTTATCGTTGATCCATCACGACGCACCGGGCAGCGGCTGGACCGATTGGGCGGATTGGCTGCGGGCGCTGGGGTACACCGGGCCATTGCGGAACAGTCACCGGGTCAACAATTACGTGATTGCCCTGCAAGCGGCAGAGGATGACATGGGGGCGGTATTGGGATGGGCCGGTTTGTCCAGAACCTATCTTGAAACGGGACGCCTGGTGCCGCTGCTGCCCGACAAGGTGGAAACCAAGGAAGACTTTTACGTCAAGCTGCACCCACATGCATCGGACCGGGCGCGGCTGGTCTATGACTGGCTGTTGGCAGCCGCCTGACGGGGCCGCTTTGGGGGTTACTTTTTCTCAAGCGCCTCGATCCGGGCCTTGAGCGCCTCGTTTTCCTCGCGGGCCTTCTGGGCCATGGCGCGGACGGCGTCGAATTCTTCGCGGGTGACGAAATCACGGTCGGCCAGCCAGCGGTCGATCATGCCTTTCATGGCGGTTTCGGCCTCGTCCTTGGCGCCCTGAGCCACGCCCATGGCGTTGGTCATCAACTGCGAGATATCGTCGAGCACTTTGTTACGGGTTTGCATGGGTTACACTCCGGTTTCGCTTGGCCCATATATGGGCATATGAGAGGCGGGGGACAAGCATTGACTTCCCCCGCGAACCAGAGGCACAGAGACGCACATGCAGGCCGTGATCCCCTTCCCCGATATTTCGCCCGAGATTTTCAGCATCTCTTTGTTTGGCATGGAATTTGCCCTGCGCTGGTATGCGCTTGCCTATATCGTGGGGATCGTTCTGGGCTGGCGTCTGGTGGTGCTGGCGGTGCGGCGCGGGCATCTGTGGCGCGGCGGCGAGGCGCCATTGACCGTGCGCGACGTCGAGGACCTGCTGACATGGGTGATCCTTGGGGTGATTCTTGGTGGGCGGCTGGGCTTCGTCCTGTTTTACCAGCCGGGGTATTATTTGCAGAACCCTGTCGAGATTCTGAAGGTCTGGCAGGGGGGGATGTCGTTCCACGGCGGGCTTCTGGGCGTCATGGTGGCCTGTTTCGGCTTTGCCTATGCGCGGGGTGTGCGGGCGCTGTCGCTGGCCGATGTCCTGTGCATGGCGGCCCCTGTGGGGCTGTTGCTGGGCCGGATTGCCAATTTCATCAACGCCGAGCTTTGGGGGCGCCCGACGGAGGCGCCTTGGGGGGTGATTTTCCCAACGGCGGCGGCGCAGGATTGCCCGGCGGTTGCAGGGCCCTGTGCGCGGCACCCGTCGCAGCTTTACGAGGCGGGGCTTGAGGGGCTTTTGCTGGGCCTAGTCGTCCTTTGGCTGGTCTGGCGGCACCGGGCGTTGTGGACGCCGGGGCTGGTCTCGGGGGTGTTTTTCATCGGCTATGGCCTATCGCGGTTTTTCGTTGAGTTCTTCCGGCAGGCGGACGCACAGTTCATCACACCCGAGAACCCCATGGGCTATGTGCTGCGCTTCGGGAGTGACTGGGGCCTGAGCATGGGGCAGCTTCTCTCACTGCCGATGGTGGCATTGGGGCTGTTGTTGCTGGCGATCGCCGTATTGCGGCGCGAGGCATGAGCGCGCTGCGCGAGATCATCGAGGCCCGGATCGGAGCCGAGGGGCCGATGCCCTTGTCGGAATACATGGCGCTGTGCCTGATGCATCCCGAGCACGGGTATTACGCGACGCGCGACCCCTTGGGGGCCAAGGGGGATTTCACCACGGCCCCGGAAATCAGCCAGATGTTCGGCGAATTGATCGGCCTGACATTGGCGCAGGCCTGGATGGACCAGGGCGCGCCGGGGCGGTTCACACTGGCCGAGCTTGGGCCGGGGCGCGGGACGTTGATGGCCGATGCCCTGCGGGCGACGAAGGCCGTGCCGGGGTTTCACGCGGCAATGTCCGTGCATCTGGTCGAGACCTCGCCCGCCTTGCGCGCGGTGCAGGCCGAGGCGCTGACGGGCATGGACGTGACATGGCATGAGAGCGTCGAGGACGTGCCCGACGCACCGCTTTACCTGATTGCGAACGAGTTTTTCGATGCCCTGCCCGTCCGCCAGGTGGAACGGGCCGAGGGGGACAAGTGGCGCGAGCGGTGCGTCGGTTTGCAGGACGGCGCGCTGACCCTTGGGCTGAGCGAGGCCAGCCCCCTGCCCGCCTTGGCGCATCGGCTTGAGGACACGCGACCCGGCGACGTTGTGGAGTTTTCCCCCCCGGCGCTGGCCGTGGCGGCCACGCTGGGCGCGAAGGTCAAGTCGCGGGGCGGTGTGGCCGTTATCGTGGACTATGGCGACTGGCGGTCGCTGGGCGATACCTTTCAGGCCCTCAGGGATCACGAACCGGCCCCCCCTTTCGCACATCCCGGCGCGGCGGACCTGACAGCGCACGTGGATTTCGAAGCACTGGCACTGGCCGCGCCTTGTGCGCATTCCCGCCTGACACCGCAGGGGGTGTTTCTGGAACGCCTCGGGATCACGCAGCGCGCGCAAGCGCTGGCCAATGGATTGAAGGACGAGGCCCTGCGCCATCATATTGCCGCACATCGGCGCTTGACCCATCCGCAGGAAATGGGGACGCTCTTCAAAGCCATGGCGCTTTATCCTGAAGGCGCTGCACCACCACCGGGATTCGAGGCATGACATTGGAGATCCTGACATCGGACAGCCTTGCACCGCTGCGCCACGGGTTCTTTACCCGCAAGGGCGGGGCGTCGTCAGGTGTGTTCCGGGGGCTCAACTGTGGGCAGGGATCGTCGGACCAGTCGGAGATCGTGACCATCAATCGCGCGAGGGTAGCCGAGGCAATGGAAGTGCCCCCCGAGACCCTGATCAACGTGCATCAGGTGCATTCGGCCAAGGCCGTTGCCGTGGATGGCCCCATGGCAGAGCGGCCCGAGGCCGATGCCATGGTCACTGCGACACCGGGCGTGGCGCTGGCGATCCTGACGGCGGATTGTCAGCCGGTGCTGTTTGCCGACCCCGAAAACGGCGTTGTGGGGGCGGCCCATGCCGGATGGCGCGGCGCGTTGGACGGCGTTCTGGATGCCACGATCGACGCGATGGAGGCCCTAGGCGCAAAGCGCGGATCGATCCGCGCGGTGATCGGCCCCTCGATCAGTCAGCGGGCCTATGAGGTTGGGCCCGAGTTCCTGGACGATTTCATGGCCGAAGACCCCGAAAATCATCGGTTTTTCGCCAATGGAGAGGGTGATCGTTACTTGTTCGATCTGCCGGCTTATGGGCTGCACCGCCTGCGGCAGGCCGGTGTGGGTGAGGCCGAATGGACGCGTCACTGCACCTATTCCGACCCTGATCGGTTTTTCTCGTACCGTCGGGCAACCCATGCCGGTGAAGCCGACTATGGCCGCTTGATTTCTGCCATACGTCTTTGAATCTGGCGAAAACGGGGCCGTTTTGGGAACAAGATTGCCAAAGTTTTTGGAAACAATACGAGGAAACCGCAACCATTGGTTCAAGCGCTCACTTATTTTCTTTTAATTTTATACACTTAGGACAATTTGACGTAGCTGCCCCAATCAGCTTTGCCAATTGAGGCAAAAACATCGAAGTTTCTATCGTCTCGTCAAAACATGGCCGCAAACCGGATCAATACTCGTCCTCAACCAGACATTGATGCCCTGAACGGGCGGACCAAAAGATCAGAGCAGAGGACAAGATCATGAAAAAGCGTTGGATGAAAAGCGTTATCGAGACCAGCAAACAAGACACCCCGGCCCTGCCGTTTCAGCGCGACATGAAGCGCAAGCCGCGTTCGGCGGCCCTGTCTCTGGCCAAGGTCAAATCTGCATAAGCGCAGGGGGCAAACGACCCCGGTGATCTTACCGGTTCCCTCTGGATTGACAGACCGGGGTTTCCTTGTTGGAGACCCCGTTTTTTATTGCCGACCCCTTCGATTCGAGGGCCGTGACAGCCCGAATTGTGGCAAAATCGTTGGCACCTTGGAAACAAACCCGGATCATCACGGAAATTTTAATAATCGCATCAGACAATACGCCGACGCATTTGACTGAATAGGTTAAAATGGCACTTACTGTTTACATCAGACTTTAACTGTATTCGTCAGTCTGTCGTTGTCGGTGGGGGCCGACGCGGGTGTGACGACCTGAAAAGGTGACGCATCATGACCACCCCCTCCTTGGCCGCCAGCCTCTCGGTGGCCGCACGCTCCTCTACATATCTCCGCCCGGATGCACCGGACGCCGTTCAGGCAGCGCGCCGACGACCCATGGTCATGCGCAAATACCAGATTTCGGCATTGCGTCCGGACGGCGAAATGCGCCAAACCGAACAGATCGGCCCGGCCCTGCCCCTGTTTGAAGCGGCCTTTTCGGCCTTTGCCCGCAGCACCCTGATCCAGACGACACAAGGCCCTGTCGCGGTCGAGGATTTGCTTCCCGGCGATCAGGTCGAAACCGTCGAATACGGCCCGACAGAGCTTCTTTGGGTCGGGTCGATGACATTGGTGCCGAAATCCGATGGCCCCACACCCCCCGAAGCCCGCATGACCCGGATCATGCCCGAGGCCTTCGGCATGGGTAAACCGATGTCGAACGTGATGTTCGGCCCCGGTGCGCGGGTTCTTGCCCCGGCGACGCACCTGCGCCAGCAGATGGGCAACGAGCCGATCCTGACCCCGGTACGACATTTGGTCGATGGCAATGGTGTGATTGAAATCATGCCGCCGCGCCCGGTGACGGTGTATCACCTGTGCCTTGCCCGACATGCGACAATCAACGCCGGGGGCCTGTCAGTGGAAAGCTATCACCCCGGTGCAGGATTCGAACGCAAGATGGGCGAGAAGATGTTGGGCCTGTTCCTGTCGTTCTTCCCGCATATCAAGGCCCCGTATGAGTTCGGTGGGCTGTCGCATCTGCGGCTGCCGCTTGTCTCGCCGGGCGGTCTGGAAGTGGCTTAGGCGCTCTGGGTCAGGCGGTCTTCGAGGATATTGAAGGGCACGCCCGGTTCATCCTTGGCGCCGCGAATGACCAGCGAGGTTTTGACGCTGGCGACATTTTCGGCGGCAGTCAGTTCCTCGGTGAGGAAGCGCTGGAAGGTGGACAGGTCGGGCGCCACGCATTTGAGGATGAAATCCACCTCGCCGTTGAGCATGTGGCACTCGCGCACCAACGGCCAACCCTGACACAGGTCTTCGAAGGCGCTGAGGTCGGATTCGGCCTGTTTTTGCAAGCCGACACTGGCGAACACCTGAACCTCGAAGCCCAGTTCACGGGCGTCCACATCGGCATGGTAGCCCTTGATGAAGCCCTGCTCCTCAAGCGTGCGCACGCGGCGCAGGCAGGGCGGTGCCGAAATGCCGACGCGCTTGGCCAGTTCCACGTTGGTCATCCGACCGTCGGCCTGTAGCTCGGCCAGAATCTTGCGGTCAATGGGGTCGAGGCGGGTTACGGGCATCTCGGGGTGGTCCTCTGGGTGTTTTCGCGATTGTTATAGCATGCCCATATATGCGCGCAATATTGTTTCACCAAGACGCAACATCGTTTCACGGTCAAAAAGATTCACAGCACAAGTGACCGGCGGTTCGGTGGGGGTTACATGCCGCGCGCGGCGCGGCTATATCTGCCGCGAAATGTAATGCAAACCGATAACGCTACAGGTGACCCATGGGCGAAACCCGTCATACCAAAACCCTGATCATCGGCTCGGGCCCGGCGGGCTATACCGCCGGGGTCTATGCCAGCCGCGCCATGCTGGAGCCGATCCTTGTGCAGGGGATCGAACCGGGCGGGCAGTTGACCACGACGACCGAGGTCGAGAACTGGCCCGGCGATACCGAGGTGCAGGGGCCGGACCTGATGGTGCGGATGGAGGCCCACGCCAAGGAAATGGGCTGTGAGATCATCGGTGACATCATCACCGAACTGGACGTGGACAGCCGCCCATTCGTCGCCAAGGGCGACAGCGGCACGACCTATACCGCCGATAGCGTGATCCTTGCCACCGGCGCGCGGGCCAAGTGGCTGGGTCTGGACAGCGAGGAGGCCTTCAAGGGCTTTGGCGTGTCGGCCTGTGCCACCTGTGACGGGTTCTTTTACCGCGGGCAGGAGATCGTCGTGGTGGGCGGCGGCAACACCGCCGTCGAGGAAGCGCTGTTCCTGACGAATTTCGCCTCGAAGGTGACGTTGATCCACCGCCGGGACGAGTTGCGCGCCGAGAAAATCCTGCAGGATCGGTTGCTGAAGCACCCCAAGATCGAGCCGCTTTGGTTCCATGAACTCGACGAGGTTCTGGGCGATGACAACCCCAAGGGCGTGACTGGTGTGCGGGTCAAGCATACGAAAACCGGCGAGACACAGGAGATTCCCTGCAAGGGTGTTTTCATCGCCATCGGCCATGCGCCCGCCAACGAGTTGGTCAAGGGCAAGGTCGAGATGCACCACGGCGAATATGTCAAGGTCGAGGCCGGCTCTACCCGCACCTCCATCCCCGGGCTTTTCGCGGCGGGTGACCTGACCGACCATATCTATCGTCAGGCGGTGACCAGCGCCGGTATGGGCTGCATGGCGGCGCTGGATGCAGAGAAATTCATCGCCGAACTGGAAGGCTGAACCGAACCGCCCAAGGGGCGTGCTTAGTCGGGGTGGATGTCGCGCGCCGTGCAGCCAGCTTCGAGTATGACGGCGATCCAGTTCACATCGGGCTCAAGGCCAAGTTCATTGAGCCAGGCCTGTTGCAGACGGTAGGCAGGCAGCTCCTGAGCGCCGGGGCAGTACCAATGCCCCTGCCCCGCCTGCCGGTGGTGCGCCAATTCGTGCAGCAGGACGCTTACGTCGAAGGGGGACTTGGCACTCCAGGGCCGGACCAGCCAGATGGTTTCGGAATCGGGATCGTAAAGCCCACGCGTATGTGAGGCATCACTTGCGGCGCGCATCGGGGCGATGCGTGCGACATGGGCCCGGGATGTCAGGCGCACGGCGGGCGCCGCCGCACGCCGGGGCAGGTCCGAAGCGGCATCGAGCCAATCCTCAAGATGCGTCACAAGCGCCGGCATGTCAGGCGCCTCGCGCCACGCCAGAAGCTCACCGGCCCTGACCGGCGCGGCCAGAAGAAGAAGGCAAAGAATACTGGGACGAGCCAGCCGATGGCGGGCACGGGACAGGAAGCGCATGGCGTCCTCCGGGGTCTGATTTGGACTGAAACCGTGAAAGATGCTATGCTGATGGGGGCGCGATGCGCAAAAGACCATTTTTCAACCGCAGTTGAAGGAAATTCACCTGCTATGGGTCGACAACTTCCCCCCTTTGCGGCGGTCAAGGCCTTCGAGGCTGCTGCGCGTCACAAGAGCTTCAAGAAGGCAGCGGAGGAGTTATGCCTGTCGCCCTCGGCGATCAGCCATCAAATCCGCGCCTTGGAAGAGTATCTGGATACCGCGCTTTTCGAACGGGACGGCAATCAGTTGAACCTGACTTTGACGGGTAAGGGATATGCCGGGAAACTCGCCGGTCTTCTGGATTTTCTGGATGACAGCACGCGCGCGATACGCGAGGCGGGGAAAAGGCCCCTGCGCGTCTTGTGCACACCGGGCTTTGCCGCGCGGTGGCTGGTGCCGCGCCTGCCCGGGTTGTCGTTTGGCGACCGGGTGCACTTGCGGGTATCGACCGGGGCGCCGTCGCTTGATTTCGCCAGCAACGACAGCGACGTGGTGATCCAATGGGCTGCGGAGCAGGTGCCGGGGGTGTGCTCGGCCCCCCTGATGCAATCCAGCCGCTATCCCGTTATCTCGCCCGCCTTGAAAGAGGCCGAAGGGATCGAACACCCCGAAGACCTGTTGCGCATGACATTGATGTATGACGAAACCGACGATGCATGGGCGCAATGGTTCGCGGCGGCGGGCCTGACATCCGGGGCGATGCCGCCCGGCCCGGTGTTTCCCAATTGCGAACTGGCCACCACGGCGGCGGAACAGGGCAATGGTATCTCGCTGGCCTATGACAGCATGGTGCGCGACACGGTGGCAAGCGGGCGTCTGGTACGCCTGTTCGACACCATCACCATGCCATCGGTGATTTACTCGGTGGCCCATGCCGAAGGCCGCGAGGGGGATGCGATGATCCGGCAGTTCCGCGAGTGGATATTCGGCGAGGTCGAGCGATCGCACTCATCCGTGCAAACGACATCCGCCGCGGAATAGGACAACCGCGCAGATATGAAAACGGCGCGGAATCCGCGCCGTTTTGCTTGGGCAAACCCTGATTCAGTTCGGCACCACTTCGCCGGTGGGACGCGGGGTCTCCAGCGTTTCGGCGGGCAGGACCGGATAGACCACCTCGGGCATTTCGCCGGTGAGCGACCCGAGGAAGGCGACGATCTTGTCGACTTCGGGCTCCGTGAGTTCGGTCCCAAGTTGCGAGGTGCCCATGATGGCAACCGCGACCTCAAGATCCCAGACCTTGCCGGAGTGGAAATAGGGTGCGGTCTGATCGATGTTGCGCAGCGGTGCGGCGCGGAACACGTAGGAATCGTCGGCAGTCTCGGTCACCTGGAAGCGGCCACGATCATCGGGCGGCAGCACGTCGGCACCGGGTTTTTCGATGAGACCGAAGGGGAAATACCCCGTCCCGCCGAGGTTCACGCCGTTGTGGCAGGAGGCACAGCCCTTGTCCATGAAGAGCGCGAGACCCTCTTTTTCCACGTCCGTCAGGGCGGCATCGTCGCCGTTCAGATAGGCATCGAAGGGTGCGGGAGTGATCAGGGTCGCTTCGTAGGCCTCGATCGCCTTGGCGAAATTATCGAAGGTGACCGGGTCTTCCTCACCCGGGAAGGACGCTTTGAACCAGTCCTGATACTGCGGCATGGAGTTCAACGTGGCGATCACATTGGCCGGTGTATTGGCCATCTCGACACCCGCCTGAACCGGCCCTTTGGCCTGCGCCTTGAGATCTTCGGCACGGCCATCCCAGAACTGGGCCTCGTTGAACACGGCGTTGAGCACGGTGGGCGAATTGCGCGGCCCCTTCTGCCAGCCGTGGCCGATGGAGGTGGGCATGTTGTCATCCCCGCCGGTGGCGAGGTTGTGGCAGGAGTTACACGAGAACACCCCCGACGCCGACATGCGCGGGTCGAAGAAAAGCGCCTTGCCGAGGTCGATCTTTTCGGGGGTAATGGGGTTGTCGGTCATCGCCGGCACGGTCGAAGGAACCGCCGCGAACATCGCAAGCGCATCATCGCGCAGTTCCGACGCCTGCGCCGCGGCACCGAGTGCGAGACAAGAGGCAGTACCGAGGGCAACTTTCCAGTTATGTGGCATAGAGGTAGTCTCCGATGTCAAAATCTCGCGCGTTAGAATCACTCTAAAGTACTCCGAGGCAGTGAACCCTGATCCATATCAAAATCAGAATATGAAGATGGCCAAAAACATCGTTCCGGTTTTCCGTCGCCGCGCGTCATTTTTGCCTCTTTTTGGGTTTTCTGACCGCCACGACTTGCCCGACCCTGCACATCGGCGCTAAGGCGCAGGCGATATGTGCGCACGGCACTGTTTCACTCAGATCTAGAACAAATTCCGAGAGTTGTTATGTCTCAGCCGAACCTGGCCCCGATCCCCGAATTGTATGTTTCCCACGAGTCCGCCCAGAAGCTGAAGGGCGAGGCTGCCGACCTGATCAGTTGGGACCTGAGCCCACGCCAGATCTGCGATCTGGAATTGTTGATGAACGGCGGGTTCAACCCGCTGAAAGGATTCCTCTCGGAAGAGGATTACAATGGCGTTGTCGAGAACATGCGCCTTGCCGACGGCACGCTTTGGCCGATGCCCATCACGCTGGATGTCTCGGAAAGTTTTGCCGAAGGCATCAAAACGGGACAGGATATTGCCCTGCGCGACCAAGAGGGCGTGATCCTTGCCACGATGACGGTGACAGATCGCTGGACACCGGACAAATCGCGCGAGGCCGAAAAGGTGTTTGGCGCCGATGACGAGGCACACCCGGCTGTGAACTACCTGCATAACTCCGCTGGCGCGGTTTACCTCGGCGGGCCGATCACCGGCATTCAACAGCCGGTGCATTACGATTTCCGCGCCCGTCGCGACACGCCCAACGAGTTGCGCGCCTATTTCCGCAAGCTGGGCTGGCGCAAGGTTGTGGCGTTCCAGACGCGCAACCCGCTTCACCGTGCGCACCAGGAGCTGACGTTCCGCGCCGCGAAAGAGGCCGAGGCCAACCTGCTGATCCACCCCGTCGTGGGCATGACCAAGCCGGGTGATGTGGACCACTTCACGCGCGTGCGCTGCTACGAGGCGGTGCTGGACAAATACCCCGGTTCGACGACCACGATGAGCTTGTTGAACCTAGCCATGCGCATGGCCGGCCCGCGCGAGGCGGTTTGGCACGGGTTGATCCGTAAGAACCACGGCTGCACGCATTTCATCGTGGGGCGTGACCATGCCGGCCCCGGCAAGAACAGCCAAGGCGAGGATTTCTACGGGCCTTATGATGCACAGGAATTGTTCCGCAAGCATCAGGACGAGATCGGCATCGAAATGGTCGACTTCAAACACATGGTCTATGTGCAGGAGCGCGCCCAGTACGAAGCCATCGACGAGATCGAAGACAAGGACGACGTCACGATCCTGAATATCTCGGGGACCGAATTGCGCCGCCGCTTGCGCGAAGGGTTGGAAGTGCCCGAGTGGTTCTCATTCCCCGAAGTCGTTTCGGAGTTGCGCCACCGCTATCCGCCGCGCAGCCAACAAGGCTTTACCGTGTTCTTCACGGGCTTTTCCGGCTCGGGCAAATCGACCATCGCCAACGCACTTTTGACCAAGCTCATGGAAATGGGGGGCCGTCCGGTGACGCTTCTGGATGGCGATATCGTGCGCAAGAACCTCAGTTCTGAACTGGGCTTCTCGAAAGAGCATCGTGACCTGAACATTCGCCGCATCGGTTATGTCGCGTCGGAGATCACCAAGAACGGCGGGATCGCGCTTTGTGCGCCGATCGCGCCCTATGCCGCGACCCGCCGGGCCGTGCGCGAGGAGATCGAACAATACGGCGCCTTCATCGAAGTGCATGTCGCCACCTCGATCGAGGAATGCGAGCGGCGTGACCGCAAGGGCCTGTACAAGCTGGCGCGGGAAGGCAAGATCAAGGAATTCACTGGGATTTCAGACCCTTACGACGTGCCTGCCGATCCCGAACTGCGGGTCGAGACCGAAGGCACCGAGGTGGACAACTGCGCGCATCAGGTGATCCTGAAGCTGGAACAGATGGGCCTGATCGCGGGCTGACCTGCTGGAACCGGCGGTGGGCCTTTGGGTCTGCCGTACCTTGAAATGCGCGGGCCGTCCTTGCCGGGGCGGCCCATTTTCGTTTAAGCGCGCGGGATGTACGCGATTTCGCTTACCTCTATTCCACCGCGCTTTGCGCGCATTGGCCCGGTTTTATCGGCGCTTCTGGCACAGCGGCCTGCGCCTGTGGCGGTCTACCTGTGTCTGCCGCGCAGTTATCGCCGCTTTCCCGGCCCGGTCACGCCCCCTGCCCTGCCCAGTGGTGTTGAACTGCTATGGTCCGGGGCAGACCTTGGCCCGGCGGGCAAGGCTTTGATTTCCGCACGGCATCTTCGCGGACAGGTGGATAGGTTGATCTATTGCGATGACGACTGGTTATATCCGCCCGGCTGGGCCGCGGCGCTGTTGGCGGACGCGGGCGATGGTGTGGCCAGCACGGGACAAGGGTTTTCCGTCAAGCGCTTGACGCGGCAAAGCCACGCCAAACCTGGGTTCACCGATATTGCACAAGGGTTTTCCGGGGTCTGCATTGATCCTGCGTGGCTATCGGGTGCGGAGATGGAGCCGCCCGAGGCCGCTTGGCCGGTGGATGATATCTGGCTGTCGGGACAGTTGGCGCGGCATGGCGTGGCAGTGCAGGAGGTAGCGCAGGCCCGCGCCAGTATTCGCCCCGCGTTTCAGGATCGCTACGCCTTGCAGAATGCGCATATCGCCGGACAAAACCGGCATGAGGCCAATATGGCCTGCATCGAGGCCCTGACCCAGCGTTATGGCCTGTGGCCTGCGGCCTCAAGGACTGCCCGAGCGGCGCGCCCATGAATATCGCCATAACCGGCAGCCGTTTCGCGGATCGCCTCCAAGGCTGGCAAACGCGCGTTATAATCCGCTTCTGACATGGATCGAAGCGCTTGCTGAATATCCGCAGCGCTTTCGCAAATTATCATTCCCGACGTATCGAAGTACTCTGCGATATTCGGACAGCCCCAGTAGATCGGCACGGTCTTGCACAGAAGGGCATCAATCAATTTCTCCGTGAAATAATCCCGCTCGCGGACGTTTTCGATCACCACGGAATAGCGATATGGCGCCAGCCCGTCGGATTTGGCCTTGAACCGCTGATACCCTCCCCCCATGACGTCGAGGGTGACCCCTTCTGCCTTGGCCCACTCCACGATCTCATGACGCAAGGCGTGGCCTTCAAGCTCGCGTTTGGCGGACGCTATGAGCGAGCACATCTTCGTCTTGGTGGTATCCAGATCGGGCCAGTTTGGCACCCAGGTACTACCGAAGGGAAAGAACGTTGCGTTGGGCAAGGTTTCACAAAGGCTTTCGTAGAAGGTCAGCACCCGGAAAAAAACGCCGGTGCGAGCGGCGCAGCAGGCGCACGTGTTTGCCGTGGATCGCCTGCGGCTCAAGGATCATCACCGAAACCTTGGCCCGCGTACCAAACCCCAGCCGCCAGTGAATCATGCCACGCATAAAAACGACCAGATGATCGTCAGGCTCCAGATCGCGCAGGCAGCGCCCCTTTAGACGCTCGGGCTGACCCAAGGGCCAGATCATGTCATCCAGGGGCAAGGCCCCCGGGGTCCAGCCCAGTTTGATACGATAAGGCAGGATCGCGACAGCGGGCTGAACTTTGGACATTGGGTGACTCCGGTGACCGACACCGGGTGATTAGGCGCTGTGCCCTGTCATGGCAAGCGCAAGAGGTGGCGCAGGTGCGCCACCTGTTTCATTTAGTGAACCGTCACCGGCTCCATATCGTTCTGGCGGGCCAGAACAAAGGCCAGCCGACGATCACGCACCAAGGCAAGGCGCTCGCCCTCGGCACTGTGCACCGCGTAAAGCGTTTCATTACCCATGGCCTGTTCACGAACGTCCTCGGGCAGATCGGCCACCTTGACCGCGCGCACATAGACGATGGGACGGCCCGTTTCGGCGCCGAAATCATATGGTGTCTGCATCTCGCTTACCCCTTGTTGATCTTGATTCTCTGCACCACGGTTTCGGGCTGTGCGCGGGTCAAATCCACGTGCAGCAGGCCGTTTTCCATGACCGCCTCGCCCACCTCGACGCCATCGGCCAGCACGAAAGAACGCTGGAACTGGCGCGCGGCGATACCACGGTGCAAGAATATCCGGTTGTCGCTGTCATCGGATTGACGGCCCCGGATCACCAGTTGCCGATCTTCGACAGTGATCGTCAGGTCATCCTCGGCAAAGCCGGCCACGGCCAGCGTGATACGATAGGAGTTTTCCGAGGTCTGCTCGATATTGAACGGCGGGTAACCTTCGTTGCCCGACTTTGCGCTGCGTTCCAGCATGCGCTCCAACTGCTCGAACCCCAGCATGTAGGGGTGCGACCCCAGCGTCATTTTGGTCATCGACACGTCCTTCACTTAAAGCGACAGTCCTTTGAAGGGCCCCGATTACGGCAACCCCACACCGCAAAATATGGGGGCTGACCAACGGCGGTGCAAGGGCTTTGCGAAATCGGGCGAATACAGTATCTTAGAGGGTATCCATGATAAGGAATCTTGAGCCATGAATGCTTTTGGCGATCTGTCGATGAAATCCGACGAGGTGTTGCATGTCGAACTGGAGGAATTCCGCCGCCAGCACCGCGATCTGGACGAGGCGATTACGGCGCTTGAAGAAAAAGGCGCGCGCGATCCACTGACCATCAAGCGGCTGAAACAGCAAAAACTGCGGCTCAAGGACATGATCGCCTATATCGAAGATCGACTGTATCCAGACATTATTGCGTAAGCGCCAGTGATGCGTATAGTGCGCCCTTCATTGCAAGGGGCATGACATATGGCAGAGATCCAAGTGGGCATTATCATGGGCAGCCAATCCGACTGGCCCACCATGCGCGAGGCCGCCAACATCCTTGATGAATTGGGCGTGGCCTATGAGGCCAAGATCGTCTCGGCCCACCGGACCCCGGACCGCCTGTGGGACTATGGGAAAACTGCCGCCAAACGCGGGTTGAAGGTGATCATCGCGGGGGCCGGTGGCGCGGCCCACCTGCCCGGCATGATGGCCAGCAAAACGCGCGTGCCCGTGGTGGGCGTGCCGGTACAAACCAAGGCGCTGTCGGGGGTCGACAGCCTTTATTCCATCGTGCAGATGCCCAAGGGCTTTCCGGTGGCCACCATGGCGATCGGTGCGGCGGGCGCGGCCAATGCGGGCCTGATGGCCGCTGGCATCCTCGCCACCCATGATGACGCGCTTGCTACCCGCCTCGACGCATGGCGCGAGGCGCTGTCCGCTTCCATTCCAGACGAGCCGCAAGATGACTGAACCACTGACCACCGGGGCCACCATCGGAATCTTGGGCGGCGGGCAACTGGGCCGGATGCTTTCGGTTGCGGCCTCCCGCCTGGGCTTCAAGACCTGTGTGTTCGAGCCGGGCGGCGATTGCCCCGCCAGCCACGTGTCCAACTTCCATTTCAAGGCCGCCTACGACGACGAAGAGGCGTTGCGCCGCTTTGCCAAAGCCGTGGACGTGGTAACCTATGAGTTCGAAAACATCCCCACCGCCGCGCTGGACCTCATCGAATCACTGGTGCCCGTGCGCCCGGGGCGCGAGGCGTTGCGCGTCAGCCAAGACCGCCTGACCGAAAAGGATTTCCTGTCGGGTCTGGGCCTGACCACCGCGCCCTATGCCGCGGTGACCACGCAGGAAGATCTGGAGGCGGCAATTGAAAAGATCGGCTTGCCCGCAATCCTGAAAACCCGGCGCTTTGGCTATGACGGCAAAGGGCAGGCGCGGATCATGCAGGCGGGCGATGCCGCCGCTGCGCTGGAGGATATGGCCGGGCAAGAAGCGATCCTTGAGGGGTTTGTCGACTTCAGCCACGAGGTCTCGGTGATCGGAGCACGCAGTGCCTGGGGCGATGTGGCCTGTTTCGATCCGGGCGGGAACGTCCACGAGGGAGGCATTCTGCGCACCACCACGGTGCCCGCACGCCTGAGCACCGCACAGCGCACCGATGCGGTGCTGATGGCGGGCAAAATCCTCAATGCGCTGGATTATGTGGGCGTCATGGGCGTGGAGCTTTTCGTAACGCCGCAAGGCTTGGTGGTGAACGAAATCGCCCCGCGCGTTCACAACTCGGGCCACTGGACACAGCAGGGCTGTACCGTGGACCAGTTCGAACAGCACATCCGCGCCGTGGCAGGCTGGCCGCTTGGTGATGGCAGCCGCTATGCCGACGTGGTGATGGAAAACCTGATCGGCGAGGATATGGAAAAGGTGCCGGGCATCGCGGAGGAGCGGGACGCCTCATTGCACCTTTACGGCAAGGCCGATGTGAAGCCGGGTCGCAAGATGGGCCATGTGAACCGCATCATTCGCCAGGGTTAACCTAGCCACAAAAAGCCGCGCCTTTGGCGCGACAGGATAAGCGCGCCTTCGCGCGCCGCATGGGGGCGCTGCCCCCACGTTGAAAATAGGATTTTCAACGCCCCCCGGAGTATTTTTGGAAAGATGAAGTGTGCGGAGCATACCGCTTCATCTTTCTGCAAATACTCCCGCCGGAGGCATCCGACAGCTTCAACACGTGCAGGCCTTGGGGTCAGGCCGCTTGCCCATCGGTGAATTGCAAACGGGCGAGCCGGGCGTAGAGGCCATCTTCTTTGACCAGATCCTCGTGGGTGCCTGTGGCCACGATGCGCCCCTCGTCCATGACCACGATACGGTCGGCCTTTTTCACCGTGGCGAGGCGGTGGGCGACGATGATGGTGGTGCGGGTTTGGGCCATGGCATCCACGGCCTCCTGCACCGCCCGTTCGCTTTCGGCGTCGAGGGCCGAGGTGGCTTCGTCCAGCAGGAGGACCGGCGCGTCGCGCAGGATGGCACGGGCAATGGCGATACGTTGCTTCTGCCCCCCCGAGAGCATCACGCCGCGTTCGCCGACGTAGCTGTCGTAACCGTCGGGCAGGGCCATGATGAAGTCATGGGCGGCGGCGGCGCGGGCGGCGGCCTCGACCTCGGCATCCGTGGCATCGAGACGACCGAAGCGGATATTCTCGCGCGCCGAGGCCGCGAAGATCACCGGGTCTTGCGGCACCAGGGACAGCGCCTTGCGGAACTCGCTGCGGGCCATGGTATCGAGCGGGACGCCATCGAGGGCGACCTGCCCGGCGTCGGGATCGTAGAAGCGTTGGATCAGTTGGATTACGCTGGTCTTGCCCGCGCCCGAGGGGCCGACGAGGGCCACGGTTTCGCCGGGGGCCACGGTCAGCGTGACATCGTCCAGTGCGGCGGTATCGGGCCGCGAGGGATAGGCAAAGCGCACGTGATCGAAGGTGATTTCGCCGCGCACCGGGCCGGGCAGCGGCGCGGGGCTGGCTGGGTCTTGCACCCGGTCGGTGGCGCGCAGGAGTTCCTGAAGGCGTTCGGTGGCCCCGGCGGCGCGTTGTAACTCGCCCCAGATTTCCGACAGGGCCGCGACGGCCCCGGCCACCATGACCGAGTAGATCACGAATTGCACCAGTGCACCGGCGCTCATATCCCCGGCGCGCACGTCGCGTGCGCCGATCCAGAGAACCCCCACCACGCCGGTAAAGACAAGGAAGATCACGATCATGGTCATGACGGCCCGGGTGGTGATCCGCCGCTTGGCGGAGTCATAGCTTTTCTCGGTCACATCGGCGAAACGCGCGCGGCTTTGTCTCTCGTGCGTGAAGGCCTGCACGGTTTGCACGCTCAGCAGCGCCTCGGAGGCATTGCCCGAGGAATTGGCGATCCAGTCTTGATTCTCGCGGCTGAGCTTGCGCAGGCGGCGGCCCAGCGTCAGGATCGGCACGATGATCAGCGGCACGATCAGCAGGACCATCCCCGTCAGCTTGGCCGAGGTGATCAGCATCAGGGCCAGTCCGCCGATGAAGATCAGCAGGTTGCGCAGGGCGATGGACACCGACGAGCCGATGACCGAGAGAATCAACGTGGTATCGGTGGTGATCCGGCTGAGGACTTCGCCGGTCATGATCTTTTCGAAGAAGGCGGGGCTCATGCCGATGACGCGATCGAAAACCGCCTTGCGGATATCGGCCACCACCCGTTCGCCAAGGAAGGTAACCAGCGCATAGCGCAGCGCCGTACCCACCGCCAGAAGCGCCGCGATCCCGAGAGCCGCCGAGAAATAAAGATCAAGGATGGCGCCATCCTCGGCGCCGAAGTTGTCGACCACCCGGCGCACCGCCATCGGCAGCATGAGCGAGACCGTCGCCGTCAGGATTAGCGCAAGCAGCGCCGCGACCATGAGCAGGCGATAGGGGCGCATGAAGGGCCAAAGCCCGGCAAGCGCGCCCAGTTCCCTGGATTTTTCACGATCTTCGGTTTCCGCGCCCGATGAGGCCCTGCGCACCATGTCCTGTTCCCTTTACACGTTTCGAGGATGGTTCTTGGCCGGGCCAGCGCCCGGGGTCAAGGGGACAGATTGGCCGCATACCTGTGAAACCGGGGGTAAGCTGGAGCGGGCAGCGGGAATCGAACCCGCACCAAGAGCTTGGAAGGCTCGTGTGATACCATTTCACCATGCCCGCTCAGGTATCCCGAGTCAGTATGTGATGCGCTTTACGGGGTCAAGACTGAACTCGGGGATTGCGGGGCATATCAATGACGGTCCGAGTGTGTCACAGTTGAGGCGCAACGCAACAGGGGGAGGTCAAGATGAGTATCCGCAAAACCAAGGGGCGCGGCACGCGCTATGACAGTATCTTGGACACGGTGGGCGATACGCCCTGTATCCGCCTGAACCGGATCGCGCCCAAGCATGTCGAGGTTTACGTGAAATTCGAGGCCTTCAATCCTGCGGGGTCGGTGAAGGACCGGCTGGCGCTCAATATCATCGAGGCAGCCGAGCGCGACGGACGGCTGGCACCCGGACAAACCGTGGTCGAGGCCACGTCGGGTAACACCGGCATTGGGCTTGCCATGGTCTGTGCCGCCAAGGGCTATCCGCTGGTGCTCACCATGGCCGAGAGTTTCTCGATAGAGCGGCGCAAGCTGATGCGCTTTCTGGGGGCCAAGGTGGTTCTGACGCCGAAGGAATTGAAGGGCTTCGGCATGTATAGCAAGGCCAAGGAGCTGGCCGAGGAAAACGGCTGGTTCCTGGCCAGTCAGTTCGAGACGGCGGATAATGCCGATATCCATGAGGCCACGACCGCCCGCGAGATCCTTGGCGATTTCGCAGGCGAGCGGCTGGATTACTGGGTGACGGGTTATGGCACGGGCGGCACGGTGTCGGGGGTGGCGCGGGTGCTACGGCAAGAACGGCCCGAAACCAGGATCATCCTGAGCGAGCCGGCCAATGCCGCGATCGTCGGCTCGGGCTATGTGAACACCCGCAACGGGGCGCATCAGACCACCGAAAGCCACCCGAATTTCGAACCGCACCCGATCCAGGGCTGGACCCCGGATTTCATTCCGTGGGTTTTGCAGGAGGCGATTGACGAGGGCTATTACGACGCGTTGATCCCGGTCGAAGGCCCCGATGGCATCGCATGGTCCCGCCGCCTTGCCCGTGAAGAGGGGATATTCACCGGGATTTCCGGCGGCGCCACCGTGGCGGTAGCGATGCAACTGGCCGAAACCGCGCCCGACGGGTCGGTGATGCTGGTCATGCTGCCCGATACCGGAGAGCGGTATCTATCGACGCCGCTTTTCGAAGGGGTCGAGGAGGTCATGACCGAGGAAGAACAGGCCATTTCCATGTCCACGCCCAGTGCCCAGATGGGCGAGGGGTGACGCGGTTTTCAGCCTCGAATTGTGCTGCGCACAATCCGACCGAAGCGAGGGGCGCTGCCCCTCGCGCTCCCCGGGGTATTTGGGCCAAGAAAAAGCGCTAAGGCGATGAAGGGGGTTTGACTTGCGCTGAGGCGGTCAGGCCCATTTGCGCCAATGTCAGACTGGCCTCATCGCTCAGGACGTGCCACAGCGCGCGCAGGCCCGCTTCGCCGCCGGCGGCGATGGCGAATTGCAGGATACGACCGAAGAATGTGAAATCGGCGCCGCAGGACAGCGCCTTGATCGCGTCTTCGCCGCTGCGCAACCCACTGTCGTAGAAAAGGGGGAATTCGGGGCCAAGGGCCGCGCGGATGGCTTGCAGGGCGTGGATTGGCACCGGCGCGCTGTCCAGTTGCCGCGCCCCGTGGGAGGAGACCTGTATCGCATCGACACCCGCAGCCTTGAGGCGTTCTGCGTCCTCGGCATCCAGCACCCCCTTGACCACCAGCCGCCCCTTCCAACGGTCGCGCAGGCGGTCAAGGTAGGACCAGTCGGCCGACCCACGGCTATCGGTGCGGTCGAATTTGTCGGCGGTGGTGAAGTTGGCCAGTTGCGGGCGGCCATGCAGGAGGGTCGACAGCGACCAGCGCGGATGCAGGGCGAAATCCATGAACTGCCTTGGGCCGATACGAAAGGGCATCTTGAACCCATGGCGCAGTTCCCGCGGGCGGCGACCCACCTCGGGGACATCGAGGGTCAGGACAAGGGTGTCATAGCCCGCCGCCTCGGCCCGGTCCACGAGCCGAAGCGCGGCGCTTCCATCGCCGCTGAAGTAAAGCTGGAACCAGGCGTGGCCTTGGGCCACCTCGATCATGCGCTCCAGTGGGGTGGAGGCCACGGTGGAGACGCCAAGCGGCACTTGATAATCGGCGGCCAGCCGGGCCAGCATCAGATCGGCACCGGGGCCGGACAGGTTGCACATCCCCATGGGGGCGATGCCGAACGGGCGCTGTGCGACACGGCCGAAAACCGGTTTGGCAAGGCTGCGCTCGCTGACATTCACCAGAACGCGGGTGCGCAGGCGGATGTCTTGCAGCGCCGTTCGCGCCAGTGCGGCGCCGTGTTCCTCGCCCGCCGCGCCGTCGATGTAGTCAAAGACCATCCACGGCAGACGGCGACGGGCCAACCTGCGGGCGTCGCCGCTGCAATGAATCCGCGATGCGCCCATGCTGCGTCAGCGCAGGACATGCACCGCGCAAGAGGCATGGCGCACCACCCGCGCGGCTGTGGAGCCGAGCAAAAAGTCACTTAGCTCCGGTTTGTGTGAGCCAACAACGATGCAATCTGCCCCGACCTTTTTCGCGTAATCGGTGATTGCCCGGCCTGAATGCCCGTTCAAAAGCACGGCTTTCACGCCTTCCTCGCCTTTTACCCGATCTTCGAGGCGGGCCTTCGCGTTCTTTTGCGCCCCTTCCAGAAGATCGTCGTCCATATAGGCGCGCACCGAGGAGTTGGGTTGTTCATAAACGTGGACGGCAATGATCTCCGCTCCGTCATCGGCCAGCTTGCGGGCCACGCCGATGGCGGTTTCACTGATGCCGTGGTCAAGCGACAGGCCGACAATGATCTTGGAATACATGGGAGCTACCTTTCGTCAGGGGGTCAGTATGATCTTGGGACTAGCTACCATACCGGCACGGATATCGGCAAAGCTTTTGGCGCCATCGGCCAAAGCACGGGACTCGAACCAGTCGAGCCGGCCAAGGCGGCCCTCGAAGATGGCCTGCGCCGTGTCTTGGAAATCCTGCGCGGTATAGGTGTAGGTCCCGATGAAAGTCACCTCTTGCAGGGTCATGCGGCGAATATCCAAACCGCCCGTGGCCTGCCCCAACCCGATATGGCCGATCACGCCACCCGGGCGCACGAGGGCCGAGGCCTGCGCGCGGGTGGCCTCATGGCCCACGCCGTCGATCACGATGTCATAGTCGGCACCGGGGACTTGGTCGGGGGCCACGGCAGGGAAATCGCAATTGAGCTCAAGAAAGCGGCGGCGCGGCGCGTTGGGCTCGGCGATCAGCACTTCATTCACGCCCCGCGCTTTCAGGCTGAGTGCCGCGCCCACTCCGATGGCCCCACCACCCAGAACAAGCGCGCGCTCGGCCCTGCCCAGCACCGCCAGCGACAGGCGCACCGCGTGCCAGCCACAAGCGATGGGTTCGGCCAAGGCCGCCTTGGACAGCGGCACATTGTCAGGCACCGGCACGAGGTTGCCACCGGGCATGGCCAGCAGTTCGGCAAAGGCCCCCTCGCGCGGCGGCATCGAGATGATCTGCCGTGCGGGGCAAAGATTGTCCTGCCCATTCAGGCATGCCCGGCAAGCACCACAAGTGACCAGCGGGTTGATCGTCACCCGTTGCCCATCGCGTGGCCCGCCGGTGATCACACCCGCCGCCTCGTGGCCAAGGATCAAGGGCGCGGGGCGGCGCGCGTCATGGCCCAGATAGGCATGCATGTCCGATCCGCAAATGCCGACGCTATCCACGCGGATCAGTTCCTCCCCCGCTTGTGGCACGGCATCTGGCACATCGCGACAATCCAACTCTTTGGGGCCGGTATAAACAAGCGCCTTCATTTCGCGGTGAACCCCCCATCCACCATCAGGATTTGCCCTGTCACGTAATCCGATGCCCTAGAGCACAGGAACAGAACCGGCCCGTCTAGATCTTCGATCTCGCCGTTTCGCCCGATGCAGGTGGCCGCAGCGTTGCGCGCGGCGCGCTCGGGGTCGTTGAATACCGTTGCGGTCAACTCCGTTCGGAAGAACCCCGGACCGATGGCATTGGCGGTGATCCCGTAGGGCGACCAGGCTTCGGCCATGGCGCGTGTCAGTTGCGCGATGCCCCCCTTGCTGGCCCCGTAGGCGATGCCCCCCGGAAAGGCGCGGGTGCTTTGCAGCGAGGCGAAATTCACGATCCGGCCCCAGCCTTTGTCTTTCATCGCGGGCACCAATTGCTGGCTGAGGAAAAAGGGCATGGTGAGGTTCAGCTCCAACGTGCTGTCCCAGCCGCCTTCGGTCACCTCGTCGGCCATCTCCCGGGTATTCACCCCGGCGGCATGGATCACGATATCGGGCGCACCGAAAGGCGCGCAGACATCCGCAACCAGATCATGCAGGCCCTCGCGGTCGCCGACATCGCGCGCGACAGCAGCGGTGTCGCCCCCCGCCTCCTTGCGCCACTCCTCAAGCGCCTCGGCACGGCGGGCCACGCCCACCACCTGCGCCCCCGCCTGTGCAAGGACCGTGGCCGCGCGACGGCCCAAGCCGCCGCTGGCCCCGGTGACGCAGGCCACTTTACCCGCAACGTCGAAAAGTCCCGGCTCAGCCATTGGCGCTAAGGTCGAAGTTCTGGCCCGGGAAATACTTGCGCAGGCGAATGTCAGCGGTGCGCGCATGGCCTTCCATGCCTTCAAGCCGGGAAATCCGCGCGGTGGCTTCGGCCACGGGCTTGCACCCTTCCTTGGTGGCGCGCTGCCACGTGACGATCTTCATGTACTTGTGCACACTGAGGCCCCCGGTATAGCGCGCCGCCCCCGAGGTGGGCAAAACATGGTTGGTGCCGCTGGCCTTGTCGCCAAAGGCCACGGTGGTTTCTTCGCCCAAGAACAACGAGCCATAGCAGGACAACCGCCCAAGCCACCACTCCAGATCCTCGGCCTGTACGGTCAGGTGCTCGGGCGCATACTCATCCGAAGTCGCCGCCATCTCCTCGCGATTGTCGCACAGGATCACCTCGGCATAATCGCGCCACGCGGCGCGGGCGTTGTCGCGGTTCACCTCGGGCAGATCCTCGATCAGTTCCGGCACCAGTTCCATCACCCGCTCGGCCAAGGCATGGTCATCGGTCACCAGCCAGACGGGCGAGTTATAGCCATGCTCGGCCTGCCCCACCAGATCGGTGGCCACGACCTCGGGATCGGCGGTCTCGTCGGCGAGGATCAGGCTGTCGGTCGGGCCGGCGATCATGTCGATCCCCACGCGGCCAAACAGGATTCGCTTGGCCTCGGCCACGAACTGGTTGCCGGGGCCGACAAGGATATTGGCGGGCGGCAGGCCGAACAGGCCGAATGTCATGGCGGCCACGCCCTGCACCCCACCCATGGCCAGAATCGTATCGGCCCCGCACAGATCGGCGGCATAGATGATGGCCGGGTTGATCCCCACGCCGGGGCGCGGCGGGGAACAGGCCACGATATGTTCACAGCCCGCAACCTTGGCGGTGGTCACGGTCATGATGGCGCTGGCGATATGGCTATACCGCCCGCCCGGCACGTAACAGCCCGCCCCCTTGACAGGGATGCTTTTCTGCCCGGCGATCAGGCCCGGCACCACCTCGACCTCGATATTACGCAGGGTTTCCTTCTGCGCCTCGGCAAAGCGGCGCACGTTGTCATGGGCGAACTCAATGTCATCGCGCAGCTTTTGAGGCACCAAATCCTTGGCCGCCTCGATCTCTTCTCGGGTGAGTATCACGTTGCCTTCGTACTGGTCGAACTTGGTAGCATATTCCAAGGCCTTCGCATCGCCGCCCTTTTCGATGTCGTCCAGAATGCCCTGTACCGTTTCGTGCACATCCGATGCGCCGGATTGCGAGGTCAGCGTTGCTTTCTTGAGGTACTCTCGAGCCATGGATCCGTCCTGTTCGCAAGGGGCGGGGCGCGGCCCCGGATTCGCGATAAATGTAAGCGCTTACAACTTCTCATGCAAGCGCTTACATCCTATGATGCACACCCATCGACCCACCTTGCACGCGTGCCCTTGAAAAACCGGACAAATGACCAAAAACCCAGACCCTGCCAGCAAACCCCTACCCACCCTCGCCGATGTCGCCAGCCGCGCGGGGGTCTCGACGGCAACGGTCTCGCGCTGCCTGAACGCGCCGGCCCAAGTGGTGGAAGAGACCCGCAAACGGGTCCTGCAAGCGGTACAGGACTTGGGGTATTCCCCGAATTTCGGGGCGCGCGCACTGGCGGCCAAACGGACCAACACGGTTGGCGCGGTGATACCCACAATGGACAACGCGATTTTCGCCCGCGGCCTTCAGGCCTTTCAGGAGGAACTGGGCCGCAATGGGATCACGATGTTGGTGGCCTCCTCGGCCTATCGCCCCGAATTGGAGGCCGAGCAAATCCGCGCGCTGGTCGCGCGCGGGGCCGATGCCCTTTTGCTGATCGGCCATGACCGCGACCCCGCGATTTACCGTTTTCTGGAGGCCCGGGGGGTGCCAGCCCTGATTGCATGGGCCTATGACGAAACCGCCGGGAAACCCTCGATCGGGTTCGACAATCGCCGCGCCATGGCCGGGTTGGCCGCGCAGGTCATCGCGCAAGGCCACACACGGCTTGCCGCGATCAGTGCGGAGCAGGCCTGCAATGACCGCGCGCGCGAACGCATGAACGGTGTGCGTGAGGCGATGCAGGCGGCGGGGCTGCCACCCGAGGGCCTGCACCTGATCGAGGTACCCTATTCCGTGGACCACGGGGCCGAGGCCATGGGGCAGCTCATGGCCCTGTCACCACGCCCGACCGCCGTGATCTGCGGAAATGACGTACTGGCCGTGGGCGCAATGCAAAAGGCGCAAGAGATGGGCCTTGACGTCCCGCGCGATGTCTCGGTCACCGGCTTTGACGACATTGAACTGGCCCGCGTTGTCACCCCGCAGCTGACAACCGTGCATGTCCCCCATCGCGACATGGGCCGCCAAGCGGCCCAGCTCTTGAAGCAGATGATCGGCGGCACGCCCATGGCGCAAAGCGTAGCCCTGCAAACCGAACTGCGCCTGCGTGGCACGCTTGGACCGCCCCCGGGGTAACCCTGCGGTTCAGGCCCATTTCAAGAAACGCAGGATCTCGGCGCTGACCTGCTTGGCATGGGTCATCGGCGCCATGTGGCCCGCGCCCGCGATCACGGCGCGTTCCGCGCGCGGCAGGCGTCTGGCCAGCCCTTCGTTGATCGCCGGGATGATATCCGGGGATTGGTTGCCCTCCATCAGCAACACCGGCTGCGTCACACCGGCCAGAACACCGGGCGCCAACAAGCCGCCCACGTCCTCATACAGCGCAGGCTGGCCCGCTGCGATCAGGTACATCTGATCGGCCATCGCGGCACGATGCGCCCGCGGTATGTCCTGCCATGCCGTGCCATCCCCCCATAGGGCCGTAAAGGCCTCGGCCGCGGCCATATCGTCTCCGTTCTCAACGGCGCGGGCATACCCGCCCATGGCCAGATCGAACCGCGCCTTTGCCGTTGGATCATCCGCGAAGGCCACTGCAAAGAACACCGGCTCGATCAAAACAAGCGAGCGCACCAGGTCAGGCCGCATCACCGCCAGTCGCAAGGCCACCGTCGCCCCGAAGGAATGGCCGATCAGGTCACGCGCGCCGCCCTCGCAGAAGGTCGCGGCAATCTTCGCCGTCTCTTCCTGTATCTCGCCCTCGCCCTGCCACGGCGCGCTGCGCCCATGGCCCGGCATGTCGAAGGCCGTCAGGGTCAGCGCGCCTGAAAGATGCCGCGCGATCCCCCCCCAACTGCCCGAATGGGACAGCGAACAATGGATTGCCAGCGCCGCACGCGGCCCCTGCCCGAAGGTCGTCCAATGGGTGTCATAGCCCGCCCGGCTGGCCCTCGGCATCACTCAAAGCTTACCCTGCAAATGCAGGTCCAGATCCTCAAGCCGGTCCTGCCCCCAGAAACTTTGCCCGCTGTCCACCACGTAAAACGGCGCGCCGAATACATTGGCCGCCACCGCGTCCTCCAGATTGGCGGCATAGGTTTCGGCCCCGGTCAGAAGGCCACTGACAGTCAACCCCGGATCGAAGCCCGCCTTTTCCAAACAGTCCTTGATCACCTCGTCCTCGGCGATGTCCCGCTCTTCGGCCCAGCAGGCGCGCAAAATGGAATGCACCAAGGCCCCCAAGTCACCACCCCCGGCATTCTGGGCCGCGATGATGGCATAAGACGACGGCGCGGCATTGGTCGGCCAATGCGCCGGTTGCAGGTTAAACGTCATTCCGGCCTTCCTCGCCTGACGGGGCAGCTCCTGTGCGCGATAGGCAAGCCGGGCCGGATGCCGTTCGGACGGATGCTGCCCACCGGTACGCGTAAAAAGAGCCAGAATATCCATCGGCTTGTAGGTCACGCTGGCACCGTGTTTCGCCGCGATGTCTTCCAGGCGAGTGCCAGCCAGATAAGCATACGGCGACAGCGTCGAAAAATAATACTCAATCTGCGCCATTTTCGCGCCCTCTCCCTTTGCACAGCTTTGCCCGACGCTACGCCCATGCTAAGCGAAGTTCAACGTTACGAATCTGTCATACCAGACCAGCCAGGACCCGCTGCCATGCCCACGACCTCCGAACCCAAACTCATCACCGGCAATGCCAACAAACCTCTGTCGCAGGCGATCGCGCGGCGCATGTCCATGCATCGCGGCGTCAATGTGGGGCTGGTCGATGCCCGGGTCGAACGCTTCAACGATCAGGAAATCTTCGTCGAGGTTTACGAGAACGTCCGCGGTGAGGATATGTTCATCGTTCAACCCACATCGAACCCGGCCAACGACAACCTGATGGAATTGCTGATCATGGCCGATGCGCTGCGCCGGTCCTCGGCCAAGCGGATCACCGCCGTGATCCCCTATTTCGGGTATGCCCGGCAGGATCGCCGCTCCAAGGCGCGTACGCCCATTTCGGCCAAGCTGGTGGCGAACATGATCGTCGAGGCGGGTATCGAAAGGGTCCTGACAATGGACCTCCACGCCACGCAGATTCAGGGCTTTTTCGATATTCCGGTCGACAACCTCTATGCCGCGCCGGTCTTTGCACTGGACATCATGACCCAGTTCAAGGGCGAGATGGAGGACGTCATGGTGGTGTCCCCCGACGTGGGCGGTGTGGCCCGCGCCCGCGAACTGGCCAAGCGGATCGAAGCCCCCCTGTCGATTGTCGACAAACGCCGCGAAAAAGCAGGGGAAGTCGCCGAGATGACCGTCATCGGTGATGTCTCGGGCAAGAAGTGCATCATCGTCGATGACATCTGCGACACCGCCGGAACGCTATGCAAAGCCGCGCAGGTGCTACTGGACAATGGCGCCTCCGAAGTACACGCCTATATCACGCACGGGGTTCTTTCCGGCCCGGCGGTCGAACGGATCACCAACTCGGTCATGAAATCGCTGGTCATCACCGATACCATCGCCGCGACCGAACCTGTGAAAGCCGCCCCCAATATCCGCATCATCCCCACCGCGCCGGTCTTTGCGCAGGCGATCATGAACATCTGGCACGGCACCAGCGTGTCGTCGCTGTTCGAAACCCCGACGCTGGAACCGATTTACGAAGGCCAGTTCGGCCACTGAGGATGCACGACCTGCCCCGGGCTTGCCCCGGGGCCTCTTGGAGGGGGTAATGATATCAGGCCCAGCCCCTAGTACACGTCCTGCCAGTCGTCCTCGTGAAACACCTCACCGATCGCCATCCAGCGGATGCGCGCCCGGGCCACCCGGGTATCGGCCCATGTGCGAAAGACCACGTCAAACCCCTTTTCCGTGACCTTCTCGGCGGTCACATCGGCACGCACATTGGTGGCGCTGTCCATGTCCCACATCGACAGCGAAACATGCACCACGGGCGGGCTTTTGAAGGCCTCGCGAAATGTCAGGCTATGGCGACGCTCGCGCGATCCGCTGCCGGTCCACATCTCGCCGCCGTCCTCGTAATCCGAGAACAACACGTCATCGCCCTGTGCCACACCGATGTATTTACTTTCCAGATGGCGCATCATGCTCCGTCCCTTCCCCAAGATGCGTGTAATACGAGTTTTGGGCGGAATTGAGAACCAAAAAAGGAAAAGGGCCCGCTAGGGCCCTTTGAACTCTCATACCGGTTTTGACCGCGGATCAGTTGGCCGATAGACCGATATGATCCCCCATGGCCACCATGTCGGCCAAAAGCTTGGCGGCGTCATCCACCGGGCCCGGCTCGTTGACATAGACCTCTTGCGCCTTGGCAAGCTTGTCGGTCGCTTCGTCCACCAGCGCCTTGAAATGCTCTTGCGTGACATCTTCGCGCGCAATCGCCTTCTCGGCCAGAACCGAGATGCCGTCGGCATTGATCTCGGCAAAGCCGCCGGTGACAACGTAATCCGCCTCGCCTTCGGCGCTGACAACCTTGAGGATGCCGGGCCGCAGGGTGGTGATCAGGGGCGAATGATCGGGCATTGCCGTCATGTCGCCCTCGGCACCGGGAATACGCACCTCTTTCGCCGCGACGGATGTCAGCAGGCGTTCGGGGCTTACCAGATCGAATTGGACTGTATCAGCCATTCATTGATCTCCTTCAGGAGTTAACCTCCCGCCCAAGGGACGGGAGGCGCTAGGGCTTAGGCCGCGTCGGCAGCCATCTTCTCGGCTTTGGCTTTCACCTCTTCGATGCCGCCCACCATGTAGAAGGCGCCTTCGGGCAGGTGGTCGTATTCACCGGCCACAACCGCCTTGAACGATTTGATGGTGTCTTCCAGCGGAACCTGCACACCGTCCGAGCCGGTAAACACTTTCGCCACGTCGAAGGGCTGCGACAGGAAGCGCTGGATCTTACGGGCACGGGCCACGGTAAGTTTGTCCTCTTCGCTGAGTTCGTCCATACCCAGAATGGCGATGATGTCCTGAAGCGACTTGTAGCGCTGCAGGATACCCTGAACGTCACGCGCCACTTGGTAGTGCTCTTCACCAACGATCGACGGGTCCATCAGACGCGAGGTCGAGTCGAGCGGGTCCACGGCCGGGTAGATACCCAGCTCCGAAATCGCACGGCTCAGAACGGTCGTGGCGTCGAGGTGGGCAAAGGTGGTTGCCGGTGCCGGGTCGGTCAGGTCGTCCGCCGGAACATAGACAGCCTGGATCGAGGTGATCGACCCCTGCTTGGTCGAGGTAATCCGTTCCTGCATCGCCCCCATGTCGGTGGCCAGCGTCGGCTGATACCCCACAGCCGAGGGGATACGGCCGAGCAGAGCCGACACCTCGGAGCCCGCCTGCGTAAAGCGGAAGATGTTATCGACGAAGAACAGAACGTCGGTACCGGATTGGTCGCGGAACTGTTCGGCCAGCGTCAGGCCGGTCAGGGCCACACGGGCACGTGCCCCCGGCGGTTCGTTCATCTGGCCGTAAACCAGCGCCACCTGGGATTCTTCCAGGTTATCGGGGTTGATCACGTTGGATTCGATCATCTCGTGGTAAAGGTCGTTGCCCTCACGGGTCCGTTCCCCCACACCCGCGAACACCGAGTAGCCCGAGTGCACCTTCGCGATGTTGTTGATCAGCTCCATGATCAGAACGGTCTTGCCCACACCGGCACCACCGAAGAGACCAATTTTACCACCCTTGGCGTAGGGGGCCAGCAGGTCAACAACCTTGATGCCGGTCACAAGGATTTCCGACTCGGTCGATTGCTCGTTGAACTCGGGCGCGGGCTGGTGGATCGCGCGGGTTTCTTTCGCCTTGATCGGCGCGCCTTCGTCCACGGGCTCACCCACGACGTTCAGGATGCGGCCCAGGGTGGCGTCGCCCACCGGAACGCTGATCGGGGCGTCCATGTCGGTCACTTCCTGACCACGGACCAGACCTTCGGTCGCGTCCATGGCGATGGTGCGCACGGTGCTTTCCCCAAGGTGCTGTGCCACCTCGAGAACAAGGCGCTTGCCGTTGTTGTCGGTTTCAAGGGCATTCAGAATTTCGGGCAGGTGGTCGTCGAACTGAACGTCCACCACGGCGCCGATCACCTGAGTGACTTTGCCTTTTGCGTTTGCCATTGTTTCGTTTCTCCGGTTGTCGTCAGAGCGCCTCGGCGCCCGAAATGATTTCGATAAGCTCGTTGGTGATCACAGCCTGACGCGAACGGTTGTATTCGATCGTCAGCTTGTCGATCATCTCGCCGGCGTTGCGGGTGGCGTTGTCCATGGCGGACATCCGCGCGCCCTGTTCCGAGGCCCCGTTTTCCAGCAGACCGCTGAAAATCGCCGTCGCCACGCCGCGCGGCAGAAGATCGGCCAGAATGGCCTCTTCGTCCGGCTCGTAGTCGTACACGACACCGGCCTCGGGTGACTCTTGGGCGGCCTCTTCGTCCACCTGGAACGGGATCACCTGTTGCACGGTCGGGATCTGGCTCACGACGTTCTGGAACTTCGAGTAGAAGATCTTGGCAACGTCGAATTCGCCCTTGTCGAAGCGATCCAGCAGGTTCTTGGCCACCGCCTGTGCGTCGTCATAGCCGATGTTCTTCACACCGGACATGTCGACGTGGTCGATGAACAGGTCACCCAGATCACGCTTCAGGGCATCCCGGCCCTTCTTGCCGACGGTGATGATCTTCACCGTCTTGCCATGCGCCTTGAGCGATTCCGCCTCGGTGCGCGCCAGCTTGGCGATGTTCGAGTTGAAACCACCGCACAGGCCCCGCTCGGCGGTCATGACCACCAGCAGGTGCACCTTGTCCTCGCCAGTGCCCCGCAGAAGACGCGGCGCACTGTCGCTGTCCCCGACCGAGGCCGCCAGCTTCGCCATCACGGCGTTGAAGCGTTCGGCATAGGGGCGCGACATCTCGGCGGCCTCTTGCGCGCGGCGAAGTTTCGCCGCGGCAACCATTTGCATGGCCTTGGTGATCTTGCGGGTCGATTTGACCGACTCGATCCTGTTTTTAAGGTCCTTGAGAGAAGGCATGCCTTTTCTCCCTTATGCGAAGTCGGCGGCGAATTCGTCCAGCGCAGCCTTGATCTTGTCCTCGGCGTCACCTTTGACCTTGGGGTCGTCGTTGGTGATCCAGTCCAGCAGGTCCTGATGCTTGGACCGCAGGTGGTTCAGAAGACCTTCTTCAAAGCGGCCAACCTGGTTCACCTCGATATTGTCGAGGTAGCCATTGGTGCCCGCGTAGATGATGCAGACGATCTCGGCGTTTGTCAGCGGCGAATACTGCGGCTGTTTCATCAGTTCGGTCAGGCGCGCACCACGGTTCAGCAACTGCTGGGTGGCGGCGTCGAGGTCCGAACCGAACTGGGCGAAGGCCGCCATCTCGCGGTACTGGGCGAGCGACAGTTTCACCGGACCGGCGACCGATTTCATCGCGTTGGTCTGGGCCGACGAGCCCACACGAGACACCGACAGACCGGTGTTCACAGCCGGGCGGATACCTTGGTAGAACAGCTCGGTTTCAAGGAAGATCTGACCGTCGGTGATCGAAATCACGTTGGTCGGAATAAAGGCCGAAACGTCGCCACCTTGGGTTTCGATGATCGGCAGCGCGGTCAGCGAGCCCGACCCATTGTCTTCGTTCAGCTTGGCCGAACGCTCCAGCAGGCGGGAGTGGAGGTAGAACACGTCACCCGGGTAAGCTTCACGCCCCGGCGGACGACGCAGAAGCAGCGACATCTGACGATAGGCGACGGCCTGTTTCGACAGGTCATCGTATACGATCAGGGCGTGGCGGCCATTGTCGCGGAAATGCTCGGCCATGGCGGTTGCCGAATAGGGGGCAAGGAACTGCATCGGCGCGGGGTCCGAAGCGGTCGCGGCCACGACGATGGAGTATTCCATCGCGCCCGACTCTTCCAGCTTCTTCACCAGCTGCGCAACGGTCGAACGCTTTTGGCCAACCGCGACGTAAACGCAGTAAAGCTTCTTGTTCTCGTCGTCACCCGCGGCTTCGTTGTAGGTTTTCTGGTTCAGCATGGCGTCCAGAGCAACAGCCGTCTTACCGGTCTGGCGGTCGCCAATGATCAGCTCCCGCTGGCCACGGCCAATCGGGATCATCGCGTCAACCGATTTCAGGCCGGTGGCCATCGGCTCGTGAACCGATTTACGCGGGATGATGCCCGGCGCTTTCACATCGGCCACACCGCGGGTTTTCGTCTTGATCGGGCCCTTGCCGTCCAGCGGGTTACCCAGACCGTCCACAACGCGGCCCAGCAGTTCGTCACCCACGGGCACGTCCACGATCGACTTGGTACGTTTCACCGTGTCGCCTTCGCCGATTTCACGGTCCGAGCCGAAGATCACAACACCCACGTTGTCGGCTTCGAGGTTCAGGGCCATACCCATCACACCGCCGGGGAATTCGACAAGTTCACCGGCCTGCACATTGTCCAGACCGTGCACACGCGCGATACCGTCACCGACCGACAGAACCCGGCCAACTTCGGCCACTTCGGCGTCTTTGCCGTAGTTCTTGATCTGGTCCTTCAGGATCGCAGAAATCTCTGCAGCTTGGATACCCATTTATCCGACCTCTTTCATTGCATTCTGTAGGGAATCGAGGCGCGAGCGGATCGAGGTATCGATCATCTTCGAGCCCACCTTGACGACAAGACCGCCGATGAGACTTTCATCGACGGCCGCATTGATCTTCACATCCTTGCCAATACGCGCCTTCAGCGTCTTGGCCAGTTTCTCGGACTGCGCCTTGGTCAGCGCCTTGGCACTGGTCACGTCGGCAGTCACTTCACCCTTGTCCTCGGCGATCAGCGCGGTCAGCTGTTGCAGAAGCTGCGGCAGCACGAACAAGCGGCGCTTGTCGGCCATCACGGCCAGACCGTTCTGCAACGCCGGCTCCAGCTTGAGCTTCTGGCCGACAGCGGCCATCGCGGCGGCTTGTTCGGTCCGGCTCAGAACCGGGCTGGCGATCATGTCGCGCAGGTCCTCGCTCGCGTCGATCGCGGCGGCAAGGTCGGTGATGTTGGATTCGAGCTTGGCCACGGATTTGTCTTCCTTGGACAGCTCAAAAATAGCGGTGGCATAGCGCTCGGCGATGCCGGAGGAAATCGAAGCTGGTTCGGACACGTCCACCCTTCCGATGTCTGGCCCCGGTTTACAAAAGACGGCACAGGGCCGTCTTGCCGGGGGCGTTAACAAACGGCGTGACCCGGATCACACCGAAATTCGGCTGGGGTGTAGCAGAGCCTTGCACACCGGGCAAGACGCTTGAAAAAGATTGTATACCGTTGAATACCACGTGTTTTCAACAACTTGCCCAGCCTGCGACGCTTTGCACCTATTTTCCCGCTTGAAAAAGATGATGCCGGGACGGTTTTTTTGCGATTCCTTGGTGAAAAAGCCGGCAAATCGTTAACGCTATCACCTTCACGATGCCATCTGACCGGGGGTTTCTACGGCGCGGCTTGCGATGTATCACCGGCAGATCAGGACAAGCGTCAGGACCCACATGCCCTATCCCATCGCCCTTTTCCTCACCCTGCTGATCGGCGCGGTCATCGGCTGGTTCACCCTGACCCCGCCGGGCGAGGCCGGCGCGCCGCTGCCGCTCACCGACAAGCAGCTTCACGCGCTGGCCTTCGGGCTGATGGTCCTGCCCGTCGCGCTCACCCGCCCCCGCGCGCTCTACTGGATCGCGCCGCTCGCGCTGCTTTATGGCGCAGTGATCGAAGTGATCCAACCCAGCGTCGGGCGTTCGGGTGAATGGGCCGACCTGCTGGCCGACGGTCTGGGCATCGCCCTTGTCTGCGGCTTGGGCGCGCTACGCGGTCGGGTGTTCAAGGCAGCCCGCACATGACCGATGCCATCACCCTCCTGGGCACCAAGGGCGGCCCGGCGATCCGGCCCGGCTCCTCCATGCCCACATCGATCCTCGTGCAACTGGCAGGGAAGACCATTCTGGTCGATGCCGGCCTTGGCTGCACTGCCGCCCTCACCCGCGCAGGCATCCCCCTCACCGATCTCGATGCCGTGCTGATCACCCACCTGCATTCCGATCACTACCTCGAACTCGGCCCGCTCCTGCACACCGCATGGACCGCGGGCCTCAAGACCCCCCTGCCCATCCATGCGCCCGAGGGGCTGGATACCTACTGGCAAGGCTTCCTTGCTTCCATGGCGTTCGATATCGACACCCGCATCGCCGACGAAGGCCGCCCCGATCTGGCCAGCCTCGCACCGATCCACGTACTGGATGACACCTCGCACCTGCGCTTGGGCGATCTCACCGTCACCACCCTGCGTAACCACCACCCGCCGATCAAAGACAGCTTCGCCCTGAAGCTCACCGGCGCGGACAAAACGGTGGTGCTTTCAGGCGATACAGCGCCCCTCCCCGAAATGGTGGATTTCGCCCGCGATGCCGACCTTCTGGTGCACGAGGCCATGCTGATCCCCGGCGTGCAGAAGATCGTCGACCGGATGGGATACAAGGATGACCGCCTGCTCAAACACATCCTGCGCAGCCACACCCCCGCCGAAGAGGCCGCAAGGATCGCACAGCAGGCAACCGTCAAGGCCCTCGCCCTCAATCACCTGATCCCCGCCGACGACCCCGAGGTCACGGAAAAGGACTGGCTGCACGCCACCGAACCGCACTATTCCGGCAAAATCCACATCGGCCGAGACGGGATGAAAATCCCGCTTTAGGGGCCACGGCCCCTAACCCGCCTGCCACGTGGCAATCGCCTCGACCGGATACAAAAGCATGATGATATTCAGGGCCAGCCCATCGCGGATCACCCACATGGTCAGCACCTCGAACCCGATGACCACCGCCACACTGGCCCAGACCGGCAAGACCCGCGCCAGCCAGAAGCCCGCGAACATCGCTGCGATGTCGGCGCCCGAATTCAAAACACTGTCGCCGAAATAATCCAACGAGATCGTCACCTCGCGATACCGCTGGATCACCGCATCGGTGTTCTCGATGATCTCCCAGGCGCATTCCACCACCGTGGCGACCACCAACCGCCAACCCAAGGGCACCCGCCGCGCCACCAGCCACAGCGCCCCGTAAAACAGAAAGCCATGCAACAGATGACTGGGCGTATACCAATCGGCCAGTTGCTGACTGGCCTCGCTGGTGCCCACCGTCCCCCACAGGTCGATATGCCCGCATTGGCAAAAGGGCACCCGCCCCATGGCCAGCAAGGTGATCAACGTGCCCAAGGTGATCAGGGCCGTCAGGATAAGGGCGGGGCGGTCAAGGCGCGTGTCACTCGTCATGCGCGTGACCTGAGCATAAGGCCCGCGAACTGTCCATGGCTGAAACCCCTACCATCCCGCGCGCCGACCCCCTATCGTCCTGCCAAACCATGACCGACAGGAGGCCCCCATGCCCGCCCCCGAGAACCGCTTCAAAACCCGCCTTGCCAAGGGCGAGATGCTCTATGGCTGCTGGGCAGGCTTCGCCGACCCCTACGCCACCGAGGTTCTCGCCACCGCCAATTTCGACTGGCTGGTGATCGACGGCGAACACGCCCCCAACGACCTGCGCAGCACCATGGCCCAACTTCAGGTGCTTGAAGGGCGGCACAGCGCCCCCGTCGTCCGCCTCGCGCATGGCGCGGATTGGGCGATCAAGCAGGTGCTCGACATCGGCGCGCAAACCCTGCTGATTCCCATGGTCGAAAGCGCCGAACAGGCCCGCGAACTGGTGCGCGCCACGCGCTACCCGCCACAGGGCATCCGCGGCTCGGGCGCGGCACTGGCCCGCGCCTCGCATTTCTCGGCCATCCCGGATTATATCGGCACCGCGAACGACCAGATCTGCCTGCTGGTGCAGGTGGAAACCCGCGCAGGCCTCGCCGCGCTGGATGACATCCTCAAGGTCGACGGCGTCGATGGCGTTTTCATCGGCCCCTCCGATCTGGCCGCCGATATGGGCTTTGCCGGTGACAGCAGCGCACCCGAGGTGCAAGACGCGATCCAAGACGCGCTTGTCCGCATCAAAACCGCGGGCAAAGCCCCCGGCATCCTCGCGCTCGACCCCGCCACCGCGCGAACCTACCGCGACTGGGGCGCGCAATTCCTCGCTGTGGGAATCGACGTGGTGATGCTTGCCCAATCCGCGCGCGACACCATGGCCCGCTGGCGCGATGACTGACCTGTTGGTGGACCTTGGCGGCACCCATTGCCGTGTCGGGCTGGGCGATGAGACGGGACTAATCCCCGATACCGTCGCCAGCCTGCGCAACGCCGATTTCCGCGACTTGGCAACGCTTTTGCAAAGCTATCTCAGCGCGCAACGCCCCGGCCCCTTGCGCGCCCTCTGTGCAGGTGTCGCCGGGCCTGTGCGGGGCCGAACGGCTCAACTCACCAACCACGCATGGCATATCGAGGCCGATGCACTGGCCAAGGCCACCGGCGCAGAAGCCGTGCATTTGATCAATGACCTTCAGGCCCAAGGCTACGCGCTCGACACGCTTGCCCCCGGCACCCTGACGCCGCTGCGCCCCGGCACGGCTGACCCGGACGGCGCAAGGCTGGTCCTCGGTATCGGTACAGGCTGCAACGTCGCCGTGGTGCACCGCATGGGCAATGGCCTCATCGTGCCGCCCGCCGAAACCGGCCACACGCCCCTGCCCGATTGCCCCGACCTGCGCCCGCTCTATGATGCGCTGCGGGCGGATCTTCCCCACCTGCCGATCGAGGCCGCGCTCTCTGGCCCCGGCCTCACCCGCCTGCACCATTGGCTGACGGGTGAAAGGCTCACGCCGCAAGAGATCATTGCGAAAGGGCCGTCGGAAACCTTCGCCCTTTACTCGCGTATCTTGGGCGAAGTCACAGGCCCACTTTGCCTGCACCACATGGCCACCGGCGGCCTTTTCCTCATCGGCGGCATGGCCCGCGCCATGGCCCCCCATATCATATGGGACCTATTCACCCCCGCCTTCACCGCACGCGGGCCTTATACCGAGATCGTCACAGACATCCCCATAACCCTGATCACCGACGACACAGCAGCGCTCAGGGGATGTGCCCGGTACTTGGGGCAATGAATGCCATGACATGCCCCATACACCCACTTCCACCCCGCCCGTCCCTCTGCCATAATGCGCCCCAACCCATAAAACAAAGAGCAGCGCAGACATGGCCGACGATCTTCTGACCCCCGCGGACTCCTCCGATTACGACGCCTCCTCCATCGAGGTGCTGGAGGGGCTGGAACCCGTCCGCAAACGCCCCGGCATGTATATCGGCGGCACCGACGACCGGGCGCTGCACCACATGGTGGCCGAGGTGCTGGACAACTCCATGGACGAGGCCGTCGCGGGCCACGCCAACCGGATCGAGGTCGAGCTGCACGAGGATTACTCGATCACCATCCGCGACAACGGCCGCGGCATCCCGATCGACCCGCACCCCAAGTTCCCCGACAAATCCGCGCTCGAGGTGATCCTTTGCACCCTGCACGCGGGCGGCAAGTTCTCGGGTAAGGCCTATCAAACCTCCGGCGGGTTGCACGGCGTCGGCGCCTCGGTGGTCAACGCGCTATCCGATTCCATGGTCGTTCAGGTCGCCCGCAACAAGGAGCTTTTCGAACAACGCTTCTCGCGCGGCAAACCCCTTGGCCCCGTGGAAAAAATCGGCCAGGCCCCCAACCGGCGCGGCACCACCGTCACCTTCCACGCCGACGAACAGATCTTCGGCTCCCACCGCTTCAAACCCGCCCGCCTCTTCGCCTCGATCCGCTCCAAGGCCTACCTCTTTTCCGGCGTCGAAATCCGCTGGAAATCCGCCATTGAAGACGGCGACACCCCGCAAGAGGCCACCTTCCACTTCCCCGGCGGCCTGTCGGATTACCTCAAGGAAACGCTGGGACAGGCGGCCACCTACGCCGAACACCCCTTCTCGGGCACCGTCGATTTTCAGGAACGTTTCGGCACCCCCGGCAAGGTCGAATGGGCCATCAACTGGACCCCTTCGCGCGACGGCTTCCTGCAAAGCTACTGTAACACCGTCCCCACGCCCGAGGGCGGCACCCATGTGGCGGGTTTCTGGGCGGCGATCCTCAAGGGCATCAAGGCCTATGGCGAGCTGGTCAACAACAAGAAGGCCGCGCAGATCACCCGTGATGACCTGATCACCGGCGGCTGCGCCCTTGTCTCCTGCTTCATCCGCGAGCCCGAATTCGTCGGCCAAACGAAAGACCGCCTCGCCACCACCGAGGCCCAACGCCTTGTCGAAAACGCCGTCCGCGACCATTTCGACAACTGGCTGGCCTCCGATACCAAATCCGCCGGCGCGATCCTCGATTTCCTTGTCCTGCGGGCCGAGGAACGCCTCCGCCGCCGCCAGGAAAAAGAGACCCAGCGCAAGTCAGCCACCAAGAAACTCCGCCTGCCCGGCAAACTGGTGGATTGCACCGCCACCAACCGCGAGGGGACCGAGCTGTTCATCGTCGAGGGCGACTCGGCGGGCGGCTCCGCCAAGATGGGCCGCGACCGCAAAACCCAGGCCCTCCTGCCCCTGCGCGGTAAAATCCTCAACGTCCTCGGCGCGGCCTCGTCGAAACTGGGCAGTAACCAGGAAATCAACGACCTCACCCAGGCCCTTGGCGTGGGATTGGGGACCAAGTTCAACATCGACGATCTGCGCTATGACAAGATCATCATCATGACCGACGCCGATGTCGACGGAGCCCATATCGCCTCGCTTTTGATGACCTTCTTCTTCACCCAAATGCGCCCGATGATCGACGCGGGCCACCTCTACCTCGCCTGCCCCCCGCTCTACCGCCTCACCCAAGGCGCCAAACGCGTCTATTGCATCGACGAGGCCGAGCGCGACGAATGGCTGGAAAAGGGCCTTGGCGGCAAAGGCAAGATCGACGTCTCGCGCTTCAAAGGTCTGGGTGAGATGGACGCGAAGGACCTGAAAGAAACCACCATGGACCCGGCCACCCGGAAATTGATCCGTGTGACCATCGACGAGGACGAACCGGGCGAAACCGGCGATCTGGTGGAGCGTCTGATGGGCAAAAAACCCGAACTGCGGTTCCAGTATATTTCCGAGAACGCGCGGTTTGTGGAGGAGTTGGATGTTTGAGGGTTGGTAAATTCTCTATTGCGACGCGATTTCCGCCATTCCATTGTAAAACTCCACCTCGGTTTCATGCAAAACCCCATCCGCATCGATCACATTCTTGGCGGCCCGCATGAATCTTTCCAACTCTTTCGCATATAGGCGCTTCCTACCTTCTGGCTCTTCAAACAACCGAAAAAGGCTTTCTGACACTTTCTCAGCAGTAGGACGAAGCCGTTTAATATAGGCGCTTAATTCAGTGATTGTCTCTTCGGACAAATCAATGCGATCCCATTCGACCTCTATCTCAATGTACTCAATTATTGCGTTGACCTCTTCATCGCGCATTTTTCCATCAGCACGCGAGAGAGCTGCCAAAATCCGGATTTGATCGCGCAGCATTCGCTTGGTTCGGTTCGTTTCACTCGTTTCGCCAGATCGCTCTTGTGGAGTATATTCGATTTCATCAAAATCGACCCCAATCGATCTCCAAAACATATTTGGTTCAATTATCTCGCCATCGGCTGTAATGAAGCACTTTATGCGATCAGTGCGGAATTGCCTGATGGCGCGCCTTTCATGGCAAAAAGCATAGAGTGACGGTACGCTGTAATTAAAATCAATTCGCCGCATCGTTATTCTGCGGCGCGTAAGTTCTCCGTTAGCCGCACAGTATTCAATCGCAGTATAGATATCTGTGACCGGATTGTGCTCGTCTCGGCATTCTTGGCCATCAACTTCTGAGGCATCATCGAAATCATGAATCGATACTTCAATTGTGACGCCTTCGATTTCTGGAACTTCAGCTTGCTCGCTCGGAAGCCCTTTAATCCATCTTGACCAGAAACTCATGTGAAATCCCTCAGCTTTAACTTGTGAAATCAAAAATGAATACTCTTGATAGGTCAAGGGAATGAAAGGCTGCTTGCGGCTGCGATAGGTTGGCTCGATCTGGTTGTATCCAAAGCCAACGCTCGCCCAACACTGCGCGGCGCCAAGGGCCGCACTCCACCCCACGGTCTGGCAATCCCGCGGCTTACTTACCCCACCCCGTAGGGTGCGCATTCATGCGCACCGCAAACCGATTTCTTCAAAAGAAATCGGACCGAAGTCTTTTCAAGACTTCGGCACCCCTACCAAAAAGCCCCGCGCAACGCGCAGGGCTTTTCCAATCTCACACCAACAGGCCCTTACGCCATCGTCCCGCCATCCTGCGGGATGCGCAAACGCTGACCGGGGTAAATCTTGTCCGGGTGGCTCAGCATCGGCTTATTCGCCTCGAAAATCTCTTCGTAGCGCGCGCCGTTGCCCAGGGTTTTCTCGGCAATCGCCCAAAGGCTATCGCCCTTCTGCACCTCGTGGAACACCGGGTCGCCACCGGCCACGTTATCCTCAACGCCCGCAACGCCCTTGGCATTGCCCACGGCCATGATGATCTTTTCCTTGGTCGCTTGGTCCTTGGCGGTGCCCGAGACCTTCACAACGTCGCCCTCGACCTCGATCTCGACGCCTTCGGTCTCAAGGCCCAGATCGGCGACCTCTTTTTTCAAATCATCCGCTTCGGGCGTGTCATCGCCGCCCTTGAAAAAATCCCAAAACCCCATCGGTTGCTCCCCTTTGTGTGGTGGTTTCAATACGGGCAGCTTGCGGGATGTCTGGGCGGCGGCAAAGGGGAAAAAGCGGCGGCGCACGTCGCGGATTGCGCGTTTCGTACAAAACGCACGTACGTTTCGTACAACTCTCACCGCGCGCCCTGTTAATTCCGGGGGGTGCGGGAAAAAATACCGACGCGATACCGACGTGAAACCGACGCGATGCAGAACGGGGGTTTTCCTTGTTAACCAATACCTTGGCCCCGATTCGCGCCCTTCCCCGCGCTTTGCCACTGTCCGCCCCGGTCATCCCTTGCTAACCTTCGCTCATGCGCTGGTTCTGGCTTCTTCTTCCCCTGATCCTGATCTCCTGTGGCCGCCCCCTGACGGACACCGAAAAAACCTTTGCAAACCAGATGTTTGGCGATAGTTTCGATGCCCGGCCTGTACGCGTTGTCGATGGCGCCCTGATCGGCAAAGCCACCTATCCGCGCCGCAAGCGCCCGCGCCTTGCCTGCCGCGAACGCATCCTGCCCGAGCCGACAAGCCCCACCGTCACAGTCAGCCCCGCCGCCTTGGTGGTGCACAACAAGGTTTTCTACTCAAAGGATTGGTATCAAAGGAATTTTTTGCCCCGCTACCCACGCGTAATGAGCCTCGTGCACGCCATGGTCTTCGCCCATGAGATCACCCATGTCTGGCAATGGCAGAACCGTAAGGTCACTGGCTACTCCCCCCTCCGCGCCGCCCGCGAACACGGGGTCACCGATGATCCGTATCTGTTTGATATCTCAACGGAAAACAGCTTCCTCGACTACGCCTACGAACAGCAGGCCAGCATCGTCGAGGAATACGTCTGCTGCGCCACGCTTGACCCCGAGGCCCCCCGCACCAAGCGCATGGAACGCATGCTCTCCGACACCTTCCCCCTGGGCGATCTACCCACCCCCGACGCCACGATCCTGCCGTGGAACGGCGCCAAGGTGAAGGGGATTTGCCGGATCTAGAGCGTTTCCAGTTTACCTTGAACCAAACTGCATCACCAATGTCCCGAGAAGGCCGTAGGCCTGGCAGGGTATTGGTGATGCAATAATAACTGGAAACGCTTTAAGCGGTTGTTATTCCTGGATACTTTCAAGGTATGTCAAAAGCGCCGCCAAGGGCCGAGGCGTCGGCGTGAAAACCCCGTCGCCCACGTCAACGGGCACGGTATCGCCCTCCAACAGCAACCCGAATTCCGGCATTTCCTGCCCCGGAAGGCCGGTGCGGTCATAGCCGTCGATCACGCTCAACACCCTTGCCCGGGGAAACCCCTCCGCCGTGCTAAGTTGCGTCAGGTCCGCAGGCTTCGGGCTCAGGCTTTCCGCCCAAGGGCCATCGCCCTTGCCGCTTGTGCCATGGCACTGCGAACAGTTTTCCATGTAAAGCACCCGGCCTTCGTCCGGCTCGGGCATGGAAACCTCGGTACAGGCCACGATCAGCCCAAGAACACCCAGTGAAATCAACGTGTTGCGCATCTTGCCCCTGCCTTTGCTGTTTTCACCATCATGCCAAAGGCGCAAGGCTCGCGCAACCGGGCTCAGGCGAACTTGCCTGCCAATGCATCGTTGATCAGGGCGATGGTCTCCTCGACGCCGTACAGCGCGATGAACCCGCCGAACCGCGGCCCTTGGCTGGCGCCCAAAAGCACCTCGTAGATGGCGGTGAACCAATCGCGCAGCGGCTCGAACCCGTGCAGTTTCCCGATGGCAAAGACCACGGATTGCAGGAATTCCTCATCCGAAAAATCAGGCTCCGGCAGTGGGTCATCCCTGCCCATGGCCTTGTTTTTATTGGCAATCGCCTCCAAGGCCGCCTCGGGGCTGGACAGCGCCTTGGCCAGATCCTGCAACGCGGCACGCTCAACCTCGGTGGGCGTACGGTACACCTTGGACGGTTTCACGAAGTCATTGAAATACCGCACGGCAAAGCCTGCCGCCGCATCCATACCGGGGTGCGTTTCAGACGTGGCATCGGGGGCGTATTTGCGGATAAAGCCCCACATCGTGTCCTTGTCCTCGGCACTCGATGCACTCGCAAGGTTGAGCAGCATGGAAAACGGCACCACCATATCCGAGGCGGGCACATCACCGCCGTGGATATGGAACACCGGATTGTTGAGTTGTTGCGTCTGATCCTGCCCCGGATAGGCGCGCAACTGCTGGTGATATTCGTCCACGGCCTTGGGGATCACATCGAAATAGAGGCGCTTGGCGGTCTTGGGCTTTTGATACATGAAGTACGACAGGCTTTCCGGCGCGGCATAGGTGAGCCATTCTTCCATGCTCAGCCCATTCCCCTTGGACTTGGAAATCTTCTGCCCGTCTTCATCGTTGAACAGCTCGTAAGACAGAGACTCCGGCGGGCGTTTGCCCAAGGCGCCACAGATGCGCGAGGATTGCTTCACGCTGTCGATCAGGTCCTTTCCCGACATCTCGTAATCCACGCCCAGGGCGGCCCATCGCAGGGCCCAGTCGGGTTTCCACTGCATTTTGACATGGCCGCCAGTGACGGGAATTTCCACACGCTCGCCATCGGGTTCTTCATAAACGATGGTGCCTTTTTCCACGTTGCGCTCAAGCGTCGGCACCTGAAGAACATGGCCGGTCTTGGGGCTGACGGGGAGGAAGGGGGAATAGGTTTTCTGCCGCTCCTCGCCCAGTGTCGGCAGCATGATCTCCATGATCTTGTCGAAGCGTTCCAACGCCACCAGAAGCATCTCGTCGAAGCGACCGGAGGTGTAATATTCGGTCGCCGAGGCGAATTCGTACTCGAACCCGAAACTGTCCAGAAAGGCGCGCAGGCGCGCGTTGTTGTGCTGGGCAAAGCCCTCATGCGTCCCAAAGGGGTCGCGCACCTTGGTCAGCGGGAGGTTCAGGTCCTCGGCCATCTGCTCCTGATTGGGGACATTGCCCGGCACCTTGCGCAAGCCATCCATGTCATCGGAAAAGCAGATCAGCTTGGTGGGTATGTCGCTCAGAACCTCGAAGGCGCGGCGCACCATGGTGGTGCGGGCCACCTCGCCGAAGGTGCCGATATGCGGCAGGCCCGAGGGGCCATAACCCGTCTGGAAGAGCACATAGCCCTTTTCCGGCGGGGCCTTCTGATAGCGTTTGAGCACACGGCGCGCTTCTTCAAAAGGCCAGGCTTTCGAACTCATCGCGGCATCGCGGATATCTGTCATGTGCTCATTCCCATCATTCCTGCGCGCAAAAGCGCGCGCAGCGCCGCCCGCTTCCTATTGCCGAGGGGCGGGACAGTCAATATTCTGCACCGCAACAGGAATTCAGGCCCCTTAGGGCGAAAGGACCATCATGACCGAGCAGATCCCCCACCCCCTCTCGCCCGAAGATTGCCTTGTTGCAGTGATGATCGCGGTCTCGGCCTCGGATGAGGACATCCGCACCGCCGAACTGGTCAAGATCGAGTCGGCGGTGAACAACCTGCCGATCTTCGCACAATACGACGTGGACCGCATGAACATTGCCGCGCAAACCGTGTTCGATCTCTTTTCGGTCGAGGACGGTCTGGACGCGCTCTTTGGCCTCGTCCGCGACAACCTGCCCGAACAGCTTTACGAGACGGCCTATGCGCTGGCCTGCGACGTGGCCGCGGCGGATGGCGCCATCCAGCAAGACGAACTGCGCCTGCTGGAGGAAATTCGCTATGAACTCAGCATCGACCGCTTGCACGCCGCGGCCATCGAACGGGGCGCACGCGCACGGCACATGACCCTTTGATGCGGTGCGCGCTGGCCCTGCTGCTGTTGCTCGCGTGGCCTGCACAGGCCGCGCAGCTTGAGGCGCGGATCGACCTTTCGGATCAGGAAATGACCGTGGTGTTCGGGGGCGAGGTCATTCATCACTGGCCCGTTTCCACCGCGCGGGCAGGCAAGTTCACCCCGACAGGGCTGTTTCATATCCAAGTGATGAAGCGAATGCATTATTCGACGCTTTACAACAATGCGCCGATGCCCTTTTCGATGTTCTTCTACGGAAACTTTGCAATCCACGGCACAACGCAGATTGACCTTCTTGGCACGCCCGCCTCGGCCGGTTGCGTGCGGCTTCATCCGGACAATGCCGAGACGCTTTACAGTCTCATTCAGCAAGTGGGCCGTTCCGAGACCCTGATTGAAATCGTGGAGTAACCGGGCCTTTCGGGGGTTTCACCCCCGGACCCCCAGGGTATTTGCACCAAGAAAAAGCCCCGAGGCGCGCATCAGAACAACCCATGGATGCAAGTGCGAAATTCGCCGTTTCCTTCCCGTGCCGTTTCGCGTTTAAATAGCCGCGAAATTCCGCCATGAGGTCATACAATGCGCCCTGTTTACGTGAACATCCGCTGCAAGCCCGGCACGTCCTATCGCGTGGCCGAGGAAATCGCCCTGCGCGAAATCCATTCCGAGCTGTATTCCACTTCCGGGCCGTTTGACCTTCTGCTCAAGCTTTACGTGCCCGAGGACGAGGACGTGGGCAAATATATCAACGAAAACCTGCTGGATATCGCAGGTATCGAACGCACCGAAACGACGCTGACCTTCAAGGCGTTCTGACGAACCAACAATACTGGGAGAGATATGATGAAGATGAAAACGCTTCTGGCGGCAGGCTGTGCCGCGATGCTGGCCACCGCTAGCTTGGCCGATGACCACAAGGTCAAGGTCGGCATGATCACAACGCTGTCTGGCGGCGGCGCGGGCCTTGGCATCGACTCCCGCGATGGATTCCTGCTGGCGGCCAAGCTGGCCGGGAACGACGCGCTTGAGATCGTGGTCGAGGACGACCAGCGCAAGCCCGACATTGCCGTACAGCTGGCCGACAAGATGATCCAATCGGAAAAGGTGGATGTGCTGACCGGTATCGTCTGGTCGAACCTTGCCATGGCCGTCGTTCCGGCGGCCACCGCGCAGGGCAAGTTCTACCTGTCGACCAATGCCGCGCCTTCGATGCTGGCAGGCAAGGGATGCAACCCGAATTATTTCTCGGTGTCCTACCAGAACGACAACCTGCACGAAGCCGCGGGCGCCTATGTCAAGAACGCAGGCTACAGCAAACCTTTCATTCTTGCCCCCAATTATCCGGCAGGTCAGGACAGCCTGACGGGGTTCAAACGCCTTTACGGCGGGGAACTGGCGGGCGAGGTCTATACCAAGCTGGGCCAGACGGATTACGCGGCCGAGATCGCCCAGATCCGGGCCAGCGATGCCGACAGCATCTTTTTCTTCCTGCCTGGCGGCATGGGAATTTCCTTCCTCAAGCAATATGCCGACAGCGGGCTTGACCTGCCGGTGGTGGGCCCCGCCTTCAGCTTTGACCAGGGCATCCTGCAAGCCGTCGGCGACGCGGCGATGGGTGTGAAAAACACCAGCCAGTGGAACAAGGACATCGACAACGCGGCAAATGCCACCTTCGTCGAGGAATTCCAGAAGGAATATGGCCGCCTGCCCTCGCTCTATGCCGCGCAGGGGTATGACACCGCGAACCTGCTGTTGTCTGCCATGGAGAAGGCCGATGTTTCGGATGCCGACGCCTTCCGCTCGGCCCTGAAGGCCGCGGAGTTCGACAGCGTCCGCGGTGATTTCTCCTTTGCGGCCAACAATCACCCCATCCAGGACATCTATGTGCGCGAGGTGATCAAGGAGGGGGAAGTCTATACCAACAAGATCATCGACACCGCGCTTGAGGATCACTCCAACGCCTATGTCGAAGACTGCAATATGTAAGCCAGGTCACCTGTCCCGGGGCCTTGTCACGAGGCCCCGGGGCGTGCCCGGGGCGCGACGCACCAACCGCAAATGACACCCATTCTTTTCATCGAACAAGTCCTGAACGGGCTTCAGTTCGGGGTCATGCTCTTTCTCATGGCCGCGGGCCTGACGCTTGTGTTCGGGGTCATGGGGCTGATCAACCTGGCGCATGGATCGCTTTACATGGTGGGGGCCTTCGCCGCCGCGGCGGTTGCGGGGGCGACGGGCTCGTTCCTGCTTGCGTTAATGGCAGCCCTGACGGCCGCCGCCGCCGCCGGGGCGCTGGTGGAACTGGTGGTGATCCGCAGGCTCTATGCCCGTGACCACCTTGATCAGGTCTTGGCCACGTTTGCCCTTATCCTGATTTTCTCCGAAGGGACGCGATGGGCCTTCGGCTCCTTTCCGTTATTCCTTGACCTGCCCGGCTATCTTTCCGGCCCCGTCACCTTGCCGGGCGGAATCGAATACCCGCTTTACCGCCTGACGCTCATCGTCACCGGCCTCGTGATCGCCGCTGGCCTTTTCTGGCTGATCTCGGGGACACGCCTAGGCATCCGGATCCGCGCCGGTGAGTCCGATCGCGAAATGATCGCCGCCCTCGGCGTTGATATATCGAAGCTCTACACCGTGGTCTTCGCCCTCGGCGCGGCGCTGGCGGGGCTGGCCGGGGCCATGGTGGGGGCCATCCAATCCGTGCAGGTCGGAATGGGTGAACCCGTGCTGATCCTGGCCTTCGTGGTCATCGTGATCGGTGGTATCGGCTCCATCAAGGGGGCGCTTGTCGGCGCGCTTCTCGTCGGGCTGACCGATACGCTTGGCGGGTTGCTTTTGCCCGAAGTCTTCAAGCTTTTCATGGAGACCTCGGCCGCCAGTTCGACGGGGTCGGCCCTTGCCTCCATGCTGATCTATATCCTCATGGCTGGCGTGCTGATCTGGAAACCGCAAGGGTTGTTCGGAGGGCAGACATGAGCCGCGAAACCGCGATCAACGCGGTCCTGCTGCTGGGCCTTGCCGCCGTGCCGCTTTACGCCTGGGCCACGGATGAGCCCTTTACCATCACACTCGCCACCCGCGTGGTGATCCTTGCGCTTGCGGGCGTCGGCCTGAATATCGCGCTTGGGCTTGGCGGCCTTGTCAGCCTCGGGCACGCCGCTTTTTTCGGGATCGGCGGCTATGCCATGGGCATCCTGGCCAGCCACGCACAAAGCTACACACCGCTGATGGAGGTGCCATTCCTGATCGAAGGCACCAAATCCATGCCGGTGATCTGGATCACGGCGATTGTCGCCTCTGCCCTCGCGGCCCTGCTGATCGGCGCGCTCAGCCTTCGCACCTCGGGCGTTTATTTCATCATGATCACGCTGGCCTTCGGGCAGATGTTCTATTTCTTCGCCATCAGCTGGCCCGCCTATGGCGGCGAGGATGGCTTGTCGATCTATGTTCGCAACGATTTCCCCGGTCTCAATATGCTCGACCCGATCCAGTTCTTCGGCATCTGCTTCGCCCTCCTCGCACTGGCACTCTGGTTCAACGCGCGGCTGGCCCGATCTCCCTTCGGTCTTGCTCTGAATGCTGCACGGCAAAATACCCAAAGGGTGGAAACCGTGGGCCTCAGCCCCTTCCGCCTGCGGCTTGCGGCCTTCGTGATCTCGGGCGCGATCACCGGGCTGGCGGGCGCGCTTTTTGCCGATCTCAACCGCTTCGTCTCACCCACGATGTTCAGCTGGCAGATGAGCGGCGAGATCATGGTTTTCATCATCCTGGGGGGCGTCGGCCGCCTCTATGGCCCTGTGGCGGGGGCCGCGCTTTTCATAACACTAGAACATATCTTGGGAGGGCTATCCGAATTCTGGCACATCTACCTCGGTGCATTGCTTCTGGGCGTGGTGCTTTTTGCGCGCGGCGGGCTGATCGGGCTTTTGGCAGGGCGACCAGTGGCGCATGACTGATCCGGTTCTCGCCACTCACGGGTTGACCAAATCCTTCGGCGCGGTGCAGGCCTCGCGTGATATTTCACTGTCGCTGCAGCCCGGTGAAATCCACGCCGTGATCGGCCCCAATGGCGCGGGCAAATCGACGCTGATCTCGCAGATCTGCGGCGGTCTTGCGCCTGATGCCGGGCAGGTGCACTTCCTCGGCGAGGATGTAACCGCTCTCCCCACCCGCAAACGCGCCCGGATGGGCCTTGCCCGCACGTTCCAGATATCGGCCCTGGCGATGGAGGATACCGTCCTGCAAAACGTCACTCTGGGGGCGCTTGGGGCGCGCGGCGGGCCACTTGGCCTCTTGCGCGATGCCCTCAACAATCAAGACCTGCGCGACAAGGCCATGGGAGCACTTCAGCGTGTCGGCCTGGCCGGCCAAGCCAGCACAATCACTGCCGAGCTCAGTCACGGCCAACGCCGCCAGTTGGAGGTCTCCATCGCTCTCACGCTCAATCCCCGCGCCTTCATCATGGACGAACCCATGGCAGGCATGGGCACCGAAGGCTCCCACCGTTTGACAGCTTTTCTTGATGAGTTGCGTCACGAGGCTCCGATCCTTCTGGTCGAGCACGACATGGACGCGGTCTTTGCTCTAGCCGACCGGCTCAGCGTGCTGGTCTATGGCGAAATCATCGCCACCGGCACCGTCGAGGAGATCCGCAACAATCCACAAGTCCGCGCCGCCTATCTTGGGGAAACCGCATGACCCGGAATTGCCCCCTTTGCGCACAGTGTGCCCTGTCGGATGCCTCCGGCGGGAGTATTTGGGGAAAGATGAAAACAGGCGCTCTCAATTCTTCTTCTTTTCACAAATATCCTGGGGGAGTCGCCCGAAGGGCGGCGGGGGCAACGCCCCCGACCCGGGTGGAAGGTGCGTAGAGATGAGCCTTCTGACCCTGCAAGATGTCACCGCCTTCTATGGTCCCACGCAGGCACTTTTCGGCGTCTCGCTGTCCGTGGCCGAGGGCGAAGTGCTCGCATTGATGGGCCGAAACGGTATGGGCAAATCCACCACGGTAAAAACCATCTGCCGGATGCTGCCCACCCGGGCGGGACGGCTAGACTTCGATGGGCATGACATGACCCGCTTGCCCTCGTATCGCGCGGCGCGGTTGGGCATCGGCCTGGTGCCCGAGGGCCGCCGCGTCTTTCCCAACCTCACGGTCGAGGAAAACCTGATCGCCGCCGCCCGACCGGGTCATTGGAACATGCCCCGGGTGACCGCCCTTTTCCCCCGTCTGGCCGAACGCCGCCGCCAAGGCGCGGCCACGCTTTCGGGCGGAGAACAGCAGATGCTGGCCATTGGCCGTGCCCTGATGACCAACCCGCGCCTGTTGATCCTCGACGAGGCGACCGAGGGCCTTGCCCCCATCGTCCGGCAGGAAATCTGGTCGGCCATCGCCACACTCAAGCGCGAAACGGGTCTGGCCATCCTGCTGGTGGACAAATCCATTGCCGAACTGGCACAGGTCGCCGACCGCGCGGTGATCCTGCAACGGGGTGAAACCGTCTGGACCGGCGGGTTCGATGCCCTCACCGAGGACATCACAACCCGCTACATCGGCGTTTAATCCTCGCCGATCTTGTCCTGCGTCTTGGTCTCGAAATCGCTGGCGGAGTGGCGCTCGTGCAGTTGTTCATGCGGCTCGCCAGACGTGCGGTTCACCATCCGGCCCCGCTTTACCGGCTCACGCGCCTCCAACCGCTCGGCCCATGCCTTGAGGTTGGTATAGCTGTCAGCATCAAGGAAGGTCGCGGCATCCCCATACTGCCGTCCCAGAACAAGGTTCCCGTACCATGGCCAGATCGCCATATCGGCAATCGAATACTCCGCCCCGGCCACGAACTCATGCTCGGCCAGTTGCTTGTCCAGAACGTCCATCTGGCGTTTCACTTCCATGGTGAAACGATCAATCGGATATTGCCATTTCTCGGGCGCATATTGATAGAAATGGCCAAAGCCGCCGCCCAGATAAGGCGCGCTGCCCATTTGCCAGAAAAGCCAGTTCAGCACTTCGGTTCGCGCCGCACCGCTCGCGGGCAAGAAGGCCCCGAATTTTTCGGCCAGATGCAGCAGGATCGACCCGGATTCGAACACCCGCACCGGGGCATCGCCGCTATGGTCCACCATGGCCGGGATCTTGGAGTTGGGGTTGATATCCACGAAACCGCTGCCGAACTGGTCACCCTTTGTGATCCGGATCAACCACGCGTCATATTCCGCGTCATGGCCCGCGGCCAATAGCTCCTCGAACATCACGGTCACCTTCACCCCGTTGGGCGTGCCCATGGAATAAAGCTGAAACGGATGTTCGCCCACCGGCAATTCCGCATCATGGGTCGCCCCCGACACGGGCCGGTTGATCGAGGCGAACTGCCCCCCCGAGGGCTCTTCCCATTTCCAAACCTTCGGCGGTGTATAGCTGTCATCACTCATCGCGGGCTCCTGTCGTGTCCTGTTTGCCCCAGAGGTAACCAAAGCGCACCGATGCGCAAGGTGCACGCCTGCACATATCCATGTGCAGCATGGAAAAAACGCGCCCGAGTTGCCCCGGACGCGTTTGCATAATTCTGTTTTCGAATGCGGCTCAGTACACCACGACCGAACGGATCGATTCACCCGCGTGCATCATGTCGAAGCCCTTGTTGATCTCGTCCAGCTTCAGGGTGTGGGTGATCATCGGGTCGATGTCGATCTTGCCGTCCATGTACCAGTCGACGATTTTCGGAACGTCGGTGCGCCCCCGCGCCCCGCCAAAGGCCGTGCCACGCCAGGACCGGCCGGTAACCAGTTGGAAGGGTCGTGTCGAAATCTCGGCGCCGGCCGGGGCCACACCGATAACGATGCTCTCGCCCCAGCCCTTGTGCGCCGATTCCAATGCCGTACGCATCACGCCCACGTTGCCAGTGGCGTCAAAGGTATAATCGCCACCACCGCCAGTCAGCTCCACCAGATGCGCCACCAGATCGCCATCCACTTCTTCGGGGTTCACGAAATGGGTCATGCCGAATTTCTCGGCCATGGGTTTCTTGCCGGGATTGAGGTCCACACCAACGATCTGATCGGCCCCCGCAAGGCGCAACCCCTGAATGACATTGAGGCCAATACCGCCCAGGCCGAAAACAATCGCGGTCGATCCGATTTCCACCTTGGCGGTGTTGATCACCGCGCCGATGCCCGTGGTCACGCCGCAACCGATATAGCAAATCTTGTCAAAGGGCGCGTCCTTGCGCACCTTGGCCAGCGCGATTTCCGGCAGGACGGTGTGATTGGCAAAGGTCGAACAGCCCATGTAATGCAGGATCGGTGTGCCATCGAGCATGGAAAAGCGCGAGGTGCCATCGGGCATCAGGCCTTGGCCTTGGGTCGAGCGGATCGACTGGCACAGGTTGGTCTTGGGGTTGAGGCAGTATTCGCACTCCCGGCATTCCGGCGTGTAAAGCGGGATCACGTGATCGCCAACTTCAAGCGAGGTCACACCGGGGCCCACTTCCACGACAACGCCCGCGCCCTCATGGCCAAGAATCGCCGGGAAAAGCCCTTCGGGATCGGCCCCCGACAGGGTAAAGTCGTCGGTGTGGCACAGGCCCGTGGCCTTCACCTCCACCAGAACCTCACCGGCCTTGGGGCCTTCAAGGTTCACTTCCATGATCTCAAGCGGTTTTCCCGCTTCGACGGCGACGGCAGCAGTGGTGCGCATAGGACTGTCCTTCCGGTTTTGATTTTCCGCGACTTTGGGCGAAACGCTGCGGTTTTTCAACACAATGTGCGACACGCACTTGCGCAGGGCCGACGCATGGTCGAGTCTTTTCGAAGGATCGAACCAAAGGGGTATGGCCATGCGGCAGCTTGTATTTCTTGGACTTGGGGCGCTCATGCTCGCGGCCTGTCAGGCAGATGGTGAAACTTCACCCGATACCGCCGAAAGCTGCGGCGCAGACGCGCTTCAGCACCTCATCGGCGAACCGCGAGGCGCCTTCGAAAGTCAGGATATAGACACCCCGGCCCGTATCCTGCCCCCGGGTCCGCCATGACGATGGATCACCGCCCTGACCGGCTGAATGTCGACCTTGATGAGGCTGGCCGCATCACCCGCATCTGGTGCGGCTGAGGCGCGGGGCCCTTCATGCGCAGGGGGCGGAATGCCCGGATTCGGGCTGGGCTGTCAGGGCCGCTTCACTCAAGGGCCGAATTTCCTTGATTTACCGCCCCATAGGCGCAACTCTGATCCCATGACATTCCAATCGCCCAGCCCCTTCCCCGCCAAGGGCGGACAGGATCAAGTGGCCTTTCACCGTACCGAGCTTGCGGTGATCCTGTCGCTTTACGGTCGCATGGTCGCCGCCGGGGAATGGCGCGATTATGGCATTTCCTCGCTGCGTGACGTGGCGGTGTTCTCGGTTTTCCGGCGCACCGCCGAACATCCCCTTTACCGTATCGAGAAGCGCCCGAAACTGCGCAACAAACAGGGCCAGTATGCGGTGATCGGCATGGATGGCCAAATCCTCAAGCGCGGGCACGACCTCAAGACCGTACTGCGCGTGCTGGAACGCAAGCTGATCCGCGCCATCGACTAAAGCGCGTTTATCCCGCCGCCCGGGCCTTGATCATATCGGCGGCCTTCTCGGCAATCATCGTCACCGGCGCATGGGTATTTCCCGAGGTGATCGACGGCATCACCGAGGCATCCGCGACACTCAAATTCGCAATCCCCTCTACCGTCAATTCCGGCGAGACAACCGCGCCCGGATCACTGCCCATCCGGCAGGTCGAAACCGGGTGGAAAATCGTGGTTGATATATCCCCCGCCGCGCGGGCCAAGGCCGCCTCCCCCTGAATATCCGCCCCGGGCAGGTATTCATGCGGCGCGAATTCCTGCATCCGATCCGTTGCCATCAACCGCCTTGCATGCTGAATGGATTGCACCGCCACCCGCCTGTCGCCTTCTGTCCCAAGGTAATTGGGCCGGATCGCGGGCGGTGCGGCGGGATCGGCGTTGGCAATATGGCATGTCCCCCGGCTTTCCGGCCTCAGGTTGCAGACCGACACCGTCATTGCCGGGAAGCGATGCAGCGGCTCGCCGAATTTATCCAATGACAGCGGCTGCACATGGTACTCGATATTCGCGGTCTCATGCTCCGGGCCCGAGCGCGTGAAAATACCAAGCTGGCTGGGCGCCATCGCCAAGGGCCCCGAGCGGTTCAGCGCATATTGCGCCGCGATCTTGGCCTTTCCAAGGGGCGAGGCATAAAGATCGTTCAGTGTCTGCGCGCCCTTGATCCTGAACACCGTCCGGATTTGCAGGTGATCCTGAAGGTTCTCGCCCACACCGGGCAGGTCATGACACACCTCAACCCCATGGTCACGCAGCACCGCCTCCGGCCCGATACCCGAAAGCTGCAAAATCTTGGGCGTCCCGATGGCCCCTGCCGCCAGCACCACCTCGGCCCCCGCTGTAGCATGGCACTCCCGCCCCTTGTGGCGAAAGCGAACACCCGTCGCGCGCCGCCCTTCAAGGCTCAGGCCCAGAACCTCGGCCCCGGTCATGATCCGCAGGTTGGGCCGACCCCGCGCCGGATCAAGAAAGGCTTTGCGCGCGTTCCACCGCACGCCGCCCTTCTGCGTCACCTCGAAATATCCGACGCCCTCGTTATCGCCGGAATTGAAATCCTCAGTGGTTTCGATGCCCAGTTCCTGCGCCGCCTCGATCACCGCATCCAGAATCGGCCAACTCAGCCTCTGCTGTTCCACGCGCATCTCGCCATCACCACCATGCGCCCCGGTTTCACCAAGGTAATGCTGCTCGGACCGCTTGAAATACGGCAGCACATCGTCCCAGCTCCAACCCGGATTGCCCATCTGCCGCCAGCCATCATAATCCCGCGCCTGCCCGCGCATGTAGATCATGCCGTTGATCGACGAACAGCCGCCCAAGACCTTGCCGCGCGGGTAGTTGAGCGCGCGCCCGTTCAAGCCCGGTTCCGGCTCGGTTTTCAGGCACCAATCCAGCGTCGGGTCGCCCATGGCATAAAGATACCCTACCGGCACATGCACCCAGAACCTGTTGTCACTCCCCCCGGCCTCCAGCAGCAGAACCCGCGCCTTGGGGTCTTCCGACAGGCGGTTGGCCAGCACACAGCCCGCCGAACCCGCGCCGACGACGATATAATCATAGGTGCCTTCATCAATCATCGCGTCACTCATCCTGCCTGCCCCGCCATGACGCAAAGAATCTCGAACATGATCGAGACACCCAGAAAGGCCGTGCCGCCGGATTGGTCGAAGGGTGGCGACACCTCGACCATATCGGCACCGACGATGTTCAACCCCTGCAACTCCCGGCACACCTGCAACGCCTGAAAACTGTTCGGCCCGCCCACCTCGGGCGTGCCGGTGCCGGGGGCAAAAGTCGGGTCGACGAAATCGATGTCATAGCTGACATAGGTCTCCCCATCGCCCGCGATCTCGCGCGCCTCGGCCATGACATCCTCGACGCCCCGGGCATGAAATTCCTCGATCTCGATGATCCGAATCCCCTCGGCCCTGGCGAAATCGCGGTCCTCGCTGTCATACATCGTGCCACGAATCCCGATCTGCACCACGCGCTTGGGGTCCAGAAGCCCCTCCTCCACCGCACGGCGGAAGGGGGTGCCATGAGTATACATGGTGCCATTGAAATAGCTGTGAAACAGGTCCGTGTGGCTGTCGAAATGCACCATGCCAAGCGGCGCATCCTTGGCCAGCGCCCGAAGAACGGGAAGCGAGGTCAGATGATCGCCCCCGGCGGTCAGCGGCCGGATGCCCGCCGCTTTGACCTTGTCGTAAAAGGCCGTGATCCGCTCCATGCTGTCCATGATATCCGCCGGGTTCGGCCCCACATCCCCCAGATCGGCACAGTTCACAGCCTCGAACGGGCGCATCCCGCTGGTGGCATGCTGCGCGCGGATCATGGTCGAGGCATCGCGCAACTGCCGCGGCCCGTGGCGCGGGCCGGGCCGGTTCGTCGTGCCGCTGTCCCACGGCACGCCGATCAACCCGATGTCGACCTCGCCCAGACGTTCATGCTCCAGCGGAACATGCGGCAAGCGCATGAAGGTCGGCACCCCCGCAAACCGCGGCAGTTCAAAGCCGCTTACCGGTTGAAAGAAATCATCGCTCATCCCAGTCCTCCCAATCGTTTGTGCGCCGTCACTGGCCCATCCCCCTGCGCCGCGATCCGCGCGATGGCCTCCTCCAATGGCTCATAGGCCACGGCCATGTGATAAACATTGGCATGCAACAGGGTCCTGCCATCCACGACCCAAGCCACATGCCCTTTCCAGAACAGCAGATCCCCCCGCTCCGGTGGCGTACCTGTCGGCAGGGTCCGGCCAAGGCCCGCCTCCTGCGGGCCGCTGTCACTCGGGCAGGCCTGTCCACAGGCCAAAAGCGCCGCATGCACCAACCCCGAACAATCCACGCCCCAAATACTGTTGCCGCCCCAAAGATAGGGCACGCCAAGGTAAACTTCGGCCACAGTCACCGGGTCGTTGGCAGGTTCATCACTTAGATGCGCCGTCGGAATCCAACCCAGTTCGGTTTGCGAAAACCGGCCTTCCTGCCCGCTGACCGCCACTTTCGACAAATGCGCCAGGGCCGCCCGCTCGGGCGATTTGAAATCTGGCTCGGCATAGGCATGTGTCTGCCGCGCGCGCACCCGATGGGTTGGGTCTGGCCGCGCATACTCTGGCATAACCGCCGCCTCAAGCAGCCACCCCGCATGCCCCGTATCGGGCGAGTGCCCACGGGCAAACCCGTCCCGCCGCTCTGTGATCACGAATTGCTCCCCATAGCGCAACTGGCGGTCACGGCTCTGGCCCACCTCTTGGAAAAGGTCCGTGACAGGATGCGCGACAAAGGTTGGCTCGGGCGACGTCATGCTTTCAAGACATCCGGCAAGCTCTGCAAGATCGCCCGCGCCCCCATGCCGACACCGCCCTTGGGACGCGCCGGTTTTGCCTCGGGGTTCCAGCCGTAGACGTCGAAATGCGCATATCGCACCTCCCCCGCAAACCGCCGCAGGAAAAGCGCCGCGGTGATCGCCCCGGCAAAGCCGCCCTTGGGCGCATTATCCAGATCGGCAATCCCCGGTTCGATCATCGCCTCGTAGGGCAGGTGCAGCGGCAAGCGCCAGACCGGATCGGCGACCTGTGCGGCGGCCTGTTCCACGGCTCCGACAAAAGCCGCATCGTCACAGAAATAGGGCGCCAGATCGGGGCCCACAGCCACCCTCGCCGCACCGGTCAGCGTGGCCATCGACAGCATGAAATCCGGCTCCGCTTCGGCCGCATAGGCCAAGGCATCGGCCAGAACCAGGCGCCCCTCGGCATCGGTGTTGTTGATTTCCACGGTCAGTCCGTTGCGCGCGGTCAGGATATCACCGGGCCGGAAGGCATTGCCGCTCACCGCGTTTTCCACCGCCGGGATCAGCACCCGCAAGCGCAGCGGCAGGCCCAGCTCCATGATCATCTGCGCCAGCCCCAGAACCGTGGCCGCGCCCCCCATGTCCTTTTTCATCAGGGCCATAGACCCGCCGGGCTTGAGGTTCAAACCGCCGGTGTCGAAACACACCCCCTTACCGACAAGGGTTAGCAACGGCCCGGCCACACCCCATTGCATGTCGATCAATCGCGGCGCGGCGCCGGGCGCGGCAGCCCGCCCCACGGTATGGATCAGGGGAAAGTTCCGCTCCAACAACTCGTCGCCCCGGATCACCTCGATCTCGGCCTCGTGCTGTGCGGCCATGGCCACGCAGGCCGCTTCCAATTCCGAAGGGCCCATATCGCTCGTGGGGGTATTGATCAGATCGCGGGTCAGGCACTCCCCCGCTGCAATCGCCTCCAGACGCGCAGCCTCGACACCCTCGGGGGCGACAAGCTTGGCCCCCGGCGCGGTCTGCGTGCGATAGCGGTCAAAGACATAGCCCGCCAAAAGCCAGCCCAGCGCCTCTTCCTCGGCGCGGCCCTCGGGAAGCCCTTCAAAGCGATACACCCCCTCCGGCAGGCTCAGCGCCACCGCCGCCAGATGAAACCGCCCGCGCGCCCGTGCCTCGGGCGTGCCATAGCCTGCGATCGCCATGGCAAGGCTTCCATCCTCGCCCGGCACCATCAGAACCTTGCCAAGCGCGGCAGAGAACCCCGCGGCCTTGACCCATGCGGCAACGCGCTCGGGCTGTGTTGCCATCCAATCGTCCAGCGCGTCTTGGCCCACCACATGCAGCGGAATGGCTCCCTTGGTGTCGGTGGCAAAGTTTAGTCCCATGGCGCGCGCTCCTGTCATTCGGAATGTCGCGCACAGCCTAGCCCAGTCATGCCTGCCTGCAAGTCATCAAATACTCAGGTCTTGCAACTCCCAGATCTCGCTAAGCGATCGCTCCCCGATCCGCAACAGTCGCGCCAGCACAGCACCCAGCGCCACGGCGTCACCGGCATCAATGCAATCGGTCACGTCACGCGCCACCCGCGCCAGCATCCACATCCCGATCTGTTCGGCGATGGCAATCAGGCTGCGGGCCGATTTGCGCATATCCCCGGTGCGCCGCTCGCGGTAGCACCGCTCAGTATGCGACAGCCGCGCCGCCAGTTCCTCCAAGGCGCGGCACACCACGTTTTCCGCGCCCCGTTCCCCCAGTTGGTCATACAAGTCTTTCAACCGGTCAGGATCAAAGCGCACAACTTCATTCTGCGTCAACATCGTTATCTGTTCCACATTCTCACCCCATTCGTGATGCCCCCACGGACAACCCCAGACTGGCCCAAAAATGGTTCCCAAATCCTTTCCCGAAGCCTCCGGGCACCCGATTTTGTCTCTCGAATTCTGTACAAATACGCTTTATCGATGGTCCGGTATCGAACGAAGAGAGTGATAATGGAAAACGCACGCCCATTGCCCAGCTACCTTGTACAGCGCTTCCATGGGTGGAAGGCCACGGCCTATGCCGAGAACAAGGCGTGGTACCGCCGCTTGGCAGACGAAGGCCAGCGCCCGCGTGCAATGATGATCTCCTGCTGCGACAGCCGCGTGCACGTCACCTCGATCTTCGGTGCCGATCAAGGTGAGTTCTTCATTCACCGCAATATTGCCAACCTCGTGCCGCCGCATGAACCCGATGGCAATCAGCACGGGACATCGGCGGCGGTGGAGTATGCCGTGACGGCCCTCAAGGTCGCTCATATCATCGTCATGGGGCACTCGAAATGCGGTGGCGTGCAGGGCTGTCTCGACATGTGCTCGGGCAGGGCCCCGCAACTCGAAGAGAAAAGCAGCTTCGTTGGCCGCTGGATGGACATCCTGCGCCCCGGCTATGACCGGGTCAAGGACATCACCGACGAGGACGCCCAAAGCCGCGCACTCGAAAAAGAGGCGGTCATGGTCTCACTGGAAAACCTGATGACCTTCCCCTTCGTCGCCGAAGCCGTCAAAACCGGAGACCTCAGCCTGCACGGCGTCTGGCACGACATCGGCGAAGGCAGCGTGGAACAATACATCCCCGGCAAAGGCGCGTTCGTTCCGGTCTGAGCGGCACCGCCCCGTTTTCTTGCGATAGCGGGGCGGAACATGCCCCTTACCGCAAAACCTTTCCCTCGGGCCATTGCAGGTCATAGTCCAACCCGATCTCGCGGGTCTCCCCTGCGCCTATATCAAAGGACCACGCCAGCACCCCGCGTTTGCCGTCCACGTCCACTTCGCTCGCTTGCGGCGTAGCCTCCCATTCCACCTCCAGCTCTTCCTGTTCGGAATAGGGGACCCGGTCCAGAACCCGCAGCGGCCACGCCTGCCCGGTCAGGTTTTCCACCTCGATCTTCACCGTTTCGGTCAAATCGCTTGAGCGGGTAATGACGCCGCGCTGCCCTTCCTCACGGCCCAGAACCGTCCGCGTCAGGCGCAACCCGTCGATGGGACCGAACGACAAATCTGCCTCGCCGCCTGCCGGGATCATCTCAAGGAACTGTTTGCCGATGAAACGCCCATCCAGATAGAATATCGCCTCGCCCGTGGGCAGGATCAATTCATCCATGTCATTCTCGACCCGCGCCATCAGGAAGGCGCTCGGATCATGCAACGGCACGGCCCGCGCCTCGACCTGCGCCTGCGTTTCAAGCGTACCCAGCGCCAGCCGCACACGGTCCGCACCCGTGGCCACGGAGACATTACCGGGGTAATCGTAGGTCACCGCCAGACCATCGAAAGTCGCCTGCGCGGCCTCCACCGGCATCGGCTCGGCCTGTGGTGCCGCCATCCCGACCATCGCGTCGGCCTCGCTCCGCATCAACGGTTTGGGCCGGATTTTCTCGGGGTCGAAGACCCGCCGCAACCACGGGAACACCTCGCTCGGGGCCACCTGCTCAGACGGGCGCACCGTGGAGAGCGTCATCGCCACATCACTCCAGTTCTCGCCCGTGCTCTGCCGCACGAAGGCGCCGCGTTCGATCCGCAAATCGCCCGACTCGCGTGCCAGATGCAGGTCATAGACCGGCGTCCAGCCAGCCTCGCGGATGGTGTAGCTGACCCGCACCGTGCCTTCCGTGGCCTCCTCACTGGAAACGGCCACGGCCAGCATCGCGCGCGCCTCTTTCTCGGGCACCAAGGCGCGCAGGGCCGCGCGCGCGGCCTCCAACTCCTTGCGCAGGTCCTTGAGGGCACGGTCCGCCTCCCCGGCCCGGCGCTCGGCCTCATGGGCCGCGCGCATCGCCGACAGGCTTTCGTCGCCGATCATCCCCACCAGATCGCGCAGATCGGTTGTATTCATGCCGGCCACGGCCTCGCCCTGGCCCAACCGCTCCAGGAACGCCACCCGCGCCTTGGCCGCCTGCACCTCCAACTGGATCGCCCGCACATCGGCCTCGCCATCGCGCAACGCGGCCTCCAGCCGCTCCACCTCGGCGCGGGCCGCCTCGCGCGCGGCGCTCATATCCGGGTCACGCGGCGGCACGAAATCATCGCGCGCCGTGACACTCCCCATCACTGCACCGTCGACACTGACGCGCACAGCCGCCAAGGGCGTGCCTTTGGGCAAATCCGTCAGGATCAAGTCATGCCGCCCGGCGGGCGTGCTGAACTCCACCTCACGCACCACGGTAGCCCCTTGCGGGTACAGCGTGACCGCACTCACCTCGCTTTGAAGGGGGATGTCCTCGGCCCATGCCGCCACCGGCAATGCCATGAAAACAAGGGGATAGGTAAAACGCATGCCGGGCCTCCTGACAGTAAACTCACCGTTCTACTTGGGCAGAGCCCCCACCGCTTGGCAAGCCGCATGTCGCGGAACACGGCAATTCCCCGCCGACGCGGAACGCAAAACGGCGGGCGCAGTTCCCCGCGCCCGCCGTTCAAAAGACTCTTCAAAAAAGCGCTCAGCCTTTCTGCAACACCCGCTTGCCCAGCGTCTCGGCAATCTGCACCGCGTTCAGGGCCGCGCCCTTGCGCAGGTTGTCCGACACGCACCACAGGTTGATACCATTGTCGATGGTGCTGTCCTGCCGGATACGGCTGATGAAGGTGGCAAAATCGCCGACGCATTCCACCGGCGTGACGTATCCACCGTCCTCGCGCTTGTCGATCACCATGATGCCGGGCGCCTCACGCAGGATGTGGCGCGCCTCTTCCTCGTCCAGATGATCCTCGAACTCGATATTGACGGCTTCCGAGTGCCCCACGAACACCGGCACACGCACGCAGGTTGCGGTGACCTTGATCGCCGGGTCGATGATCTTCTTGGTCTCGGCGACCATCTTCCACTCTTCCTTGGTCGACCCGTCCTCAAGGAAAACATCGATATGCGGAATCACGTTGAAGGCGATCTGCTTGGGGTACACCTTGGCCTCATACTCATCGGTCGGATTGTACACCGCCTTGGTCTGGTCCCACAGCTCGTCAATCGCCTCTTTCCCCGAGCCCGAGACCGACTGGTATGTGCTCACTACGACCCGCTTGATCGTCGCGCGATCGTGCAGCGGCTTGAGGGCCACGACCATTTGCGCGGTCGAACAGTTGGGGTTGGCAATGATGTTCTTCTTGGCATAGCCATCCACCGCCTCGGGGTTGCACTCCGGAACCACCAAGGGCACGTCCGGATCATAGCGGTAAAGCGAGCTGTTATCGATCACGACACAGCCTTGGCTGGCGGCCTTGGGTGCGTATTTCTTCGTGGCGTCCGAGCCGATGGCGAACAGCGCCATGTCCCACCCGGTGAAATCAAACGTGTCCAGATCTTCGGTTTTCAGGGTGGTGTCACCAAAGCTCACCTCGGTTCCGAGGCTGCGGCGGCTTGCCAGCACGGCAATCTCGTCCACAGGGAACTGGCGCTCGGCCAGAATGTTCAGCATTTCGCGGCCCACGTTGCCCGTGGCACCCACGACGACGACCTTATAACCCATCTGAGTTCTCCGTTTCCAAAAGTGGCCGGGTCATACCGCAGCGCAGCATTGATTTAAAGCGTTTTCGGGGATCAATGAGTCTTGTGCGGGCGCAATCGCGTTCGAGCCAAAGGCGAGAGACAGCGAATGCGCCCTCCTTTGAGCCTGAAACGCTCTAAAGCGGATTTACGAAATGGACAGCATCACACCCTGTGATACGGGCTCCCCGCCAAAATCGAAGCCGCCCGATAAAGCTGCTCCGACAGCATCACACGCGCCAGCATATGCGGCCAGACCATCGCGCCGAAGGACAGCTTGAAATCCGCCTTGGCGCGCAGGGCCGGGTCCACCCCGTCCGCACCGCCGATGACAAAGGCCAGATCGCCCCGCCCCTCGTCGCGCCAGGCACCCAGCTTGTCGGCAAACTGCGGCGAGGGGATCACCTTGCCCCGCTCATCCATGACCACCAGAACCGCGCCCTTGGGAATCGCCCGCTCCAACAGTACGGCCTCGGCCGCCATGCCGCCGCCCTTCTTGTCCTCGACCTCATGCACGGAAACAGGGCCAAGCCCCAAGGCTCGGCCCGTCTTGTCAAATCGGGTCAGGTAATCGTCGATCAATGCGCGTTCAGGGCCGGCACGCAACCGGCCCACTGCGCAGATATGCACCTTCATTCAGCTCTCGGTGACTGGCTCCGGGGAAGTCGCACCGCCGGAAAGCCACATCTTCTCAAGCTGATAGAAATCGCGAACTTCGGGGCGGAAGACATGGACAATCACATCGCCCGTGTCGATCAGCACCCAATCGCCCGCCTCCTTGCCCTCGATCTTCGACAGGATTCCGTATTCCTGCTTCAGAGCATCGGCCAGTTTCTCGGCAATCGCCGTGACCTGCCGCGACGACCGTCCCGAGCAGATCACCATGTAATCGCCCATCGCCGATTTGCCGCGCAGGTCAACCTGCACGATGTCCTCGGCCTTGTCGTCGTCAAGGGATTTCAGGATGCGCGCAAGCTGTGCCTCGCTATTCGCGCCTGTGCCGGGCGCCATCACGGGCGCCCCCTGTTCGGCGGCCTGTGCCGCGTCAGCCGTAAAAGACAGGACATTGTCCTCCTTCGCAAAAGCGCCGCTCAGCCCCGGCGCCGGGCATACTTATAAGGTAGCAATTGAAGCCCGCCATTTCAACAAAGCCCTGCGCAGGCTCAGATGCCCTGTGCCCCATCTGCCGCATCCCCCAACATCCGCACCTCGCGCTGCGGGAATGGGATGGAGATGTCATTCTCCTGAAACTTGTCCCATAACGCCAGATAGACATTGCCGCGAATATTGGTCAGGCCGCCCGTCGGGTCACTGATCCAGAACCGCAGGATATAATCCACGCTGCTGTCGCCAAAGCCCACGATATGGCAGACGGGCGGCTTGAACTCCAATACCCGGTCCACGCTCTTGGCCGCCTCGATGGCCAGCGCTCGCACCTTGTGCGGATCGTCGCCATAGGCCGTCCCGAAATAAATATCCAACCGCACGTAATCGTTGGAATGGGACCAGTTGACCACCTGCCCGGTGATCAGGTCCTCGTTCGGGATCAGGTACTCGCGCCCGTCGCGGGTGGTGATCGACACGTACCGCGCCCCAAGGCTGTTGATCCAACCGAAGGTCTCGCCAAGGCTGATCACATCGCCCGGCTTGATCGACCGATCCAGCAACAGGATCACCCCCGACACAAGGTTCGACACCACCTTTTGCAGGCCAAAGCCAAGGCCCACACCGATCGCGCCGGACAGCACCGCAAGCCCCGTCAGGTCCACGCCAACGGCCCGCAAGCCGATAAAAAACGCCGCACCATACAGCAAAAGCTGCATGAACTTCACCGCCAAAACCTGCATCGATGGCGAAATCTCGTCATTGCTGCGGATGCGCGACGCCGTGGTTTTCGACACGAATCGCGCCGCGAACATCAAGGCGGCGACAATCACCACCGCCTGCGCCACCATCCAGACCGACAGGCGCATATCCCCGATGCTCACCGCCGCGCTGTCCAGAAGCCGCTCGGCTTCGTCCGTCAGCCCCAGAATGCTCAGTGTCACCCATGTCCAGGCGGCATAGCGCACCAGGCTGCGCAAGAAACCGTTGACGATGAACCGCGTGACCACCGTGATCAGCAGCCACGCCAAGGCAAGGCTCGCCAACACCTCCAACAGGTAGGACCGAGACGGCCAAGTCGTGGCCTGCATGACCCAGACCACCGGCCAGATCATCGCCACGAACAGGATCAGCCGCATCCGCCGATGGATCATCACCAGAAAGCGCATCCGCCACTTGGGCCAGCCCTCGCGCCCGCGCATCCAATCGTGAAACCGCGGCGCCAGCAGCTTGGCCAGAAGCGCGGCAAAGACAAAGACGCCCACCGCGATCGCCACCTGATAGGCGTTCCACGGCCGCAACAGGCCCATCGCGAAAGTCTCGACATGCTCCCACAGGCCCAGCGCGATCTCCTGGGTATCCTGCGGTATGGCCCGTGACAGGCCGTCCCGTTTGACGTCTTCTTCCATGAGTCCAGATTACACGCCCCGCGCCCGTCAACAAGCACCGTCTGGACATTCCCCCGCGCCCGCGTTCATCCTGTCGCTCGACGAATGACCCGGAGATCCCCATGACGACCACCCTTCTGACCCATGACGATGGCCTCAAGCATGTCACGCCCCCCGGCCACCCCGAACAGGTGGCCCGGCTGGAACGGGTCCGGGCCGCGCTTGCCGGCAAGGATCTGACCCACGAAGAAGCCCCGCTTGCCACCGAAGACGACCTGCGTCTTACGCATCCCCAAGCACATATCGACCACATCAAATCCTCCGAGCCGTCCGAGGGGATCATTCAACTGGACGCCGATACATGGATGTCTCCCGGCTCGGTCAATGCCGCCCTGCGCGGGGTGGGGGCCGCCCTGCGCGCCACCGATCTTGTACTTGCAGGCGATACGCAAAACGCCTTTTGCGCCATGCGCCCGCCCGGCCACCACGCCGAGACGCAAAAGACCATGGGCTTTTGCCTTTTCGGCACCGTGGCGATCGCCGCCAAACACGCTCTGGAACGCCATGGATTGTCACGTGTGGCGGTTGTGGATTTCGACGTCCACCACGGCAACGGCACGCAGGATTTGCTCTGGGACGAGGCGCGCACGCTCTTTGTTTCCTCGCACCAATTCCCGCTCTGGCCCGGCACTGGCCGGTCCAGCGAAATCGGCGCGCATGACAACGTGATCAACGTGCCCCTCGACCCGATGACCGATGGCGAAACCTTCCGCGCCACCTATGAGGAACGGGTTTTCCCCCGCCTCGGCGCCTTCGCGCCCGAACTTCTCATCATCTCGGCCGGGTTCGACGCCCACCGCGACGACCCGCTGGCACAACTCAACCTGCTTGAGGATGATTTTGCATGGGTCACGAACCGTCTCTGCGACATCACCGACAAGCACTGTCAGGGGCGCGTCGTCTCTGTCCTCGAAGGCGGCTACGACCTTGACGCGCTGGCCTCCAGCGCGGCGGCGCATGTGGATGTGCTGATCGCGCGCGGGTAAATTCCGGCCTGAAACGCGCCGCGCGTGCGTTTCAGGATCAACTTCACAGAAAGACACCACGGTCAGGACGGCTCAGATGCCCCGCGCACCGGCCACCGAATACACCTCGACCGGTTCCAGAACCATGTCGAACCCCAGCTTGAGGCATACCGCCAGAACCAGCGTGGCAAGCAGAATTCGCACCTGCTCGGCCTTCAGCAACAACCCGATCCTTGATCCGATCTGCGCCCCGATCACACCGCCGACAATCAGCAAAACAGCCAGAACCGTGTCCACGGTATGACTGCTGTAGGCATGCATCATCGTGGTATAGGCCGAAACGAAAAGGATCTGGAAAAGCGACGTGCCCACCACGACCTTTGTCGGCATACCAAGGATGTAAATCATCGCCGGCACGATCACAAAGCCGCCACCGACCCCCATGATCGCGGAAAGCACCCCCACGAAAAACCCGACGATCAACGGCGGGAAAACCGAAATATACAATTTCGACGTGCGAAACCTGACCCGCAGCGGCATGGCATGAACCCAATCGCGGCGCGTGCGCCTGACTTTCGGTTTCGGGCCCTGCATCTTGGCCCGACGGATAGCGTTCAGGCTTTCGATGAACATCAACGCGCCGATCAGGCCCAGAAAGACCACGTAGAACAGGTTGACCAGCAGATCCACCTGCCCGAGCTGCCGCAAGAGGTTGAAGACATATACCCCCACGGTCGATCCGGCCAGCCCGCCGCACATCAACGCGAACCCCATGGGAAAATCCACCGTCCCGCGCCGCAGGTGCGCAAGGATGGCCGAAAAGGACGAGGCAACGATCTGGTTGGCCGAAGTGGCAACGGCAACGGCGGGCGGAATACCGATAAAGAACAAAAGCGGCGTGATCAGGAACCCGCCCCCGACGCCGAACATCCCCGACAACAGCCCGACAACCAGCCCGACAGACAGCAGAAGAGGCCCGTTCACAGAGACTTCGGCTATTGGCAGGTACAGTTGCATGGCGCTGACTTGGGATATTGCGTTTATCCGGCCTCTACGCCCAAGACACGCAGGATGCAAGCCACGGCACCGGCAAATCCGGCCCGCCGCCCCGATGCCCTGCGATGGCATGTTGTCCGCGCCTGCCCCCTCCCTCGGGGCGCGGGCCTTGTCGTGCCGTAAGCAACAGTTCGCTCATCACATCCCAATGCGGCTCCACTTACAACCTGTAAGCATCCTGTAAGCAAGGGCTGCTTCTGGTCTGTCTCGCGCGGCATGGCCTTCTGCACGCTCGCGCGGAATAGAACACGGAGCAGACCCTTTGAACACCCTCTCATTGCCCCCGATGCTGTTGCTCGGATTTGCCGGGCAGCTACTCTTCGCCTCGCGGTTCTTGGTGCAGTGGATCGCATCTGAACGCGCTGGGGCCTCTGTCATGCCGATCGTTTTCTGGTGGATATCACTGGCGGGCGGCGTCACGCTTCTGACCTACGCGATATGGCGGCAGGACCCCGTTTTCATCATGGGGCAATCGCTTGGTCTCATCGTCTATCTGCGAAATCTCGTTCTCATCTCTCGTGCGCGGCTCAATGATGCCGCGTCCTGACAGGTTTTACATTCTCGTCGGCTTCACGCTCCTGATGGTGTCGGGCGTGCTTTTGCGCCCGATGATGCCGATAGACGAGACCCGTTATCTGTCCGTGGCATGGGAAATGCGGCTTGGCGATCACTGGCTGGTCCCCTTCAAGAATGGCACCCCCTATGATCACAAGCCCCCGCTGCTTTTCTGGCTGATGAATCTCGTCTGGCTTCCAGGAGTGAGTGAAACGGCAGCACGTCTCGTGGCCCCCGCCTTTTCCGTCGCGACCCTGTGGGCAACCGGCCGGGTGAGCGACGCAATGGGCCTGGGCCGCGACACCGGCACGGCTGCCATGCTGATCTTGACGACAGGCGCCGCATTTCTGTTTTACGGAGGCGAAACCGGCTTTGACACGATGCTGGCCCTGTCCGTCGTTTTGGCCGTTTGGCAGCTCTGGCGCATTGCGCAAGATCAGACATTCAAGACTGGTCAATGGGCACTGTTCGGCGCCGCATTGGCGCTCGGTGTCATGAGCAAAGGGCCCGTCGTTTTCGTGCATGTCCTGCCGCCCCTCGCGGGCCTGTGGCTGTGGGCGCCCCGCACCCCGCGCGTCGTCCCGGGCGTGGCCGTGGCACTGGCGGCCTGCATCGGCCTGGTCGGCCTCTGGCTGCTTCCCGCGCTTGTTCTGGGGGGGGCCGACTACCGCGAGGCCGTGCTCTGGACACAAACAGCCGGGCGCACCGTTTCGAGTTTCGCCCATGCCCATCCGGTCTGGTACTACCTGCCGCTGCTTCCGGTCTTGCTTTTTCCATGGGGGTGGCTTCCGGGCTTCTGGAAACGCCTGCCGCTGGATGCCCCCGAGCGGCTGCTCTGGATCGCCACTCTGGGGCCTTTGCTGATCTTCAGCCTTATCAGTGGGAAACAGTTGCACTATCTCGTGCCGCAGCTTCCCTGGATTGCCATACTCCTTGCGCGGCGCTGGCCGGATCGCATCCGGCATGGCTGGATTCCCGCCAGCATTCTGATCGTGCTTGCGATCGCGTTCTGCCTGCTGGCCTTCGGTGTTGCAGGGGACGAGGCCGCGCTGCTTCTGACATGGCCCATCGCCATCACCGTCGCCATTCCCCTACTGGCCGTGGCGGGGGTCATCGCGCTACGGCCCGGTTTGACGATGCTCGCGGGGCCAGCGGCCATCACCGCGCTGCACCTGTGCTACACCCTGGGTCCGGCAGGTGACATCATGTCACCTGCCCGTCTGGCCCAACGCCTGGCCCCCGCAGACGGCCACATCGCCATGATCTCCAGCGTCTATCACGCCGACTTCCATTTCGCCGGACGCCTGCAACACCCGTTCAAACTGCTGACGACGCCCGAGGACATCGAGCGTTTCGCCAAGAGCGACCCCAAGGGGGTGATCCTGGGACAGCCCGAACGCGCGCCCATGCCCTCATGGCCCCCGGCCGAAACCATCTATTACCGCAACGAGAACTGGGCCCTCTGGTCCACCAAGGACAAACCATGACAGCACCGCAAATCGCCTTCGTCGTCCCGGCCCATAACGAGGCCGGCAACCTGCCGACCCTCTTGAACGGCTTACGCAAGCTGGCCCGTGATCTCGACGCCGAAGTGCTTGTCGTGAATGATGGCTCGACCGATGAAACCGCACAACTGCTCGGCAGCTTGGCGCGTGACTGGCCCCAGCTGAGAATCGTGACGCATTCACACGCCTTGGGGCAATCCGCCGCGCTGCGCACCGGCATCCGAATGGCACGCGCGCCGATTATCGCAACCCTGGATGGCGACGGCCAGAATCCACCGGAAAACCTGCGCCCGATGATCGCCACCTTCCAGGCGTCCCCGCCATCGGTCGGCATGATCCAAGGGTTGCGCGCAAAACGCAGGGACAGCCTGTCCAAACGCCTCGCCTCCCGCTCGGCCAATGCGATCCGGGGGGCACTCCTGCGCGACGGGTGCAAGGATTCCGGCTGTGCGCTCCGGGTTTTCTGGCGACAGGCCTATCTGGACCTGCCTTGGTTCCAACACCTGCACCGGTTCATGCCCGCTCTCATGAAACGGGACGGATGGGAGGTTGTCACCATGCCGGTCTCCCACGCGCCCCGTGCAAGCGGGCAGTCACATTATACCAATTGGCAACGCGGTCTGGCCGGGCTTCCCGACCTGTTGGGCGTGGCCTGGCTGATTTGGCGGTCTCCGAAACGCATACATTATGGCTGCTGGTGGGCATCCCAAAGCCACAGCCCGGAATGCGATACCCGCCCCCAGGAATCGGCACCGGACCGTCAGAACGCAATCCCCATCGCCGCAAACAACCCAGACTCGGCGCACTCTTCGTGAACACTGCCCTTGGAAAGAGCCGATGAACACACCGCCCCACACAAGCCGCCAAGCGCCGCCCGACAGTGATCAGGGTGGTCTTGTGACCGGCGCCACACTATCTGATACTGACACGGCCCCAGACCCGGAGACTTCCGGTCGGGCTGAAACAATGGGGGCCGGACATCTCGATCCGCCCCGGTCAGGAGACAGGCGCGCCGTGCGGATACTCTATATCGAGGATAACCAGAAACTGGCACAGAATACCGCCGCCCTCCTGCGCCAAAGCGATTTCGTGGTTGATTGCGTCACGACGGCGGCCGATGCGCTCCATGCCGTCGCCAGCTTCGAATACGATGCCGCTATCCTCGATCTTGGCCTGCCCGATACGGATGGCATGGCGCTCCTTGATCGGCTGCGCGGGCAAGGCCCACAGATACCTGTGTTGATCTGCACTGCACGCGATACACTGGAAGACCGTATCGCAGGTCTCAACGGCGGTTCGGACGACTACTTGGTCAAACCTTTCGCCGTCGAGGAATTGATCGCCCGCCTCAGGGCCATCCTGCGCCGCCCGGGCGGTGCTCTCGGGCTCCACCTTCGGGCTGGCAACCTGACCCTTGATACCGTGGCACGGGACGTCAGGATCGACGGCAAACAGATCAAGCTGTCACGCCGTGAACTGGACCTTCTCGAAGTTTTCCTAAGGCGCAAAGGCCGGGTTCTGTCGCGCAGCGCAATTGCCGATGCGCTCTATGGCTTCAACGACGAACCGACACCGAACGCCATCGAGGTCGCCGCCCACAGGCTTCGCAAGAAACTCGCCGATCTCGGGGCCTCCCTGAAAATCGAAACCCTCCGCGGCATCGGGTACGTTCTGGAGGACGACGGAACGTGACACCCGTTTTGACACGGATTTTCGGGGATCGCGGCTCGTTGCTCCGGTCGATTGTCGTGAATGTTTCACTGGCACTTCTGGGCTGCGTGATACTGGCCACATCCATCATTGCCTGGGAATTCTACGAACACCTACAGGAACGGACCGCCCTGGATTTACGTCAGGAGGCGCAAGAGATCGCACAGCAGATCCGCACCGACGCCCCTGACCTCGGCCTCACATCCGGCGCCCTGCGGTTTCGCGGAGACAAGGGCGTTTACCGTTACACGGTCTTCGATCGCGACATGACACCGGTTGTCGGCGGGGAACTGGCAGAGATGCCAAAAGACGCGCGTCAACGGCTGCTGTCTCAAGCCACGTCCGCCCCCCTGAAGCTTGGCGACAATCGCATGGCCCTGACGGTTCAGGGGCCCGAGGATACGACCGTGCTGGTGTCCACCGAAACACCCAAATCCGGTTGGGGGCAGGTCAAAAGTCTACTCTACGAACTCGGCGAGCAAGTCGCATGGCTGGCCTTCGGGGCCGTCATCCTTATGGCCGCGGCCATCGCAACGGCCCGTCGCATCCAAGCCCCCCTGCGCAAGACCGCCGAACAATTGAAAGCGGTGGCCCCCGGCACCCCTGACATTCGTCTGGGCAAGGCCGACCTGCCAACGGAATTTGCGCCTTTCGTGGCCAGCGTCAACGCCGCCTTGGACCGTTTGGAAGAAGGCTATCAGGCTCAGCGCGATTTTTCTTCGAACGTCGCGCATGAGGTGCGCACACCGCTTGCGGTTCTGCGCTCGACAATCGAACTGGTCGAAAACACCACGCTGCGCAACGACCTTCTGGAAGATCTGGAACGGCTTGACCGGCTGTTCTCGCAATTGATCGAACTGGCCCGCGCCGACGCCGCCGGTGAACGCGCCATGACCACCGTTGATCTTAACCGGATTGCCATTGATCTGGCCGCCGAAGAAAGCCTGCGCGCGCTGCGTCAAAACCGCAGTCTTGCCGTGACAGGCGCCGGGACAGCCCCCGCTATCGGTCATGCCGGCTTGCTGAACGTTGCCCTCGGGAACCTTGTGAGGAACGCATTGGCACATTCGCCGGAAGGCACCGAGATCGAAATCGAGGTGCTCGCCTCGCCGCCCGGCTGGCGTGTCTATGATCGTGGGCCCGGTGTTCCCGATGATATGAAACCCGTCATCTTCGATCGCTTCGAACGCGGCAAAACGAACGCGCATGAAGGGGGCGTGGGCATTGGCCTGTCTATCGTTTGGGCAGTCATGCAGGCGCATGGCGGGCACTGCCGGGTCGAGGACCGCAAGGGGGGCGGTGCGGTTTTCACACTTGAGTTGCCAGAGGCTTAGAGGCGCCCCTCTGGCGATGGCCTGACGCTTGTCCGTCTTCGCCTTCGGCACGTCGCAACTCACGTACGAAACTCCCGTACGTTTTGTACGTTTCGCACCGTGCGCCCGGTTAACCCGCAAGTCTCCCGCAATACATACCGACGTCATACCGACGTCAAACCGACGCGATGCAGAACCGGGTTTTGCTTCTTAACCAAGGGTTTGCCCCCGATTCGTCCAGCCCAGGGGATTTGCCCCCTGCGTCACCACGTCCATCATCGTTTCAAACGCGCCCCTGCACCCCCACATTACCTGACGGCAAGGGGTTCACCCCGCCGCCGCAAGGCGCTAGAACCCCTGCAACCCGAGGCAGGAGCAAAGCATGAGTACCCCGAAACCCGTTGTCCTGTGCATTCTTGATGGCTGGGGCCTGTCGGACACGACCGAGGCCAACGCCCCCGCGCTTGCACAGACACCGAATTTCGACCGGCTCATGCAGACCTGCCCGAATGCCACCCTCATCACCCATGGCCCCGACGTGGGCCTGCCAAGCGGGCAGATGGGCAACTCCGAGGTGGGCCACACCAATATCGGCGCGGGCCGCGTGGTGGCGATGGACCTCGGCCAGATCGACCTTGCGATCGAAGACGGGTCGTTCTTCGAAAACGAGGCCCTGCAAGCCTTTGTTGCGAAACTGAAAAAAACCGGCGGCACCGCGCACTTGATGGGGCTGGTCTCGGACGGCGGGGTGCATGGGCACCTGAACCACATCCTCGCCGCGGCCAAGGCTATCTCGCAGGCGGGCGTGCCCGTGGCGCTGCATGCCATCACCGATGGGCGCGATGTGCTTCCCCGTTCCGCGCGCCCCTTCTTCCAAACCCTTCAGGAAGGCCTGCCCGAGGGCGCTCACGTGGCCACAGTCACCGGCCGCTACTTCGCCATGGACCGCGACAACCGCTGGGACCGCGTGCAGGAGGCCTATGAGGCCATGATCCACGGACAGGGCATCCGCGCCAAGGATACCCACACGGCCGTCACCAACGCCTATGCCCGCTCGGAATCGGATGAATTCATCTCGGCCACGGTGATCGGCGACTACGACGGCGCCAAGGACGGCGACGGGGTCTTCTGCCTCAATTTCCGCGCCGACCGCGCCCGCGAGATTCTCAGCGCCATAGGCGACCCGGATTTCGACGCCTTCGATACAGGCCAACGCCCCGGCTGGGCCGCGCTTCTGGGGATGGTGGAATACTCCGACCGGCACAACCGCTACATGGAAACGGTCTTTCCGGCGCGCGACATCGTCAACACGCTGGGCGAATGGGTCGCGAAACAGGGCAAACGGCAGTTCCACCTCGCCGAAACCGAGAAATACCCACATGTCACCTTCTTCCTGAACGGCGGCAAGGAAGACCCCGAACCGGGCGAGGATCGCTACATGGCCGCCTCCCCCAAGGTCGCCACCTACGACATGCAACCGGAAATGAGCGCCCCCGAAGTGACCGACCATTTCGTCGGCGCCATCGAGGACGGCTACGACCTGATCGTGGTCAACTACGCCAACCCCGACATGGTCGGCCACACCGGCGACCTCAAGGCCGCCATGGCCGCCTGCGAGGCCGTGGACCAAGGGCTTGGCAAGGTGCTGACCGCGCTGGAAAAAGCCGGTGGCGCGATGATCGTCACCGCCGACCACGGCAATTGCGAAACCATGATCGACCCGGAAACCGGCGGGCCGCATACCGCCCATACCCTCAACCCGGTGCCGGTGATCCTCGTGGGCGGGCCAGAGGGGGCAACCCTCCAACCCGGCCGCCTTGCCGACCTCGCGCCGACGCTTCTGCACCTCATGGGCCTGCCGCAACCGCCCGAAATGACTGGCGAGTGCCTGATCGCATGAGGGGGCTGGCCGCGCTTGCAGGGATCCTGATCGCTGGCGCCGTGGCCGCGCAAGACCCCGCGAGCGCACCTGCCCCGGGGGACGCCGCCCGCGCCGCCGCCGAACGCCTGTCCCGCGCGGGCCGGATGCTGGACGAGGCCAAAGGCGCCCGCAACCGCGTGAAAGCCCTGTCGGAAACCGTACACGCCTACGAAGACGGGCTGGAAGCCATGCGTGAAGGTCTGCGCCGGGCCGCCATCCGAGAAGAAACCCTGACCCGCGCATTGCAATCGCGCGAAGATGACGTGGCCCGCCTGCTGGGGGTGCTGATGGCCATGGGCGACACGCCCGCGCCGGTGCTGCTTCTGCACCCGTCCGGCCCCGTGGGCACCGCCCGCTCAGGCATGATCCTGACCGAAGTGACCCCGGCCCTCAACGCCCGCGCCACCGAGTTGCGCGAACGACTGAACGAAGTCGCCATCCTGCGCGGCCTGCAAGAAACCGCCGCCGACACACTGGCCAAGGGCTTGCAAGGCGCACAAAAAGCCCGCACAACCCTGAGCCAGGCGGTGGCCGACCGCACCGACCTGCCGCGCCGCTTCACCGAAGACCCGGTCAAAACCGCGCTGCTGATCGCCTCGACCGAAACCCTCGAAGGCTTTGCCAGCGGCCTCAGCGAAATCGCCGTGGACGAAGCGCCGGGCAGCCTGCCGGGAATCGCGGATCGCAAGGGGCACCTCCCTCTGCCCGTCCAGGGCCGCATCCTGCGCCGCGCGGGCGAACAGGACGCCGCCGGCATCGCCCGGCCCGGCATCGTCATGGCCACACGGCCCCGCGCCCTTGTGACCACACCGGCCCCCGCAACCGTCCGCTATCGTGGACCGCTCCTGGATTACGGAAACGTGATCATCCTCGAACCGCAAGCCGGGATTCTTCTGGTGCTTGCCGGGCTTGACGTGGTCTATGGTGACACCGGACAGGTCCTGCCGGGCGGCAGCCCGGTGGGCCTGATGGGCGGCACGGCCCCCGATGCCGACCTGATTTCATCCGCCTCTCTCCAAGAGACGGGTGCCGAACATAGCGAAACCCTCTATATAGAGGTGCGAGAAAACAACTCACCCGTGGACCCCGCCCAGTGGTTCAAGACAGACGAAGGATAACCGCACCATGAAGAAATTCCTGATGGCCGCCGCCGCCGGTATACTGGCCGGGATCGTCGTGACCACACAGGTGGCCGCCCCCCTGCTGGCGCAGGAAGCCAAACAGCAAACCAATGTCTACGAACAGCTCGATCTTTTCGGCGACATCTTCGAGCGGATTCGCTCGCAATACGTGGAAGAGGTTGACGAGGCCGACCTGATCGAAGCGGCCATCAACGGCATGCTCACGTCGCTTGACCCGCACTCCAGCTACCTCAGCCCGCAAGACGCCGCCGACATGCGCGTGCAAACCCGCGGCGAATTCGGCGGTCTGGGCATCGAGGTCACGCAGGAAGACGGTTTCGTCAAAGTGGTCTCGCCCATCGACGGAACCCCGGCGGATGATGCCGGCGTCGAAGCGGGCGATTTCATCACTCATGTCGATGGCGAAAGTGTTCTCGGCCTGACACTGGACGAAGCGGTTGAAAAGATGCGCGGCCCGGTGGGCAGCGAAATCGTCATCACCGTGGTCCGCGAAGGTGAGGCCGAACCCTTCGACCTGTCGATCATCCGCGACACCATCAAGCTGACGGCGGTGCGGGCCCGCACCGAACAACAAACCGTTGTGCTGCGCGTGACCACTTTCAACGACCAGACCTATGACAACCTTGCCGACGGCCTGAAAGAAGAGTTCGAGGCCGCGGGCGGGGCGGAAAACGTCAATGGCATCGTGCTTGACCTGCGCAACAACCCCGGCGGGCTGCTGACACAGGCCATCAAGGTCTCGGATGCTTTCCTGAATGAAGGTGAAATCGTCTCGACCCGCGGACGCGATCCGCAGGACGGTGAACGCTTCAACGCCACCGAGGGCGACCTGATCGACGGCAAACCCATGGTCGTGCTGATCAACGGCGGCTCGGCCTCGGCCTCGGAAATCGTGGCGGGGGCGCTTCAGGATCACCGCCGCGCGGTGGTCGTGGGCACCAAGAGCTTCGGCAAGGGCTCTGTCCAGACGGTGATGCCGCTGCGGGGCGATGGCGCGATGCGCCTGACGACCTCGCGCTACTACACCCCCTCGGGCCGGTCGATCCAGGCGCTGGGCGTCTCGCCCGACATCGTGGTCGAACAACCCCGCCGGGCGCCGGAAAGCGGAGACGAGGAAGAGGGCACAACGCCCCGCACCCGCTTCGAGGCCGACCTGCGCGGCAGCCTCGACAACGACAGCCTGAGCGAAGACGAGATTCGCCAGATCGAAGAGGAACGCGCCCGTGCCGAGGAGGCCGCCAAGCTGCGTGAAGAGGATTATCAACTGGCCTATGCCATCGACATCCTCAAGGGCCTCACCACGCTGAGCGGCGACGCCGAGTAAGCGTTCAGGTCCTTCTTTTCAACGGCCCGCCCCATCCGGCGGGCCGTTCTTGTTTGGGGGGGTGTGATCTCGGTTTCCGCCTTCGGCGGGAACCTCGGCGCCTGCGGCGGGCGGGGCGCACTGCACGGGCCTTGGTGCGGGTGGCCGGTGTGGGATGCCTCCGGCGGGAGTATTTGGCGAAAGATGAAGACCTGTACCATTGCACCGGCGCGGCACTTGCGGAAGAGTGTCGGCATGGTGCCTGACCGACCCTCCACCCCGCCAGACGTGGCCTCGCCCGCCCGCCGCGCGATCGTTTTGATGCTTTGCGCGCTTGTCATCGGGGGGGCGGCCTCGCTTGCGGCCATCGGTCTGACCGATGCGGTTTTGTGGCTCAACGATGTTCTGCTGATCGCGCCGCGCGCACGGGTGCAATACGAGGATGCCGGGATGCTGGTGCCCGTGGCCACCGTGGCCGTCCCCGCGCTTGGGGGGCTGATCGTGGCGCTGATCTGGAGGTATTTATCGTCGGCAGGCCGGGTCTTGGGGCCGCCAGACGTGATCGAGGCGGTTCAGTTCGAGCGCCCCCTGCCCGACCTGCGCAGCGGCGCGGCCTCGACCCTGGCGGCGATGGTATCGCTCGGGTTCGGGGCCTCGGTGGGGCAATACGGGCCGATGGTTTACCTTGGCGCGATGCTGGGCGGGCTGGTGCGGCGGCTGCGGCTGGGGGTGCCGAACCTGCCGGCGATCGGTGTGGCCTGCGGGGTGGCTGCCGCCATCGCCACGGCCTTCAACGCGCCGGTGGCGGGGCTGGTCTTTGCCCATGAGGTCGTCTTGCGGCATTACTCCACGCAGGCCTTCGCACCGACCACGGTTGCGGCGGTCACCGGCTATGTTCTGGCCAATGTGGTCTTCGAACGGCCCGCCTTGTTTCTGGTGCAGTTCGAAGGCGTGCAACATGGCTATGAGTTCGTGCTTTTCGGGGCCCTTGGCCTGCTGTGTGCCGCGCTGGCCATGGTCTTCATGCGGTTGATCCTGCGGGTGGCGGCCCATGCCGCGCAAAGCCGCCTTCCCGCAGTCCTGCGCCCTGCCGTGGCGGGGATGGCACTTGGCCTGACGGCGCTCTGGCTGCCCGATGTCCTGGGGATCGGCAAGGAGGCGCTGCGCTTTGCCACCATCGAAGGGGCCTTCGGCGCGGGGGAACTGGCGGTGCTGGTCGCGGCCAAGATCACGCTGACCGCGCTTTGCATCGGCTTCGGCTTCGCCGGGGGCGTCTTCAGCCCCGCTCTCCTCATCGGGATCCTCTTCGGCGCGCTGTTCTGGACCGCCGTGGACGGCACCGGGCTCCTGCCCACCTCGGGCATCGCGGTCTATGCCATCTGCGGGATGATGGCCCTGACCAGCCCGGTGATCGGCGCGCCGCTCACCACCATCCTCATCGTCTTCGAACTGACCCGCAACTATGACATTACCATCGCCGCCATGGTCGCCGTGGTCTTTTCCAACCTTATCGCGCACCGGTTCTTTGGCCGCTCGCTGTTCGACGTGCAACTGGCCCGGCGCGGCACCGACCTGTCGGCAGGACGCGACCGGGCACGACTAGAGGCCATGCCCATCACCACCTGCCTGACCACCGACATGATCCGCGCGACAAACAACGAACCACCGGAGATCATCCAGGCCCGCCTCGCCGCCTCACCATGGTCCGAGGCCTATATCACCGACACCGCGGGGCGCTTCCTCGGGGTCCTGCCGCAGGGGGGCCAAACCCTGATACCACCCGCCCTGCACTTCAATGAAGCCACCACCGTGCTCGATGCCATGCAGGCCCTGCGCGGGTTCATCGGCGATGGCATCCCCGTGGTCAACAGCGAAACCGGGGCCCTCATCGGCGTGGTCTCCGAGGCCTCGGTGATCGAAGCCTACCTCGACATCTCCCAATCCCTGAGGCGCGAAGAAAATGCGGTTCTTTAGCGCCCTCCTGATCCTCCTCGCCACGCCCGCACAGGCCGAGGAGCTGACCGTCGTCACATGGGGCGGCGCCTACGAGGCCGCGCAAACCACGGCGATCTTCGCCCCCTTCACGGCACAGACCGGCATCGAGATCACCACCGCCCGCTACGACGGCAGCCTGACCGCCCTCAAGGCCCGCGCAGACGCCGAAGGCTGGGACGTGATCGACATGCTTGAACCCACGGCGATCACCGCCTGCGACGCGGGGCTGCTTGCCCCGCTCGACCATGCCGCCCTCACCAAGGCGCCATCGGATTTCGCGCCGGCAAAACTGCGCCGCTGCTCGCTACCGCAAAACGTCTTTGCCACGGTCATGGCCTATGCCCCCGATGCCTTCCCCGGCATCAAGCCCACCAGCATCGCCGATTTCTTCGACACCGCCCGTTTTCCCGGCAAACGCGCCATCCGCAAAAGCCCCGACGACATCCTCGAATGGGCCCTGCTGGCCGAGGGCGTGCCCCCCGCGCAGGTCTATGACCTGCTCAGCACCGATCGTGGGTTGCGCCTTGCCTTCCGCAAACTCGACCAGATCCGCGATCATATCATCTGGTGGGAGGATGCCGCCGACCCGCCCCGCATTCTGGCCGACGGCCGCGCCAGCATGGCCAGTGGCTACAACGGGCGCTTTTTCGCCGCGCAACAGGCGGGCGACCCGCTCAGCGTGGTCTGGCACGGGCGCATCATCGGGTACGAGGTCTGGGGCATCGCCAAAACCACCGATGCCCCCGAGGCCGCCCGCGCCTTCCTGCGGTTCGCCACCCGGCCCGAGACCATGGCCCGCCTGTCCGAGCGGATTCCATACGGCCCCGCACGGCAAAGCGCCCTGCCCCGCATCGGGCTTCAACCGGGCACCGGCATCCCGATGCGCGACCACCTGCCCAATGCGCCGCAACACGGGCCCACCTATCTTGTCCGCGACAGCCTCTGGCACAGCCACACCACCAACCTGCGGCAACGCCGCTTCGAGGCATGGCTTGCCGATAATGGCAAGGGTGGTTGACCCCGGGCACGGCACACCGCATGTAATGGGCGAATGCTATCCACGAGGCCGCCATGACACCCGAAGAGATCGCCAAACTGCCCTATCGCCCCTGCGTGGGCGTGATGCTTGTGAACACGGCGGGCAAGGTCTTTGCCGGGCAGCGCATCGACAGCGAGGCACCCGCATGGCAAATGCCCCAGGGCGGGGTCGATCCGGGCGAGGACCCGCGCGATGCCGCCCTGCGTGAGCTTTGGGAAGAAACCGGGGTGAAATCCGACCTGGTGACGGTCGAGGCCGAAACCACCGAATGGGTTCCCTATGACTTGCCGCATGACATCGTGCCGCGCATCTGGAAGGGCCGTTTCAAAGGGCAAGAGCAAAAGTGGTTCCTGTTGCGGTTTCACGGGGCTGACAGCGACATCGACATCGAAACCGAGCACCCCGAGTTTTCCCAATGGCGCTGGATTGCCCCCAAGGACCTGCTGGATCAGATCGTGCCGTTCAAACGCGCGGTCTATGACCACGTTCTGACCGAGTTCGAAACGCGGCTCTAGGCGCAGGCCCTAATGGGTCCTGCGCCCAAGGCGGTTGCGCCGTTCGCCGGGGCCGCCGAGTACGGGTCAAAATCGCATGCCCTTCAATTGGCAAGCTCTTGCCGCCCCGCTTTCCTTGCCTGTCGCGCCGTGGCATCCTGACCGTGTCAATTGTCTAAGAGCCTGTTATGAGTAAGACCGCCACCTTCCGCGATCCGCTTTTCCCAAATGGCGATTTTCTCCATCGCCTTCACAACGCAATGACCGCGTTTACCCTAAGCCGTCTGGGCGGGTTGATGTCAAAAGGCCGGTTGCGGCCAGCCGCCGGGCTTGCCGTCCTGTCGCTATGCAGCCTGCCGTTTGCCCCGGCCCACGCGCTCAGTTGCCTGCCCCATGATGTCGCCCGGACCTACGAACAGGCCGCCCAATCCGACGATACCTATATCGTCGTCCATGGCACCCTGACCTTCGATGAGTCGCGTCTGCCAAAAACCGATTGGCAAAACCAGCAGAAGACACCGCCGAACACCCTTATCCCCGCACGGCTCGAAGGTCAGGCGCTGACGCGGAAAGGGTTTGTCGCGCCCTTCACCCGCCCGATCACCTTCAATGTCCAATGCCTCGGGCCATGGTGCGCCAGCGCCGAATCCGGCACGCCCTACCTCGCCTTCCTGCGCAGAACCGATGGGCAATCGGGCGCCGGCACCTCGGGCAGTTCCGATACCGGAAACAGCTATCAACTCGACATCAACGCCTGCGGCGGCATGGGCTTTGCCGAACCGTCCGAACAGGCGCTTGAAACAGTGGTACAATGTTTCCGGGGTGGTCCCTGCAAACCGCAACACCCGCGGCCGTGAAAAACCTTATCGCCGTATCATATCCATGCCCTTTTGCCTCGGTGGTGCCGAATCTTCACATCGCCACGCTGACAGGACAATCTTGCCAAAAGGTAAATCGGGGTGCGCGGTGGCCCGCCCCTTCCGAGTTTCGTACGAAACTTTTTCGCCACCCCCTGATTTTCGTACGAAACTCGGGGGGTAAACGTACGACTCGTACGAAAATTCTCAGCGGCGGCGCAGGTGCCCCAGAACCGTCTGACTGGGATGGCCATCCGCCTTCACACCGATCGACCGCTGGAACGCCTGAATCGCGCCAACCGTGTTCGGCCCGATCAGCCCGTCGATCTTCTCAATGGCAAATCCCTTGCGCTTCAGACGTCGCTGAAGCTCCTTTTTTTCATTGAAACTCAACGGCTTATACCCGCGCGGCCAGCTGGCCTGAATGGGCGGGCCACCCTTGATCCGGTCCGACAGATGGCCCACCCCGATCACGTAGGCATCGGCATTGTTGTAGCGTTCGATCACCCGGAAATTATCGAACACCATAAACGCCGGTCCCCGCGTTCCCGCCGGAAGCATGATCGACGCCGACCCAAAATCTCGTATGGGTTTACCATGCATACCCACAACACCTTGTGTCGCCCAGTAAGACGGCATTGCCGTGTTGCTCCGCTTCGCACGCCCCGGACTGAACCCCCGGGGCACTTTCACCTCCACCCCCCAAGGCTGCCCCTTGGTCCAGCCAAAGCGTTTCAGATAAGCCGCCGTCGAGGCCAGGGCATCCGTCGGGTCATCCGACCAGATGTCGCGTTTTCCATCGCCGGTGAAATCCACAGCATAGGCTTCATAGGATGTCGGGATAAACTGCGTGTGGCCCATGGCCCCGGCCCATGACCCTTTCATATTGCCCGGCGTCACATCCCCGGCTTGCAAAATCTTCAATGCCGCAACCAATTGAGATTCAAAGAATTTTCCGCGTCTTCCGTCAAAGGCCAAGGTCGCCAGGGACTCGATCACCGGCAAGGTACCGCGCCTGTCGCCATAGGAGCTTTCCATCCCCCACACCGCCAGCACCACCTCCTTCTCGACACCATAGCGTCGCTCGATCGCGTTCAAGGCCCGGCTATAACGGCGCAGCATCCGTTGCCCGTCCTGCACCCGTTTGGGGTTGGCCGCACTATCGAGGTAATCCCATATCTGCTTGGTGAATTCCGATTGGTTACGATCCTTCTGGATCACGCTTGTGTTGTACCGCACCCCACGAAAAGCCTGGTCGAACACTCGTGAACTGATACCTTGCGCACGTGCCCGACCGCGGAACCCGTCGATCCACCGTTGAAAGGCACTATTCGAGGTGGAAACCTGTATCACGTTGGAAGAATTGGATAAATCCGCAGGACGGGCCACTGGCCGCAAACTGCTGACCGGTGTGTCGATGACCATGACCGCCGCTTCGCTGATCAAGCCCGATCCCGGTCTGGCCTGTGGTCGCAAGGAGGTTTCAACCGGCGCCGCATGCGCCACTGCTACGGACAACATGGCCACGATCGCGGACCAGACACCACCATTTTTCATTGCTCGACCCCTTTGTTTCTGGGTTTTGAGCTATGGTAGCGCGATTAACCTAGAATCGAAAGACAACTTACCGACCGCCGCGAAACATCGCCGACAAACCTAACGCCTGCTGCGTTTGACCTTGCGCTTGACCTTATCCGCCTTGCGCTTGGCCTTTGCCTGCTTGCGCCGGGGCGGCTTGCCCCGCCCCTTGACCGGGCCACGCGGCATCTTCTCGCCTTCGATGCTGATCAGTTCAAGCGCGATACCGCCCGTCACCGGCGCCGCCTCTGACAATTTAACCGTCACCCGTTGACCCAATTGGATGGTCAGGCCAGTATCGGCCCCCATCAGGGTCCCGGCGTCGCGGTCGAAATGGAAATACTCACGGCCCAAGGACCGCACCGGAATCAAACCATCGGCCCCGGTTTCATCCAGCTTCACAAAGGCCCCGAACTTGGCGATGCCATTGATCCGCCCGGAAAATTCCTCGCCCACGCGTTCCGACAGGAAGGCGGCAAGGTAGCGATCAGTGGTATCCCGCTCGGCGGTCATAGAGCGGCGTTCGGTATCGGAAATATGCTGCGCCGTGGTTTCCAGTTTGTCGATGTCTTGAGGACGCAGGCCATCGTCGCCCCACCCATGTGCCGTAATCAGCGCCCGGTGCACCACCAGATCCGCATAGCGCCGAATTGGAGAGGTGAAATGCGCATATGCCTGCAAGGCAAGGCCGAAATGGCCGAAATTGCTGGGCGCGTAATAGGCCTGCGTCATCGACCGCAAGGTCGACATGTTGATCACTTCGGAATGATCGGTGTCCTCGGCGGCCTCCAGCAGCGCATTGAGATGCGCCGTTTTCAGAACCTGCCCTTTGGCCAGCGTCAGACCGGCAGATTCGGCCACATCGCGCAGGGTGTCCAGCTTCTCAGGCGAAGGTTCTTCATGCACCCGGAACAGTAGCGGCGATTTCTTGGCGATCAGGGTTTCGGCGGCGGCCACATTGGCCAGCACCATGAATTCCTCGATCAGCTTATGGGCATCCAAGCGGTCGGCGAAATTCACCGATAAAACCTTGCCTTCCTCGCTCAATACAACCTTGCGTTCCGGCAAGTCGAGGTTCAGCGGCTGCCGCCGTGCACGCGCCTTTTCAAGTGCGGCATAGGCGCCGTAAAGTGGGCGGATCACATCCTCCATCAGCGGGCCGCATTGGTCATCCGGCTGCCCATCAATGGCCGCCTGCACCTGCTGATAATTCAGTGAAGCGGCCGAGCGCATCAGCCCCCGCACAAATCGGTGCCCCACCTTTTCACCATTGGGTGCAATCTGCATCCGCACGGCGATACAGGCGCGCGGCACCCCTTCGTGCAGAGAACACAGGTCGCCCGATAACCGATCCGGAAGCATCGGCACCACGCGGTCGGGGAAATAGCTGGAATTGCCGCGCTTGCGGGCCTCACCATCCAGCGCGCTGCCCGGCGTCACGTAATGCGCCACATCGGCAATCGCGACCCAGATCACATAGCCGCCGTCGTTCTTGGGGTCGTCATCCTCATGCGCCCACACCGCATCGTCATGGTCACGCGCATCGCTTGGGTCGATGGTGACAAGCGGCATATCGCGCATATCCTCGCGCCCCTTAAGGCCTGCGGGTTTCATGCGGTCGGCCTCGGCGATCACCTCGTCGGGGAAATCATCGGGGATGCCGTGTTGGTGAATGGCGATCAGCGACACTGCCTTGGGTTCGGACGGGTCACCCAAGCGCTCGACCACCCGCGCGCGCGGCAGGCCCATCCGGCCCTTGGGGCCGGATTGTTCGGCCTCCACCAACTCGCCATCCTTGGCCCCGCCGGTGGCATCGTCGGGCACCTGCCATTCCTTGCCGTCGCCCTTGTCGATAGGCACGATCCGCCCGCCTTCAGATCGCTTGCGGAATATCCCCAGAACTTTGCGCGGGTTGGCCCCGATCCGGCGAATAAGACGCGCCTCGTAATGGTGGTCCTCGCCCTTTACCTCTTGCAACCGGGCCAAGATACGGTCGCCCTCGCCAAGTGCAGGATCACTGGCACGCAGGATCATCAACACCACAGGCTCCACCCCCTCGCCATGCCATTCCAAGGGCTTGGCCAGAAGCTCCCCGTCATTTGTCATGCCCGACACCTGCAAGACACTCACCGGCGGCAGTTTGTCCGGGTCGCGGTAGGTTTTCTTGCGCTTTTCCAGATGGCCCTCCTCCTCAAGCTCTTTCAGGATACGCTTGAGGTCGATCCGCGCAGCGCCCTTGATGCCAAAGGCCTTGGCGATATCGCGTTTCGAGGTGAGGGTCGGGTTATCCGAAATCCATTGCAGGATCTCGTCTTTGGAGGGCATCTGGCTCATGGCTTTGGCCTAACACGAAAGATGGGCAGGGGCCATTGCCGAAACGCATCACGCGGCCCGGCCGAACAACCCGGCCAAAGCCCGCTTGACCAAGCCGGTGACAGAAGGCCGCTTGCCCCGCGTGAACGGCAAGGGGCGACAAACTTCCATCGCCGCCACACCAACCCGCGCGGTCAGGGCCCCGTTGACCACGCCCTCGCCAAAGCGGCGTGAGATTTTCGACAAGACCCCGCCCCCAGCGACCGAGCCGATCAGGTCATCGCCCACGGCCACGGCGCCCGTGGCCACCAGGTGTGTCATCACCGCCCGGGCCAACCGCCAGCTGCCAAGCGTTCCAGACCGCCCCCCGTAAATCTCGGCAATGCGCCGGATCATCCGCAGGTTTGCCGTGAGCGCCGCGACGACATCGGCCATGGCCAGCGGCACAACGGCGGTAACGGTTGCGACCTGCCGCGCGGCGGCCTCGATCTCACGCGCGGCGGCGGCATCCAAGGGGGCCAGAACCTCTACCTCGGCCAAACCCAGAAGCGCGGAGGCATCGAATTGATCCGCTTGCAAGTCCGACAGTTTATCGCGGCCCCAGCGGGTATCCTCCCGCCCCTTGTAAAGCGCGGTCAGGTCGCGCACCACGGCCCGCGCCTTGCCCAAATCCTCTTCGCCAAGCGCCTCTTCCGCTTGTCGATGCAGGCGGTCAATCCGCGACAGCCGGGAAAAGGCGGCCAGCTCCTTCAGGGCGATCACGATCAGCACCAAAAGGAACGCAGAAATCAAACCGGTTACAGCATAACCCAAAACCGGCGCCCGGGTAATCAATCCGGTCACGAAATCCCACGCCGCCACCGAAACGACCGCCCCCAGAATAGTCAGCAAAAGCCCCCAAAAGAGCCGCGCCAAGCGAGATGGGCGGCGCGCCGCCAAGGTGGCAACCGCCTGCATCGCGCGGCCCTCGGGCGGTACGGGCATCTCCGGGTCAGGCACGGGTGGCGCGCTATCCGGCCCCGGCGCGGCCTCCTTGCCCTCCAGATCAATGAGGATCGGCCCCTTTGTCATGTCAAAGCGCCTCCCGCGCGTACCAGATCATGCGAATATCAGGCAGGTTTTCGTCATTGCCCGCGCCGGTGCCACGGCCCGCCTCGGCAAAGCCTTCGCGCGCATAAAAGGCCCAAGCGCCATGGTTTTGCTGCAAAACATAAAGGTCCAATTGACACGCCTGTGCCTTGGCGTCCTGTAACAACGCCCGGCCTACCCCGCGGCCCCGGGCCTTGGGGTGTACGTAAAGCGCATGAATACGGCTGCCCTCGCGGGCGATGAACCCAACGGGCCACGCCCCATCAAAGGCCACCCGCACCCAACCCCGCCGGATTACCGTGCACATCACGCGTAGATCAGTGAAAGGGGAGCGCACCTTTGGCAACCATGCAGTCCCCCGCGTGAAGGCCCACAGGATCGCCAATAGCCTTGGCACATGGCCGATATGCCCCTGTCCTAGCCTCATAGCTTATCCCCGATCAGGAACTGCGCCGCACGGTCCAGCCGGATATGCGGCGGCCCCTCCCCGGGTTTCAGAGACAGTTTGGCAGGCGCGAAACTCATTACCTCGTAATCGGCGTCCAACCATGTTTCCGCGCCCTCCCGTGCAGGCCCCAACAGGCGCGCGGGGTCTTCGGGCAGATCGCCGGGATAAAACGCCGCCTGCTTGCCACTACTCAACAGCCGCCCACGCACGCAATCCAATGGCGTGCCATCATGATCGATGGTTTCCTCCACCGTAGCCCGAAGTGCGGCCAAGGCCATGGCCTGCGTCTCGGCCCCGGCGAAATCCGCCCGGTCCCGGGCCTCGCGCATCAGGGCATTCATGATCCCCGTAAGGCGGGCGTGCTGGCTGTGATGCAAATGGTCGGCCTTCGTGGCGGCAAACAGGATTTTCTCGACCCGCTGCCCCAGCAACAAACGCGACAGAAAGGCGTTCTTGCCGGGCCGGAACGCGCTCAGGATGTCCGCCATGGCGCGCCGCATATCCTCCACCGCCTGCGGGCCGCTGTGAATGGCGCCAAGCGCATCAACCAGAACCACCTGCCGGTCGATCCGCGCGAAATGATCGCGAAAGAAGGGTTTGACCACCTGCCCCTTATAGGCCTCGAACCGCCGCTCCATTTCCCGCCACAGCGATTTGCGCGGTGGGTTATCTGGCGCGGGCAAAGGTGCAAAAGTGATCGCAGGGGAACCCGCCAAATCGCCGGGAAGCAAGAAACGCCCCGGAGTGCAGTCGTAAAACCCCGCCAGTCGGGCCTCCTGCAAATACTCGGTAAAGCCCTGTGCCAAGCCCTGCGCCACGGGCTCTTCCAGTTTGTCTACCGTATCCGTCGCCTTGGCCTGCGCAAGATAGGCCTCAGCCTGTGGACGCGCGCCGATCCGCTGCAATACATCCTCGGACCACTCGGCATAGGTCTTGTCCAAAAGTGCCAGATCAAGCAACCACTCACCGGGATAATCCACGATATCCAGATGCACTGTGCGCGGGCCGGAAAGCCCGCCAAGCAACCCCGTGGGCTGCACCCGAAGCGACAGACGCAATTCCGACACGGCCCGTGTGCTTTCGGGCCAGCGGGGCGCCTCCCCGGTCAAGGCCGCCAAATGCGCCTCGTAATCGAACCGCGGCACGGTATCGTCTGGCTGTGGTTGCAAGAAGGCCGCACTGATCCGCCCATCGGCGGCAGCCAAAAGCCCGGGCATCCGCCCGCGATCCATCAGGTTGGCTACAAGCGAGGTGATGAAAACCGTCTTGCCCGCGCGGGAAAGGCCCGTCACGCCCAGCCGGATTACCGGCTCGAAAAAGGCTTCCGACAGGGTGTCGGTTACATTCTCAACGCCCCGCGATAGGCCATCAGCGATATCGGTAATGATCAAATGACCTGCCCCTTTGCCCGTCTTGCCAAGAAGATAGCCCCCCGCCCCCCGCGATACCAGAGGGGAGCTTTGGGGGATTGTTCCCCCATCCGGGCCGCGCTATGGCTCGCCCCATGCCCAGATATGCGCTCAAAGTCGAATACCATGGGGCCCCCTTCGCGGGCTGGCAACGGCAGGCCGATCAGCCCTCCGTGCAAGGCGCGATTGAAACGGCGCTCGCCAAGCTGGAACCGCGCGAGCACACCATCGCCGCCGCAGGACGCACCGATGCGGGTGTGCATGCCCTGGCGCAAGTGGCACATTGCGACATGGAGAAAGACTGGTCGCCGTTTCGCCTGTCCGAGGCACTGAATTACCACCTCAAGCCCGCTCCCGTGGCCATCGTCGATTGCGCACAGGTCGAAGATGACTGGCACGCCCGGTTTTCCGCTCTCGAACGGCGCTATTTCTTCCGCCTTCTGATGCGCCGCGCACCTGCCACCCATGACAAGGGCCTGGTCTGGCAAGTGTTACAACGCCTTGATGCGCAAGCCATGCGCGAAGGCGCCGCACACCTCATCGGCCACCACGATTTCACCACCTTCCGCTCGACCATCTGTCAGGCGAAAAGCCCGGTCAAAACCCTCGACGCACTTGACATTTCCGAGGTGCAGGGGCTCGCAGGCCCGGAGCTCCACGTTCACCTGCGCGCCCGCTCCTTCCTGCACAACCAAGTACGCAGCTTTGTCGGCACGTTGGAACGGGTCGGCGCAGGCGCTTGGGCTCCCGCTGAGGTGAAAGACGCTCTGGAGGCCCGCAACCGCGCCGCCTGCGGCCCGGTCTGCCCGCCCCATGGCCTCTATCTCGCCGGCGTCGGCTACCCGGACGATCCCTTCGCCTGAAGCACGAGCGATTTGCCTTTGATCTTGCCTGCAACCACGGCTAAACGAGAAATCAGCGGTCCCGTAGCTCAACTGGATAGAGCAGCTGACTTCTAATCAGCAGGTTCGGGGTTCGAGTCCTCGCGGGATCGCCAGTTTATTTAAATGTCAAAGGGGCATAAGCGTGCGCAAAATGGCAGCTTTTCGTGCGCACCCCTGTCAAGATTTATTTTCAAAATCACGGAGAAATTCTTTCAAGTGTTTGAAAGGCATACAACTTTTGGGACGAGGGGGCGCTAAATATCTTTTCTGGCAAACATGGAGGTTCACACGTTCACGATCCAAAGATGCCACGGCCCCTTCGTTACGCGAGCGCTTTGGACGCCTCCGACCTCAGATAGATCAGCCCAAAATCCTGTCCGTCCGTACTGAATCGGCTCACTCGGAAGCGCGAGAAAAGATTCCTCACAGTGTTGCGATGGTGTCCAGTTTCCTCGGCAAGCGTCGACACCGTAACGAACCGGCGGTGAAAATTTGAGATGTCTTCGGCGCTAAGGCGATATTGAATACGTCCTGTCTTTGGGTTGGTGCATTGCATCGCAGGGATGTGACCCGCCTCGATCAGCGCAATGAAATGTCCATTTCCCCGGAGGCCGACGGATCGGGCGAACTCAGCAGCACTCATTACGCCGGGGACATCCATCTCTTCGGTGCTCTCACCCGTCCAATACTTGGCGGGTAAATCGTCCACCTCACTCTTGGACACGACGATGCCGTGAAAGCCGGGAATGCCCTCCCGTTGCCCTACAGATAGCTGCCCTTCCCGGATCGCCGCGATCAGATCCACAAGACTTATCTTCGTCCGGTTCCGGGCAAGGAGCAAGGTTTCCCAATCGACGGCATCTTCCGCGACTGGATCCGCCATTTTAGCGAGTTCTGTAACAAACTCTGTCCCATCAGAAATCCGCCATGGGCTTTTGACCTTGGCTGCGCGTGTGCGAGGGACCAGCAAGCCTTCCTCCGTCAAAGCCACGAGTTCTCTCTTCGTGGCCCCCATCGCCTTTCGCATGGCGGCGGGCCCGACAAGGGTCGGAATTTCCTTTAATAGCGCAGAGTGCGTCTGTGCATCAAAGACGCGGCGGCTTTGAGTACAATCATCCTGTTGAGCGATGGCCTCGGCCTCAATCAAGAAGGGCTCGACGACCTGAGCACCGACACCGATCTCCTTTGCAGCAGTGGCGACAGAATGCAGGCGGCGCTCGGTGACCACTTCACCAAGCAGCAGCTCACCCGGCGCGATGGGCCAATGATCGAGAATACACTCGCGCAAAATTCGACGGAACGGGGCAAAACTCTCCTCGACCGCGTAATCCCGCGTAAGAGTAGTGTATAGAACGCCAAAGGCCTTGTTGCGTTCGTAATGGTGGCTGATCGCCGCTGTCGCAATCTCGTCAAGGGCCGCTCGAATGGCGGTTTCGCCGTGTCGAGCAACATCGAACCCCGCGGCGTGAGGCGCAAAACGGACATTTGTGTCCTCAGACTGATCCGCTCCGAGCACCGCTTGCCCAAGAAGTCGACAGAACGTCGTTGCTGTGAAAAGTGGCTGCCCATTGAACCACGTGTCGTCTCGACCAGTCTCAAGCCGGCCATCCAACCAGTAATCGTAAGCCGACGGAGGTGTTTCAAGCTTATCAAGACGTCCTGTCAGTATGTCAGTCTCGATCTCACGTAATCGCGCCGCGAAGTCATACCGATCCCGGGGCGTTTCGAATGTCCACAGGGGAACCAAGGGATGATGATGCCGCACACATACATTCGCCTCCCGCATTTGCCAGTCACCGCGCATGACCATCCCGGCTAAGTCTGGCCCATCATGCGCCGCGGAATCTTCACGAAGGCAGACAGGACAGCCCTTGATCTCCGGGTTGCGAAGCGCCCGAGACACTAAGATCTCACCACGAAAATTCATCCGGACGTTCCCAGCCCGACGTCCTGTCCAAGAGAGCATTTCCTCCATCTGTTGTGAATCAAGCACAGCCCAGTCAGCAAGAGCATCGAAAGCTTCAGGCTTTTGGTCCAGAAAACTCTTGAAGGGCGCCCCTATGTCATAGGCAAGATCAGCGACACTGGTTTGCCAGGTCGCCGCAAGACGCGATAAATACGAATATATCGTTTCTCGATGAGCGGGTTGAGGATTGGAGACAGGCAGCATTGACAAGTGACGAAAAGGATCTGGGTTTATGAAAAAGGGTAATGCGGTCCGAAAGGGCTATTCACGGGGCACGCAAATCGGCCAATAGAGTATCGAATGAGTCTTCCTGGTCCGCTCATGACTGATGGCTTTGATCGGAATTGTTCATGACTGTTCTTTGTTACAGACGAACCGCCTGATTTGCAAATTGGATTGGCATCGGGTCGGCTCGGCCTGCTGTCTCCATGAATATGATGACGTGGTCCTTGCATGGTTTCGCGCCAAGAAGCGAATCAAAACTTAAAAACTTACTAAGCTACTGAATAAATGTATTATTTTTGAGCTCTCCATCATCGAAAATTGGGTGAGGAGCGAAATGCACGCCTATTGGACATTGACGATGTCGAATTTGTCCGGCGCGGCCCTCCTGATGAGGCCGCGCTGGACAAATCCTCAACGTCAACCCTGAAGACCTCGAGCAAGAACACCCCCTGACGCGGCCCATAGTGGGGCCGCACACACCAGAGAGGTGATCATGAAACATACTACTGATATCCGTGTCTTGCTTCGACACATAAACCGGGCGAGCGAGTTCCTTCGCTGGCTCCAAGCGGATGGCGATCATCTCATCGCCTCCGCCTATCTTTTGGGCGGGCCGAACTGGGCTCAGCGGGCTCGATCCGTCGTCAAAGCCGCACGAGAAGGGCGCGACCTGTCTGCGCGTCGAGTTGCGCTCAAGGGCTTGCAGCACCTCCTACACCTCGACCTGGTGCAGGATCTCAAAAGCCAGGAAGCACTGTGCTTTGCGCGCTTGCATCCAGATGATCCGCGTGCCGATGTGGCGCGACAGTGCGCCGAGGCGATGAGTCGTGGCGTACGGGCCCTTGAGGCCCTGCGACTTGTCGGCATTAAGGGGTCAGCATGATGGAGAATGAAAGGAAAAACGCGCTCGAAACGGCGCGCACCCTCACCCGGCTTGCCGCACAATGGATGGAACTCATGAAATTCCGGGCACACGCATCGGCTCCGGCTTTTTCACCAAGCATGTCTCACTACCACGATATGCTCGATCCTGCCGCAACCGATTCAGCTCGACTGGCGGCATGCCGGACAATGCGCGAATGCGTTCTGCGTCAGGCCCATAAAGAGGACCTTGATGGGGAAGCCACATATGTCGGCCGTCGGCCCATGGACCCATATCGTCTTCACTGGCGCACGACGCGCGAGGGTGCCACGCTCTTTATGATCGGGCAGCTTCTCGCAACAGCTATAGAGTCCTTCGAGACCGTATAAGGCAATCGGGGCCGCAATACGCGGCCCCGTACTGATTTCAAAGGTTCAGGCTATCATAAGTTGTGCACTTAAATCTGATCACCTTTTGGCGTTTCTGGCTTCGGCAAAAATACCTCTTAATCAATGTCTAATTCGTCCTGACTAGCGTTTCGAAATCTGCATCGGGCGTATTTTGTTGAAAAACTCGCGCTTGATCGGAGCGTAAGTTGCTGATTCAATTTTCCATATCAGTTGGAGGGTTGAGCAATGATGGGACCGAGACAGGAAGCGCAAGCGGCCTTTTTCTACGAGTTCTCGCTTGAGGATCACGTCCCGCAAGACCACCTGCTTCGATCCATCGACCGGTTCGTCAACCTGAGAAGCATCCGTGCCCATCTTGCAGATTTCTACAGCCATACCGGGCGGGCGTCCGTCGATCCCGAGTTGCTGATCCGGATGCTGCTGGTGGGCTATTGCTTCGGCATCCGGTCCGAGCGGCGGCTCTGCGAAGAGGTTCATTTGAACCTCGCGTACCGGTGGTTTTGCCGCCTGGATCTGAGTGACCGGGTCCCGGACCATTCCACGTTCTCGAAGAACCGGCACGGTCGTTTCCGCGACAGCGAGTTGCTCCGCCACCTGTTCGAAACGACCGTTGCCCGCTGCATCGAAGAAGGCCTTGTCAGCGGTCAGCGTCTGGCCGTCGATGCGAGCTTGATCGAAGCCGATGCCAACAAACAGAACTCGACGCCGAAGGAAGAGTGGGACGCAGCGAGCATCGACCCGGCGGATGCACCCCGCGCGGTTCGCGAGTATCTCGACACACTGGACGAGGCCGCGTTCGGTGCCGCCAGCGAGGTCCAGCCCAAGTTCACGTCGCATTCCGACCCGGCCAGCCAATGGACCGCAGCCCGGAAAGGGCCTGCTTTCTTCAGCTATTCCGACAACTACCTGATCGACACGGATCATGGCGTGATTGTCGATGTGGAAGCCACAAGGTCGATCCGACAGGCCGAGGTTGGGTCAACCAAGACCATGCTGGAGCGGGTGAAGGCCAGATTCGATTTGCATCCCGAACGGCTGATCGCGGACACCGCCTATGGCTCAGGGCCGATGCTCGGCTAGCTCGTAGATCATAAGATCGCACCCCATATCCCGGTGATAGACAAGGCTGGTCGCAACGATGGGACATGGACGCGGTCGGACTTCGAGTGGGATGCCGAGAACGATCAATATATCTGTCCCGAGGGTCACGCCCTGAAGCAGTTCCGCCGCAACTACTCCGACCCGAACCGGGGGCCGACCGGCAAGGGCACAGCCCGATACCGCGCATTGAAGGACGTCTGCCAGGCGTGCCCATCCAAAGCCAAATGCTGCCCCAACGCCGAGGCGCGCAAGATCACCCGTGAAGAGCACGAAGATGCCAGAGACATTGCCCGTAACATCGCCAAGACCCGTCAATACGACGTCTCAATGAAGCTTCGGAAGAAGGTTGAGATGCTGTTTGCCCATCTGAAACGCATCCTCGGCTTGGGCCGTCTCCGATTACGTGGGCCGTGCGGTGCAAACGACGAATTCCTCCTCGCCGCCACCGCCCAAAACCTCCGCAAACTGGCGAAGATCTTTCCAGCACCGCAGCAAACGCGAAAAGCTTGATAGGACAGGCGTTCGCGCCGGATTTGGAATAGCTATTTCTGCGCTCGCAAACGTTAGTTTTTCCACAGAATCGGCGGGAACCGGACTTTCGCTGCGCCACACATAGTCGGCAACGATCCGCAGAAAACAGACGTAGTCATACGGAAATCCCTATACGTTCGAAGAACGCTCTATTGCGCGACTTGGCGGACTCGAGAACGTCTTTGAAAGACGAAACCTCGATAAAAATCGAATAGGACGAGTCCCACGAATAATAGGTGTTTGAACCCGCCTTTCGGTGGAAGTTCCCAAGAGCTTTCATCACGTCACGCAGCCTGGGCGTTACATCCGCGATGATGTGACACATGAACGGCGTAGTTTCTTCGATTGAGCGGATGGGTGTCCCGTCATACTTGATGGCCTCGCCAGACTTCCGCATGTCTTCAACATACTTTCGGACTTGCGTGATGGGGTTTTTCTCCAACGTGTAGTTGTCAATCTTCGGGCGCTTGAATTCCACGATAGTGATGGGGGACGATTTGTCTTCATTCTCAAAGCCAAGGCCAAGGTCGAAAATTGAAACGTCCGGCCTATCCTTCGGGTGAGCAGGATCGGACACCTGCTTTTCCATGCGGGTGTCAGAATTGAAATACGAGTAGAACGCCAGCCGGTCGTCAACGATCCACAAGTTGTGGTCGTCATAATCCAAATCCGAGGAAGTGGATCTCAGGGGGCAGATTATGTCGTGGAGAACGTCTTCATACTCGGATTCTTGGTCGGTATCGGGCTTAAATTTCAAGCTCTCTTCGAACACGTCGAGAACCAGCTTGCGCTTCATGACGTATTCGGCAAGTGACGACACGGACTCTTGCTTCAGCTCTGCTACATACTCTTTGGCCTTCGCCTCCACATCAGGCAGCTTCTTCTCAATTGACCGTTTGAAAGCGTTTTTGCGGCGCTCATACTGTCGCAGTGACTGACGGGACATTTCTACAAAGATGTCTTCTTTCCGGTTCGTGCCGTAATGAAGCGTCTCCGCGATTTCGACGTCATTTCCTTGAATGCTTAGGAAACGGGGGTGCTCGATGCGCAGAGCGGTGACAATGCCAGTCTGCTTCTCTCGTATCTCAGCGAGTTCGGGAGCGAGGAATTCCTTAACGCGCTCTTTCGCCTGATCGACGATGCTCTCAACTTCATCTTCTGACAACGAGAAGTCCGTTCTGGTATCATTCACAGAGTCATCAAGGGCCGAACTTTCGATATATCCAAGGAACGCGAATTTATTGTCGATAGCCTTGAGGCCTATCACCCCGTCCATGTCGAACCGCTTAACAGCACGTCCGTTCGCGCCCAGGTAAAGTGCGTTCGTGCTTCTTTCGTCGTCAGAGATTGCTTTGGGAAGCAGAAAGCAGTGGCAGACGAAATCTTCGGACGCACCAGAAACCGATACATTGAACCGATAGTCCTCATCGCGTTCAACTGAGTCTGAGAATGCGTCGAACAGGTCTATCTCGGCATCTACATCACAGACCGTAATTTTGGGATGACTGATGTTGATGAAGTAGCTGATAAAATGGGCCAAAAGCCGATTTGTGATCGTGCTTGCTTTCTTTGGTATGTGGAGAGCGTAGTCCCGTTTGTAGGGGGTCAATTGAATAATTGAACCTGCGGTGCTTCGATCCGCCGGAGAGAAAGTCAGGTTATCCGTTGGATTGGAAATTTTGAAATCAAACGAAACTGAACGCCCGCTGGACCCATCATCATAAACGCTCTTGATGCGCACCTCATCCAGCACCTTGAGCCAGACAAGGCGTCCTACGCCTTTTCCGCCAATCTTCTCCTTGGCACGTGAGTCCATTCGACGGAAGGACTGGAGGTTGCTTTCGTTGAATCCAATGCCGTTGTCAGAAACAGTGAAGCCTTCCATATCCCCAGATTCAGTGCGATGCAGTTCGATCGAAACTTCACCCTTGCTGAGATTGTCTTTGCCAAATCTGTCTTCGACGGCGTGAATGGAATTCATCACAGCTTCAAACAGCGGGAAAAGTGAGTTCTTGGCATTCGGAGAAAGAGATAAATTTCGAATGCGTCCTGCGGGGTCATTGTCCCAGCCTGTTTGAACTCGAACGTCCATACTATATGCTCCAATCTGCCCTTAGTGGCACTATGACTGCGTCGCTGGTTGGGCGCAATCCGCCCGTTTTTCTCGGCGCCGACCGGCAGGCCCATGTGCCAAACGTGCTGTCCGCCACTCTACTTCCTTCAGTGAGACTGCGGTGATCGTTCGGAGCACTTTCGTTGGCCGGGAAGCAGACGCCGGACCACACGAGATCGAATGGCAGCTTCTCTAATTGGGCGTTTGGGTCAAGCTCGTTTTCCTTCTTTCTTGTGGATCATTGTCACTCATCCGGGTCACGCTTCTCTTCGCAGTCTGGTTGATGCCATCGGGCATCGCTGCACGCATGTGTCAAATTGGCAGTGGAGAGCCTTGCTTTGGGACGCGCTTCTCGTTGCGCAGCAGCCATTTTCGGCTTCTTCCACAGACCTCGTCCGGTGAGGGACGATCCCGTTCGGCTTTGGAGGGTGGCGGATCAGATCATGCTGTGCCCTTCACCTCGGCCGGACGGAACTCGGTGCCATCTGCCCACATTCTATGCAGCAGGACGGCCAACTTTCTGGCCACCGCGACAACGGCGCGGCGGCGTCCTTTGGTTCGCACCAGTCGCATGCCCCAAGATTTGATCTGAGAGCCCGCCATCGTGCGCATCAGTAGGGCATTTGCAGCCGCATAAAGCGTCGCTCGGACATCCCGGTCTCCGGCTTTGGAAATTCTTCTGGGATTGTCATGCTCGCCAGATTGATAGCGCCTTGGTGTCAGCCCAATATGAGCAGCAACCGTGCGAGACCGTTTGAAGCGCGCAGGATCGTCAACGGCAGCCTTGAAGGTCAGCGCGGCAATCGGCCCGACACCCGGAACGGTCATCATCCGGAGGCAGACCTCATCCCGGGCGGCGGCACGTTTCACACGGCGGTCCAGTTCAAGAAAGTGCTGATACAAGACCAGTCGCGCATCGAGCAGCGGGATAATCGCATGCGCCAGGACCTCATCCATTTCAATCATCGGACGGACGAGGCCGTCAAAGCTGCCATGCTGCACTGTCTTGGGAAGACGGAGGCCGAAGATCTTCAGCAGCCCGCGCACTTCATTGGCGAGATCAATTGTCTTGTTGAGCAATGCTTTGCGGGTGCTGAGCAAGGCTCGCACACCATGCGCTTCCCGGCTCTTCATGTGGACCGGGCTGAACCAGCCGGTTCGCAGAACATGGGCAATCCCACGCGCGTCGTTCTTGTCGGTCTTGTTGCGCATCGCTGAAAGGACAGCGTTCACTTGGCGGGCTTCCATGCAGACGACATCAAAACCTTCACTGGTCAGACCATAAAAGAGATGCTGGCTCAGCGTGCCAGCCTCAAAACCAACGCGTTCTATCGGATGGCCTAAACTGTTCAAGTAATCGGCGATATCGCCGACTTCACAGGGCAGTTCCCTTTCGAGCATCACCTTGCCTTTGGCATCTACGACACAGATGGCACATGAGCGAAGTGACACATCCAAACCGGCAAAATCTTCCATCATTTATCTCCCTTTTTCACAGTCTGACTGTGATTTTAACGGGAGCTCGACCTCTGAATAGGGGCAGCCCAATTACGCATGCTCTGGGCCGGTCAGGTTCGCAATTCCTGCACATAAGTCACGTAAAAGCCTTTGACCATGCGGTGTTCTTGAAGTCGATCGCCAAGGTTGAACCCGTCGCGTTTCACCGGTGGCTGGAAAATGTCGAGTCCGCGGTCAAGCACAATCTTCCAGCCAGTATCCGTCACAATGTCCCGCGCATGGGCTGAACTGCTACCATCGAAAGCCCACGTGAATTCGACGCCTGTTCCTGTACAGGCTTCATGTGGTCGTAAAATGTTGATGGGGCAATCAGCAGGTGCTTGCAGATCGGCTCGACCCCAATATCCCTGTTCTCTTCGATGAAGGCGATCATGTCCTGGACCGGCGGTCGAGCTCCGCCTGGGCAAAATACGCGCTGGCCTTCTTGAGGATCTCGTTCGCTTGCCGAAGCTCCCGGACCTCGCGTTCCAGGTCCTTGATCCGGGCCCGTTCCTCTGACGTCACGCAATCTCGGCAGCCTGTGTCGGTTTCCTCCTGCTGAACCCAACGCCGCAATGTGTCGCGGCAGCAGCCGATCTTCGGCGCAATCGCCTTGATCGCTGCCGACTGACTCTCGTAGTTTCCCTGATTGTCGAGCACCATCCGCACAGCTCTCGCGCGTGTCTCAGGTGAATAGCGGTTCGCTCTGTTGTCTTTTTCCATGGCTCCAATCCTTCCTCGATTTGGAGCCTCCGGAAAACCCGGAGCAGTTCAACGCGCTTGAGCTGACCTCTCCGCCCCTCGGCACAACTTTGAGCTGGCTGATCAATCGGCGGCGAAGAGTCTGAACAAGCCATGCGACAAGATTGGAGCGCTATGGTCAAACATATTGACGAGATCTTGAGACAATAGCTTGGTGCGCATGTCGGCCGCCTGTTGCCGCGCTTCGGCTCGCCGTTTCTCTGCTGCTACTTGTCCTTCGAGCATCTGCTGTAAATCGGAATTCTGGGCCGCGCTTTTCCGCTGAGTAAGACGCTCCGCAGTCACAGCACTCCCCTTGACGAAGACTTCTGTATCTGCCGCCAAGATCGCTGAACGGGCCTGAAAATCTTTGATCACCCCCGCTCTCTTCTCCGCGAGCCTGTCCTTCTCTGACTTGTGGAATTTTCTGAAATGTTCAGAAAATACTTCGGTGGCTCGCTCGCATTTTGGCAATCGAGGAGATCTGGAGCCTGTTCTGGGTGTTCCTTTACCTGAGAGCAGATCTCTCAGACCATCTCGATCCACGTCTCTGGTTTCGCCGTCATCCTCGATCAAAGTTGCCTCTACATAGAGAGATGCGTCGAAACGAAGCCGGAGCCACCGGCGATCAGCCTCAAGACCAGCGAGCAGCCATTCGTCGATACGTCTCAAGCCGTCGACACGACCATGCTCCCATAGGTCATCTTCCAGCTCACGCAGGCGCGGGTCAGGCAGGTCTGATCCGGGGAGGAATGCCGCTACCGAGATCGCTACTGTGCAGCCTGCACAAGAGTCCCGTAGTGCTCCTTCCGGCAATTCTACTCCGATCGGGTGTTGCGGCGGAGTAGCGAAACGAGTTTGAGCGTCAGAACGTAGTTGGCCTATCAGATCATCATGCAGAGCATCCCCTGTGGAAAAGAAACGTGCTCTTCTTCCAACCTGATCTCCCTTCAGCATTACGTCCTTTTTCGGATCATTGAGACGAGAACGTGTAGTTCGTAGAATTTCCCCGTTTCTTTCATCCATGTCGCCCAAGACGATCGGGGGTTCCGTTCCGAATGGCGGGTATTTGAGCAATCGGACCTTTTCGTTGTCTGCGCTCGACAAGGGATGAACACGAAACGCGCCACAGTTCGACAAAAGATTTATGACAGCCACGGCATCCCTTTCACCAGCCCGGACGAAATCCAGCATTGCCTCGGGAGCCGCTTGAGGGAGTGCTTTCATTGAGAGGAGCTGCTTTGATTGCTCCACCCCTGAGCTCAGTTCCTCCAACAGCGCCAATTCGTCTTCGTGGTTTCCCGAGAGACCACCTGCCGCTCTCGCTACGGCATTTTCAAGACGCGAGATCGTTTCATCATCAAGATAGGGCAACGGAGCATCAAAAACGCCGAGACGATCCATGGCTTGCAAAACCCGGTGATCCGGTGACTGCTCCACCACCATTCGCCAGATCGTGATGTCCCCGATAGATTTCCCGTCCAGAGTCCTTTTGAACCCGCCTGGACGTAGTCGATCCAATCGGCCAATAAGTTGGTCGACCCTCGCAATGCTCCAAGGCAGATTGTAGAAAATCAGATCGTCAGCGAAATGATGCAGGTTCAACCCCGCTTCGACCACCTCTTCCAGAATAAGAATCCTTGCGCCGCTGTGGACCGCGCCAACGACGTCCACCATGCTCGTATGCTGGCCACCTCGCATCGTCGCGATCAGATCATCCTCTTCAAGTTCGGGGAACATTCGGGAAAGCCTTGTCTTCAGGCTGTCGACTGTCGGTGTATCCCCGGCAACAATAATGGCACGCCGGTCTGCATCCCTCTCCCAGATACTGAGCAGCGTATCGCATAGGTCCTCGAAGAGTGTGTCCCCATAGTCGGCCACCGAAGCGTCAACACACTCACGGGTGTCGTTTCCGAGCACCGAAAACGTGTCGTGTCTGAGAGCTCGAAGCATGGTTTCCCTTGCCCAGAACAGCTGTCTGGCTGGTTGCCAGGGGGCACCATCAACTTGCAGATTGCGCGACAGGTTTTCTCGTCCAAGGCGCTTGTTTGCCAAATCGACGCGCGCCATTTCAGCGTCGTTTGGTTTGGAAAGTATGGTCTTGATCCTGCGCTTGGGAGCGGTCTCCGGCCATGCTGCCCGTGTCTGGCGTAGGATGCGACGGTTCTTGGTTACCGCCCACATTGCGGCTTCAGCAGACAATTTATTGCTGGAGACCATCTCGTAGCAGTCGCGACCGAGCTCTTTCAGGACGTCGTCCAAATTCTGTCCGGATTGATTTGCAAGGTTCGCGCGATCCGTCTCAATCATTCCAAAAACCGCACGCGCCCAGTCGGGGCTACCCAGTCTTGGAGTTGCTGTCAGTAGAAGGACGTGTCTGAACCTGCTGCCATTCCGCCCGGAACGGCAGAGACCAGAGAGAAACCTCGCTTGTTCGAGGCTCAAAATGTGAGGCTCATCAACGATTAACATATCGTAGTTGGCAGGGTCTGGCACAACCGGTGTCGACCTGACCAGGTCACTCTTGATGATGTGGACGTATCCGCCACCGCCAATGATTTCGAGTTCTGTGTCTTCAGTCCACATTTCTGCGGAAATATGTCCGCGAACAGAGAGCTCGACCTGCCACTGATAGCTGATCCTTCGCGGTGCAACTATGGCAACCCGTAATGACGGATCCTCACGTTTCAGGACGTTCAACACCATGAGCGCCTGAACCGTTTTCCCCAACCCAACCTCATCTGCGATCAAATGCCTGATGTCCGGGGCATCAAGGACTGTCAGGACATTCTGTATCTGATGCTCATAAGGGTCGGCGGCAACTCCCAACGCTCCCAGCCTTTCCCACGACAAGGCATCCCGAACTCTTCGGAGAGCCAATGTGCTTACGAGAAAACCTGTATAATCATCCATCTCGCATGGCCCTTAATGAACTGCGCGGTATCGTAGCGCGGCGTATCTCACCGCCCGAGCTGTAAAACGGTCAGAAGCAAAACGCACCAATAGGTTCCGCCAGTCAGGGTTTTCAACCGTCTGAGACGGTCGAAGAAAAAGCGATAAGAGCGCTCTCAGGGCTTCGGGCGGAATGTGACGACCGGTCCGCTTCACATCCATGTGGCGGCTATTCAGTTCCGAAATGAGGTCATCGAAGCCGAGGTCCAGATACGGCAACTGAAGCAGCCCGATAGACCGAGTAATAGGCAATACCTTTCGAGCGAGCGGGCGCATAAGGTCGGCTTCCCGTGCATCCTTTACTGCCTTTTGCCACTGACCGTCCAAAACGATGCAATCACCGTCGACGGATGTGCCGTTGGCCTCTTTCAATTGAGACGCGAGATTCGTCCAAGCTTCGTTGACGGCATCATCCAATGCCGGCCACTCGTCTCCGTCCGGGATGACAAGCACCGACACCGATGGGAGCACTTTTCTGAACTCAATAAGGAGGAGCTTTGAAAGCACTCTCAACTGCTCTTCAGATAGCTCATCGAAGTTGTCGTTTCCGGCGGCAAGCTTTCGCTCCAGTGAGTAGCGAACCAGACTTTCATGAAAGCCTGAATTTGACAAATCCAACTTTCTTTCGACCGAAAGCCAGTCTTTACCGCATATTGCGTCTACAATTCCAGCTTCAACGGATGCACCAACCCGACGCCTTATGCCATCGGCTACCAGACTCGTGGAATTCCCGGACTGCCAGGCGACAAGTGCTTCCGATGCTGCGATCAAGCCGTCGGCGTTATCTACAGAGTTTCTGTTCTTTCGGATACGAAGCGAACTTGCAGCGCCGATGTCCGTCAGACTTAAATGCTCAGAGTTGACGAAGAACCGCCCCAGAGTCAGCTCTTGGTCGCCTTCGACGTCTGGCAGCAGGAGTTCCGCCAACAAATCGCAATTCTCACCTTCTGAAAGGGGCAAAACCGGGTTACCGCCGGCATCAAAGGTAATGCTTTTGATGCTCCGGCCGTCGTCAGAGATCCATGTTCTTTGGCTTTCATCAAAGACCCAGTCGAGATGTCGGGCCGGCAGCAAGCGAAAGGTTGACGCAAGGCCTTCGACCTTGGCCTCAATCGTCGCCGTTTTCCCGGAAAAGCTCCATCTTCGCGCAGTCTCTCGGATCTGGCTCATTGAATCGAGCGCGAAGCCGACAGCTCCTGGCAGAGTTTCAACGTAAATTTCGCTGCTGATGTGGTTCCCTTGGACATCCATCAGCGTCACATGAACGGTCGCTCCATCCAGTTTTGAAGGTGCCCTTACATCGAGTGAGCCCAGTCCAGCTCCCACGTCGTTCAAGGTAAGCTGTTCGGGCGAAACATCTATCCGAAGCGGCTCGAAGCTATTGACAGGCCTGAACGCCAGCTTCGCGACTTGCTTGCTACGACCGTCCGAGAAATGAAGGCTACACGGTTCGTCTTGTGTTTCTACGCGAACCCAATCGCCGATCGGTAAAGCACGCGCGGACAGAAAATCATCGGTGGTAGATCGGACCTCCAAATCCACAGATCCGAGTTGCGCCTTTACCCAAAGGCCATGTCCCTCAACTTGGGATATTTCTTCATCTGATTGAACAAGCGTAGCTCCACCGAAAAATTCGACGAGTTCTTTCTGCGCAATCAGTATCCCGTTTGCCGATAGCTTCGCGGCACCCTCCGATGAATTTGCCCTCATCCCAAAAAGCGAGGCGCCCCAGTCCTCCGGGTCTGCGTCGGCCAAGCGCAATTCGAAAAATGCAGCATCGTCTGAGAGCCGCGACCCCGAAAGGATCTGAGGTTGATAGCCATCGCTTTCCACATCGACGAACAGGAGGTTTTCTGAAGGCAAAACAAGGCTCGCTATCGTCTCGCTGATATCGGTTATTCCGTTGATGTCCGGAGCCGGCAATGCTCGCGGGCGGCCAAGGAATATCAATCCTCCGGAGAGGAACTCTCGAAACGGGACAGAACGTCCGGCCACGCTCAGGATTGCGTCCCTCGACTCGCCTCCGGTAAGTGTGTCGACGTGCGCAAGCTGCACCGCATCAAGTGAAGGCCCGCGAATAGCAAGTCCCACAGGCTCATCATCATGCATCAGCAATTGGTAAAGGGGCTTCGGAAACTTGCGCGGCGCGTGATCATTAGCTTGTGTCGCGGCACGCGCCGCCAGTGTCAGCCGCCGGACCTCTTGGTTTCCGCGGAGATCTTCCTCAAGCCGTTCCATGAAAGTCTGCTCAACCTGAAGGCCTTTCACGGATCCATCAGCGAGCGCTCTGACAATGGCAAGCGCGAGGTTTTCATCCCAGAGCCACGCTTCCAAGCGCTTTGAAGTCAGGCCGGCCGCAATTTCTCGCAATGCAGACACGAATGCTGCATTGAAAGCAACTGAGCTGCTGGCCCGAAGAGAACCCCTTACCAAGCGCGCAAGCGGACTATGGATCTCACGAGAAACCAACGCATTTCTGATAGGCCACGCGATGTGCCCAAAAGCTTCGGACCAACGATCATTGAGCGGAGTTGCGATGTTGTAATCCCTGCTCAGCAGCTTGAATACCGCCGTTATTTCTGGCCGCTCGGCGAGGCCAATTTCAGCCCCCAGTCCGCGCTCAGCAAACCCCCAGAATTCGGTCCCCGTGCCTCGATATTGATAACCGAACTCGGTCAAAGCCACGCCGAGTGAAAGTCGGTAAGGCAGCCAGGTTTCTGACCTGAAACCTACCGCGCTTCCTCGAGTTCCCACGGCACGAATGAGCTCGGCAATCTCGGCCGGCAAAAGCCCGTGCTCAATCAGGAAAACGTGCTCTTCGGCACGATCTCTTGAAAGGGCCTTAAAATGCTCGCTTAATCGTTCTTCAAATAAAGAAAGTCGTTCCATATACCGCCAACTCGGCCAAAAGCCGGTCTCCCCGGAGCGAACTGTCCTACAAGAACCACATGAAATTCAATCGAAAAAATCCTTGAAGGGCATCTGAATTGTTGAAACTGTGACGTTCGAATTAGGGGCAGTAAACCTTTGAAACTCAAATGACACCAAGACAGATTCTCGCTGATTTTCTGCGGCACGAGGTATTTTCACTTGGATCACTATCACGATCCAAATCCATCACGGTGCTTGCGGTCAAAGCGCAGACACTTGGCATCGAGAAAGACATTTCCCACACCTTGGCGATCGAAGTCCTCGATGACTTGGTTCTTGCCGGCGATATTGGTGCATGGACCTCCTTTGGAGAGCCGATGCTCCTCTTCCTTGATCGCCGAGCGACGGCGATTGATGAACAGAACACGGTAATTTTCGGGGGGGCGCCCGCGGATGGAGAACTTTTTGGACTTCTCCGCCGAATTGCAACGGATACTGTATTCGAGCAGGAAACGTCCGAGTTTTCGCCAAATCTCTCGGAAGTGGAAACACAGTCCATTGCGGCGCTGGTTAATGATGGCAAATGGTCGCCTTCAGTTTCACTGTCACCAGCCCTCAGAAAGGCTCTGCTGCATCTGGGCTGCGAGCCGGACGCTAAACTCTCGGCCCCTGCGGACGACATCCTGAAGGAGTGGTTACTAACGCTCACTCCAGCCTCCCAAAGCGGCGGCTTGGACGTCAGCCAGCAGATTGTTGTTTCTGAAGATCAGAATGCCCGACTTGTCGTCACTGCGGGACCTGGCTGCGGCAAGACACACACAGCAAGTGCGCGGGTCATTGAATTGGTCAAATCCGGCGTGAGCCCTGCAAGTATCCACCTAATTACTTTTACCCGTGTGGCTGCACAGGAGATCTCTGAAAGGGTCACATCTGCCCTTGCCGATCAGGTGTATGGCGCGGGAATACAAAGTTTCACGCTTGATTCTTTTGCATGGCATCTGATCGGTTCTATCGAAGATCAGGCCGCGTCGGGTGGTTTTGACCGGTCTATACGCCGAGCATCAGCTCTTCTGTCAGCCCGAGAACAGCGCTTGCTCGACTGGGTCGGACGTATTGGTCACCTGATCATTGACGAAGCTCAGGACGTTGTCGGCATCCGACAGGAACTCTGCACACAGCTGATTGCCGCGTTACCTGCATCAGTCGGGGTCACTGTATTCGGCGATTGGGCACAGGCCATTTACGGAGCTTGGTCTGACCAAAGCAAGAAAACCTCGTCATCCGCGAGCAATCTGCACTCACATCTTTCGGCGTCTGAGGACTGGAAAAAGCTTGAACTCAGCTTCAATCACCGCGCAGGGTCATCAAAACTAAAGGCGCTGGCCAGCAACGCGCGAGAAGCCCTCGGCGACACAGAATTGCCGAACAAAGAACGATACCTTTTGGTGCGCGAGATGCTTGAGAACGCGGCGTCGACGCAGGGCGCGGACTTGTTGGATCAGCGCATTCCGTGGAGTTTTGACAATCTGATACTGACCCGAAGTCGCATGGCGGCAGAAACGGCCTCGGCACGTTTGTCGCTGCGCGGCCGACCACACCGGCTGAAGTTGTCTGGCCATACTCAAGTAGTCGAGCCACTGATTGGTGCTATTTGTGCTGGAAAGACAGCCGGCGAACTGCTGACACAGAGCGATGTCGAGCAGCGAATGGAAGCGCTTTCTCCAGCACCCTTTGGATGGACGTCAGATGAAGCCTATGATCTTCTGAAGAGCGTGGCTGGGACGGGCAAAGCTGTCCCAAGACTGAGTGACATAGTCGCTAAGATCGAACAAAGTCCTATACTCATCGCTCATGACTACATCGGACAGTCAGGCCCTCTGATCGGCTCAGTCCATGGCGCGAAAGGCAAAGAAGCGGAAGACGTGTTCTTTCTGATGCCGCCCATCCCGGATCACGAAGACGTCGACTGGGACGAAGAAGCACGTGTCTTGTTCGTCGCCGGAAGTCGAGCATCCAAACGACTCCATCTCGGAAGAACGCGTCCGGTCTTCGGAAGCGTGAGGACAGACGGAAGCAGGTGGATTTCCGGGCGAGGCGGCGGACTGGCGCTTTCGGGGAATGATGGCCTATCGCCTCTGCCCGGCCGTGACGCGGTCGACGCTATATGGGAAGCAACTTTTGATCAGCCCCGCTGCACTTTCAGAAGGGAGAGTGTCGATTCTGAATGGCATTTGGTCCTCCAGAACGGAAAAGCTGTCGCGATAGCAATTGATCCACTCGCGGAGAACCTCAACTATCTGGCAGATGGCGCCCTCAGTCTTCCCCTTGGATCCCTGAGAATTGCGGGATCGTCCACCGTAGTAGCTACGCGGCGGGATGGAAAACCAATCGGAGTTTCGCTCCTGCCGGTTCTACAGGGCACCGCTAGAAGCGGCTCCCAATTCGATGAAAAGGGGAATGCATGACCATTGGTGAAAAGCAAATGGATGCACGCCAGCGTGTTGTGGATCGGCTGAAAGAAGACTTGGTGGGCCCGTATAGCAAAGATGAAATTCTTCGCGACAGCCCAGCCGAGGTTTATTTTTCAGGAATACTCTATGCGCAAAAGACCCCCGTTTCGAGCATCGAGCCTGACGACGACACGATAGTCAACGATGACGATGACGAAACATCAGACAAGACCCCACCAAACACGTTTCGACCAAGCTCCATGGGAGTTTCGTTTGCGGTTGCGCCAAAGGACGGCGACGAAACACTGATCAAGATTTCGGTTTCGGTTGGCACCTACCAAGCGAACGCGACGGAATCCCCGAGCAAGGAAAACCGCTTTAATTGGCATCGGCACCAAAAGCGGGAAACCTTCTCAGTCGAAGTGAACAATCATACTCCAAGTGAAATCAAGCCAATACCGCAGATACCCGGGCTGGGATATTGGTTGCGGAGCAAGAGGCATCAGGACCTCTTCCTCGTAACGGTCATGCTGGTGAACCAGCAGACGAATTCTAAGTCGGCGGACACAGTTGCGCGTGATACAGCAAACTTTTATCAGGTTGGTTTTGATGTAACGGCGGATCCTGATTTTGGTCTCATTGTGCCCAAACCGGCCGTTTTTTCAAAAAGCTCTGATCCTGAAATACAGTCGAATGCCATGCTCTATAGAGACGCCCCGGAATATGCGGTCGGGCACACCTGTTCCGTGAGCTGGAGTCAGGATCAGGACCGCGCGGTTACGCTGTCTTCAGAATGGGTGCCAACGGTAGAAGTTCCAATCGCGAGCGCAAGTGGCGATGAAGAGTTTTTCGGCAATCTCGTCGATCGAGGGGAAAATTCGGTCCTTGGATCGCAATGGCTGTCCGAAGCTGGCGGCTCTGAAATCACGGCCGGTCTCGCGGAATTTTGCCAATGCTACTCTGATTGGATCGTTTCGCAGGAATTAAGGATCGCCTCCTTACCCTCTGAACACCATGAAACCGCCCTAAGGCACTTAGATACCTGCCGGCAAGCATTGAACCGAATGTTGGAAGGTGCAAAACTACTGGCCAACGATCCTGAAGCCCTGTTGGCCTTCAGGCTCGCCAACCGAGCTATTTGGCTCCAGAACGAATGGAAACGTCGAGGCGACCCAGAAATCCAACCTCTTGTGTGGCGACCATTTCAGTTGGCGTTTGGCCTTCTGTGTCTGAAATCCACCAGCGACCCAACAGACACAGACCGCGCGGTTATGGACTTGCTTTGGTTCCCTACCGGCGGCGGCAAGACGGAGGCATACCTTCTCCTTGCAGCATACACTGTTTTCTTACGTAGGCTGAAAGCCCGCGGCGCCACAGACGGCGCCGGCGTAACGGCTTTTATGCGCTATACGCTCAGGCTGCTGACCGCCCAGCAATTTCAACGCGCGGCGTCCATGATCCTCGCATGCGACATGCTGCGCCGCGGGGATGAAAAATGTCCGGGCGTTCTACTTCCTGATCATTTCCAATCGGATGCTTCTATCTCTATCGGTCTTTGGGTTGGAAAGGACACCAGCCCGAATAAAGTGGAAAAGGTGGGCGAGGACGGTTCGCCTGCGCAGGTAGCGGATTGTCCCATCTGCGGCGTGGAACTCGATTGGTCTGTGGACGAAAACGGCGAAAGAGTTCTCGCAACTTGTACCGATGTGACCTGTTCAGCCAACGGGGACGCTGGGCACCTACCCTTTTGGACGGTTGATGAAGACGTCTACCGCGAACTTCCTTCACTGCTGATAGGCACGGCGGACAAGTTCGTCCAAATTGTCAGCAAACCAGAAACAGGCAGGCTTTTCGGATTAGCAGACGCCCACCTGAACCCACCAGATCTGATCATTCAGGACGAACTGCATCTAATCTCTGGGCCATTGGGGACTATGGCGGGGCTTTTGGAAACAGCCATCGACGCGCTTTGTTCTCACAAAGGACATAGGCCAAAAATCATCGGCTCCACGGCGACAATCCGGCGGGCAGACGATCAGATCCGATCACTCTTCAACCGGGAATCTTCTCAATTCCCCCCACCGGGCATTGACCAGTCGAATTCCGGGTTCGCATATACAAAAAAAGGCAGCCCGGGCCGTCTATATGTGGGGGTAACGTCTGCCGGGCGGACGGCCAGTTACATTTATCAGGCCATCTCTGCCTCTCTCTTTCAGGCGGCCTCAGATCTGAGCTTCGTCGGCGCTGACGCGGACAAGTATTGGACGCTGGTGGGCTATTTCAACTCGCTGCGGGAACTCGGCAGCGCGTCGATCATCATGCAGGACGACGTTACGCACAGCATTCAGCTGATTTCTGAGCGTCGAGCGGAAACAGAAAGAAAATTGCAGCCACCCGTAGAACTTACCAGCCGCGTCAAGTCAGACGAAATTAAGGACAAGCTGAAAGAGCTCGAACTGGACCGAAGCAGCGGCGCGGCAGCCGATATCGTATTGGCCTCGAACATGATCTCCGTCGGGATGGACATCAGGCGCCTCGGCCTGATGCTCGTCAACGGTCAACCGAAAACCATTGCCGAATACATCCAAGCAACGAGCCGCGTTGGACGCTCCAACGTGCCTGGTCTCGTGGTGACGCTCTACAACGCCAACAAGATGCGAGACCGAAGCCGATATGAGAACTTCCCAACCTGGCATGGGGCGCTTTATCGTGATGTCGAAGCAACCGGGGTGACACCATTCGCCCCAAGAGCGCGGGATAAGGCGTTACACGCGCCTTTCGTGGCTATGGTCCGACACCTCGTCCCGAAAATGCTTCACTCACCAAACGAGGCCATGAAGTATCGGGCACAGCTCGAAGATATGATCGATAGAATCTGTGCGCGCGTCTCAACCATCGACGAGCCCGAAGCGGCGGCAACGCGGAAAGAACTCATGGAGTTCCTTGAAAACTGGATTCGCCGGGGAAATCTGAAGAGATATTGGGACGACTGGTCAGACGCAGCGCTGTTGATCTCCGCTGAAAAAGCGGCAGAAAGCCAAGCCTCAAATTTCTCGAAAGGCCTCGCCAGAGCGACACCGAACACATTGCGGTCGGTGGAGGCCTCCACCAAATTTGTGGTTACAGAACGAGAAACTTGAGGGCCATGGCATGAAAGAAGTTGGAACCATTCGCAGGAGTCAGATCATCGGACCCTTTGGGCCCGGTTCAATTGTCGACTTCAGACTTCCGTCTGGGGCACTTCTTTCCGGCGTCATGCAGGGCCTCGAAGCCTGGGACGGCTACAGCGGTCCGAACAAAGGGCTGAATGACCCAAATCTGATCCGGGAGCCACGCCTCGAAGCCAAACTCGGGATCAAAGGGTTTCGCCCCCCATTGATTGGGCAATACACCTTCCAGAACGAAAAGCGTGATCGCGTCCTCCCGGTGCGTCGCTTCCCGGACTGGCAATCCTGCCCAGATTGCCACGTGATACAGAAATCAGGAATGTGGGCACCGTCGCGCGGTGGAGACAGTCTTCACTGCGGCCATTGCGCGGGCCGACCCGCGGTTGTGCCCGTGCGTTTTGTCTCGATCTGTGAACACGGCCACCTCAATGACTTTCCGTGGGATAAATGGATCAACCACAAACACGACTGCAAACAACCACTCTTGCAGCTGATTACCGTTGGCGCCGGGATCAATGGACTACGGCTCAAATGCAAAGGGTGCTCTGAAACGAGATCGATCGCCGAAGCCTTCTCTCCAAACGGCATACCAGGACACGCGTGCAGAGGGGGCCGCCCTTGGCTCGGCGACTACGAGACGGGTTGCAAAGCACCTGCAAGGATGACGCAAAGAGGCGCGAGCAACATCTATTTCTCAGTAGTCGAGAGCGCGATCACGTTGCCGGATTGGCGAGCTCATTTCTACGACCGACTGGGCGCAAACCTCAGCACGATGGAAAGCATCGACCATGACCATAATTTGCTGCTTGCCATTATTCAGAATTTGGTTTTGCCAAGCTGGGATGGCAGTGAATGCGCTGACGAAATTTGTGATTTGTATCTCAAAGCCAAGAACAAAGACGCTGATGATGCTACAGCTGACCTTAAGATGGCCGAGTTTCAAATGCTTACGAAGGACACACGCGGAATTGAGTTCGGAAAGAAGGACCTTCTCAACGCGGCTCAGGAAATTCCCGAAACTCTGCGTGGGCTCGTGTCCTTTATCTCGAGTGTCGAACGCCTACGCGAGGTCCGCGCGTTAACTGGCTTCACTCGCCTCAAAGCGTCAGTCGCAGGAAAGCCGGAGCCTTTGCCTCTTTCGAAAAGCTCGAAAGATTGGCTACCCGGAATAGAAGTGAACGGTGAAGGTATCTTCGTCGCACTGGATCAGTCGGCAATACAATCTTGGGAGACATCTCCCGCCGTAGAAACGCATGTCGGCCACCTTCAATCGCAGTGGATGGAAGCCAAACTTGCGGCAGGAGAGAACCCGACAAGCCTGCCAGAGGGACTGAGTGCCCGCTACATACTGATACACACTCTTGCGCATGCACTCATTGCTGAACTTTCGTTGGAAAGTGGATACTCGTCGACATCACTCCGGGAACGGCTTTACGTCGGCTCCGACATGGCTGGCCTATTGATCTACACATCCACGTCCGATGCTGACGGCACGATGGGTGGGCTATCACGACAGGCTGCCCCATCGCGATTTGAGCATAGTTTCTTGCGGGCCGTGAGCTCTCAGGAACTTTGCTCAGCAGACCCGCTTTGTAGCGGCGGTCTCGCGAGCGACGGAGCGTCCGGCAATCACGCCGCCTGTCACAGCTGCGTTTTCCTGCCCGAGACAAGCTGTGAGAGCTTCAACTCTTTTCTTGACCGAACCCTGCTCTGTGCAAGCGACTTTGCCTTTTTTCGAAACTTATCCGAGGCCAATCCTCGAAAAGAAACGGTGCCACTTTCTGCGAAAAGTTCGACTGTTTCCATTCCAACACAAGCCAATCGCGCTGGAGCTGCAAGGGAATTGCAGGTTCCCGCTTTCAAAGACGAACTGGGAATTATTGAGTTCGGCAACACGCTCCGTTCTGATGGTCCCATTAAATTGGACTTCAGCAGTATTGGGTTTGCGACGCCTTCCGGAATGCTATTGCTATCCAGACATATCCGCAGTGCCGTGGATCGGGGGATTGTAACAGGCCACATAGGCACAGAACCAAACGACTATGCCGCGAACGTCGGTTTCTTCAAGCACTGTGGGATCGAGGTGCCCCGCCGACAAGCGTCCGGCGGAGAGAACTATCTACCACTCCAAGCGGTTGATCTGGGCAAATGGCGTAGTGATGCCAAAAAAAGCTCCTTGAGCTTTGGCGAGTTGGCTAATCAAAGAGTTGGCAGAATGGCGCGACTGATCGCGCGTGACACGAGGGGAAACCTTTTCGACCTGATGAAGTATTGCCTTCGCGAGATCGTCAGGAATGCCTTGGAACACGGCGACGGGGACACGATGTGGATTACCGGTCAATACTGGCCCGCGCGAGACACGGTCGAGCTCTCGATTTTCGACAATGGCATCGGCATCCTGAGATCTTTGCAACGAAACGAGAAATTCTCAAACATTGGAGACGACTTGAAGGCCCTCCGCCTCGCAGTTCTGCCAAGCACATCTGGCGTTCACAAACAAGAAAGCTCAAATGCAGCCGGCCCAGAAACGACAGATGACACATGGAACAACTCCGGGTTCGGTCTTTATGTCACCAGTCAGCTCGCCAGAAGAAAAGGTCATTTCGTGATCGGCTCTGGCTCGAAGTTTCTGCGGATCGGGTCGCACAGATACGAGAAAGGAGATTTCTCTTTGTCGGGCACTTACGTGTCCATGAATTTCTCTGTGGCGGAACTTCAAAGAGCGGCGGCTGAGGTTGGCACGATCGTCAAGAAAGGCGAAAGTATTGCTCAACGCTATGTATCCAAAGATGCCGATGCCTTCGCATCAGCCGCATCCAAAGAGATCTTTCAATGATCTGTAGCGGCGTCTTCCGCAGCCCACTGAGAACGCCGAAGCCACAAAATATTAGCCGACGGTTTCACAGCGTCACCGTCTCGAAATGGCCATAGAGACCCGCCAGATCCCTATGGTTGACCCGGAATTGATTTCGCTTCTTAATCTTTCCGTTCTCGACCTTAACCGCTGGATCGAGATACGCTTTCCCTTCATGGATAAGCCTCATGAACTTGAAGAAGTCAGTTCCGGTCCCAAACTGCACTCGATCCGCATATCGGTAACTCTTGGGTTTGCCGCTGGATTCTGACGGAACATATGCCGCTTGGGCATGTTTTCTGTTCCAATGGTTCAGCAAATTGGCGAATTCCCAGCCGGCAGCGACATCGTCATCTCCGTTTACGAGCAGGACTTTACCACCAAGATCATCGATCTTTCCATTTGCCGCATCGTAACCTTCAAGTACCATCCGAACGCCCGTTCGGGCGCTTGCAGGCGCAAGGTTTCGATAGATGCCCCCGAAATTTCTTCTGTTCGGACGGCCTTTCGTATCATCGTAGCCGTAGGAAGCCATAAATCCGTGAAAATCGTCGGAGTAGCGGCCAACCGTCGGCTCCGGCGTCATCAGGGTCACCGGCGATGTCGCCCGCAGCGAAGCAAAATCACGAACTGCGTATTGCTTCAGCTCCCATCCCAGGAAATCCGGCTCGGCCACTCCATTAGGAATTATTCCCAATTCAGCTTCTAAGGTATATCCACCGCCATTCGGGGCGGCATACGGCCTGACTTCACCATCGGAGTGCATGCGTTGCCCAGCGATCCACCCCTTCTGATGAATTCTTTTTAGTTCAGACAGCAGCTCAGATTTCGGATCTCTGCCAGATGCAGAGATGAGTTTGGTGAGGTTCAGGAAAACGCCAATTTCGGGGAGGTCACCGATTGTGTCGAGTTCCCTGACGACGCCGCTTTGCACTGCGGAAACATACCCAAGTATCAATCCGGATGGGACTACGCCGAAAAAAAGAACCCTTCCGGGATCCCGGCTGGTCATGAGATCATTTGGCGCATGAGCAGCTCCTCGAAGGAACCCGGACATCCGGACTTCGGGATATTTTGGATAGAGTATCAACTGCGCATCGGGAGCCCGTGAAGAACCTTCGGCATGAATCCATTCGAATTTCACGGAAGCCTTATCTCGTCGGCGGACTGATCCGGCTCTTTGCTCGAAATCTGTTTCGACCTCACCATGGGGCAGCACGTTCAGAGCTTCGAAGCCACCGCCGAGATAAACTTGATTTTTTGAGTTGTCATTCGGAGCAAGCCGCTTCGCATAAAAACGGGTCACCCCGTATGCTCGCATCACGTCGACCAGCTCTTTCAACGATGCAAATGAGTGTCCCATCCTCGAATCTCTTCAAACTCAATATCTGACGTCAGCCATTTCTCAAGCTGATCGAATAAATGGGAAATATCCAGCCTGCCAGGACCTCGAAGCGCGCATTCTCAGACGATAGCAGTGCGCCAGCCCAAGTCCAGCTGTTCATTGAGGTTGCGCCGGTCCCGATCCACATTTGCCCAGATCTTCTTCTGCCAGAATTCTCTGCGCGTTTCCGGAAGCCTGAAAAGGCTGCAATCGTGCCCGTGGAAAAAGCAACTTCTTACATCAATGATCGCTCGGTAGCGCTTGAGAACGATATCTGGTGTTCCTGGCAACGCACGATCGTGCAGACGGTATCTGAAACCGAGGTGATGGAGGCCTTTTCGAACGATTATCTCCGGCTTCGTGTTCCTCGCCTTTATCGCCGCCATGTTGCGGCTTCGCGTCTGAGTGTCGTGAACGTCAGGCAGGAACGGCCTCTTTCATCGGCGCATCGAGAAGCAAAGCGATATGGGGGGCCATCAGCTGGGCAACGGCTTCAAAAACCGGGACTGCGACACTATTCCCAAACTGACGGTATGCCTGTGTATCGGATACAGGAATTTTGAAGGTGTCAGGGTAGCCCATGAGGCGAGCACATTCGCGAGGTGTCAGTCTCCTCGGGTTCTCGCCCACCCCTCTTTCGATTAGGATTTCGGACCCATCCTTATGATAACGAGCCGACAGAGTTCGCGACACATCATTAGGACCGACGACAGAGCAACCAAATCCATTCCCTGCCGCCTTGTGTTTTGCCGCATAGGCTTGGAGGTAGCCCCAGAGATGGTCACTCAGGACATACTTAGGGTTCACAGCCGCCTCTGAGCCTTCCGTGAAGTGCCCTTCCGGCTTCTCGCTGCCGTCTTCAGGATGCAAGATGTCGCCGAGTCTGACCCGCCCCTTTTCCGGCAGAACCAGATCATCAAATCGGAAGGCAGTCTCTTCGCGGAATCCTACGATAACAATCCGCTCGCGGTGCTGCGGCACAAAGTGCTGCGCATCGATCACCCGAGTGTCCACAGAATAGCCAAGTTCCTTAAGCGCACCCATGATCACTTCAAAAGTCTTGCCTTTGTCATGACTCTTGAGGTTCTTGACGTTCTCAAGCAGAAACGCTTTCGGTCGGTGATGTTCCAGCACTCTGACCACATCGAAGAACAGCGTGCCTTGTGTCTCACATGCAAAGCCATGCTGCCGCCCCAGCGAGTTCTTCTTACTGACCCCGGCAAGAGAAAACGGCTGACACGGGAACCCCGCCACGAGCACGTTATGCGGCGGAATGTCAGCTGCATCAACGTCCCGAATGTCGCCCGCAATCGGGCGATTGTCGCGAAAGTTTGCCTCATAGGTCTGCCGTGCAAACTTGTCCCACTCAGACGTAAAGACGCAATGACCGCCAATGCTCTCCATTGCGATCCGAAGACCGCCGATTCCCGCAAACAGATCAATGAACGTAAAGCCCTGGTTCATGCGTCAGTACCTTTCTATTTTCACCATATCTCGCTCTTCGCGCCAGGTCCAGGTCATCTTCACCTGCGCCTCGCACACCGCGCGGGCTGCCTCGTCGATAAGGAAGGTGCGGTCCTCTTCCGAAAGGGTGAGCAGGCGGCTGGAGATTTCCCGCAGAGTTCGACGGTTTGATGCAGATTTAGGAAGCGCGGTGGCGCCCTCATCAATGGCACGCTGTATTGTGCTCTCCCACCGCTCGCCAGGAACATGAACACGCGCGACCTCAACACTTTCGTTAACAAAAAGCCCACCGGTGCTGAACGACATCTTATATTCTTGTTCGGCAGGGTTGGTAACGTCGTAGCCACTCGCTGTTCTGGTCGTTTCTCGCTTTCGTTGCAAAGGCGATACGGGTTTCTCTCGTGTGCCGGAAAAGTGATGCAATGTCGATACCTTAACCCAGTCCCCTGTTGAGCAACAGACAGACGTAGACCTCAAACGCAGAGGCTTGGTTGGGCCGTGCGGCGGGATCAGAAATGTCTCAGTGTGTCTCTTATTATGGGGTTACTGTTCGGTAGGTTTGCCGGTCGATATAGGAAAATCAGTCTCGGCCGAATCTTCCTGTCGTGTTTCGGATTGGGGACTCAAAGACGCTGTGTCGTCCGTTCTGTCGAATCGATTTCGCCCTGTGCGGTAGGCTTCGAACCTCCATCACATTTTTCAAAACCATCGAGCGTGTGTCATTTTCGCCACTCTATTATCCGAGTGTATAGGCGAATTCGGCGACGCTGTAGAAGCGTAAGATCTTGCGCAGTTTTCTCCTTCGTTGCCCGATCAGCGCGCAAGGGGATAAAATATATACAAAACATACACTTACAGATTCCAAGGCTACCTCTGGTATCGATTGCACCAGCTCGGAAATAATTTTCGCGAAAAAATTTTGGGCGAAATCAGCAGTTGCCCGAGGTGGCGTGCTGGGTACTTTGACGCTCGAAACGAGGCCCGGCACGGCGGATTTCTCAGGCCAACTCCACCGGGTCGTTTCGCCGAAAACGCAACCAGCCAATGTCCTGGCTGTCCAGCCCAAGAGACCGGGCAAGGGCGCAGGCAACGCGATTGAACGAGAATGGAGGAAGAAGTGAATGCTAGGAGCTGACTACCCAGTCTAAACAATCGGATCTTTGGATCCATAAACTTGAAATGACCGCCACCTGAGATCCAATCGGTTCATTTCAACAACTCCCGAAAATACGACCGCCGCCTTCGGGCAGCGTCGGACTGAAGTCCGGCGGGTGGTCTTCCTATGCGAAAGGAAATCAAAATGCCGACTTATTCGGAGGGTCCCGTATTGCCCAGAGAAACACGGCCGGATCGTGATGCAACCAAACGTGAGTATGTCGAAACAGAAGACAAAGTTATCGATCATGACTCCTGGAACTACTCGCTCCCGAAACTCCCTCGCGCAAGCGCGCTTTCTTTGGGCGATATTCGCGGAGTTCTCCCCTTCGATGGGGTTCGGAACCCGAGCGCACGCAGCAATACCTCGCACAAGGTGTTTCTAACCTATCGGACCCCAGCAAATGATTGGAAGCCAAAGGTCGGTATCGCCGAAAGCGCCGCTGAGGCGGCAACAGGGTTAGAGGCGGTGATGTCACGCGAGATCTACGATGTGACGTTTCAACCCCTCACCGTTCACTACCGCGACGAGGATAATGTCCGGCGCTCGTATACTCATGATCTGAAGATCACATTCCGCAATGGGTATAAGCGGCTGATTTTTGTCCGCAATGAAGAAAGCCTCGAGAAGCCCCGTACACAGCGTCAGATCAACGCGATCGTGGCCGCAACGCCCAAACACGCCGCCAACGACATGATTGTGGTCAATGCCAATGACTACACGCGTCAGCGTCGTGACAATCTGATGCGGATGCATCACTTCGTGTTCCAGCCGGATGCTGAGGCTGATGAAGCCCTTTGGGAAACCGCGCTTTCGGTCAAGTCATTCTACTACATGAGGGACCTCTTCCCACACGCGCCCGTTTCAACCCCACGGGCATTTGCCGCCTGCTACCGTCTGATCGCCCGAGGTGCGTTACGCGCCAACCTCGATCATGTGTTGTGGGAACACTCGCGCATTGAGGTGGCAGCATGACGGTGGTTCCACGTTATAACTTCCTTCCCGGAACCGAGCTGACGCTCTTGGAGCGCCCGGTGGTGATTTCCGGACAAGATGCGCACGGATACAAGATGGTCGGCCGTGACGATGGGGTAACCACTGTTCTGCCCTTTGCCAAGTTGGTCGAACAGCTCAAGCTTCCAGGAACGACAATTGATACGGCCATACCCGAGAACGGTGCGCGCCTAAAGCAGCGGCTCGGCGGATACACTTCATCCGCAGCGTTGTCGGAGGAGCAGCGCGAGCTTGGTCGATTTCACGTCGCCGTTTGCCAGGGCATGCTCGCTTATCGGGCGAAAATCCGCGCCGAACGCGGCGATCCAGGCTTTCAGCTATCCGATCGGATTGCGGGTCGCCCGGAGGCACGTCGCTTCATTGCTACCGTTGCGAGTGAAGTATTCGGGAAAAAGGTTCTTATTAACCCGCCTCGGGGCGGGCGCTCAAAGGGTATGTATCTGTACCAGGGGCGCACTTTAATGAAGTATTTCCGGGTTTTTGAAAGCCTGGCGCCAGACGAGTCCCCGATTGATGCTTTGGTCTCATTGGATCACCTCAAGGGCAATCGTACAGACAAGATTGGTCTACAACTTCGAGAACTGATGACCGAGGTTTGGGAAAAGTTCGGGATAGATTATAAGAAGCCCGCTATTTCCAATCTTCATAAACGCCTTGAGACCCGCGTATGGGAAGAAAACAAGAAGCGCCTCCGCAACGACCTGCCCAAACTCATAGTGCCGTCCCACAGGACGCTGCGTGAGCATCTGGACCTTCTCTTAACCCCAACCGAGCAGTTGATCGGGACTGAAGGCCTCAGCCAAGCCCGCAACAAACGCGGGCGTGGAAGCACCGATTTGCGGGCCCTTATAATTGGGGAACTTGTGGAAATCGATGAATGCAAGATTTCCCTCATAGCTTCGGCAAAATTGGCTGGATTCTGGGAGCGCATGTCCGACGGCGAAAAAGAAGCGCTTGAGAACTTGGAGAAGTACATCAAATCCCGGTTCTGGATCTTGGTCATGATAGACGTGGCGACCCGTATGCCCCTCGCCTGGGTGATTTCGGAAACGCCGAATGCAGAAGCCACCTTGGCACTCTTCCGAATGGCAACTCGCGACAAGAGCAGGGAAAAGCGCCTCTACGGATGTAGTGGAGAGCCGGCCGCAGCGGTTGGCCTCATGCACGTGAAGAACGACAATGGGCCAGGCTTGCGCAATTCGACAGCAGTCGGAGCGCTGATGGGCATCGGAAGTATCAACACCGTTACACGGACCTATTCCTCGACGGACCGGTCTGTCATGGAGCGTTTATTCGGGACGCTCGAGATGGACATTTTTAAGCTTTTGCCCGGCTATACCGGTGGCCGGCCGGGCGAACTGCCTGGATACGACGCGAAGGCAAACGGTGTTCTCACGGTCGAGCAGCTCCATGAAATCGTTACACGATATTTAGTCGACGAGTATCCCTCCACCCGGCACTACGGCGTCGGAATGGGCGGCCGCCGCCCCAGTGACGTCTATGAAGCAATCAACGAGACCCGCGGCCAGATACCGCCGATTGATCCGCATGACCGGCGAATTCATCTCGGATGGGAACAAGAAGTCACCCCCACGGATGAGGGCGTCCGGTTATTTCAGGGCATCTGGTTCAACTCCAACGAACTACAGACGAAACGGGACGAATATAGAATTAAAGGAAAAGTGAAGGTCTTCGTCGATCCAGACAATATGAACTCCGCAACTGTTGTATTGCCCAAGGTGAAGGAGCCAGTCGAAGTTCACCTTCAGATGACGGCTTTTGCAGATATGACGCTCCCGGAAATCCTCCGGCTGATGGCCGAACAAAGGCGGGAAGATCCAGAATCTGCAGCCTTCCATGAGGACCGGGTGATGCGTACGCGCAAGCAGCGGTATGACCAGATCGCCGCCATCGGCGTAGAACACAATCTGTCTCGCAGCTACTCGACGATCGCTGAATGCAAAGCCATGGCAAAGGCGGTCTTCTCCGGTGCGCGGGTGATCCCGTCGCAACCGATCCCGGCAACAACACGGCCGGAAGCGATCACAGACCTTCAACCTTCCGAGGGAGTATATCGTATTGGCGATGACGAAGAGCCAATCGACGGGACGGCGGAGATGAATGATCCGGTCGGGATGCTGGGTGAAACAGGACCCAAAGATCCTGCAACGGGCTCACTTGCGACTTCCGAAACAAACGACTCCCAACCGAACTCCGGGCACCCATCGCCGCCCAATACCAGGTCACCGGGCAAGCAGTCGGGGCCCACAGGAGCCTTGTCACGCCCCAAAAACCTGAAAGGTCTGGAATAATGAGCTTTATCAACAAGCATGTAGTCAAGGCGTCTGCGCCTCTGAAGTCGGCCCATTTTCCGTTCCCCAGGGGAGAGAAACTGTTCGATGCGATGTCTTGGTGTACGACGGATTATTATACCAAGGCATCGTCGGGCCAGCCTTTTGAAGCGCGCGGTGTGCTGGTCATCGGCGAGTCGCGCCAAGGCAAGTCCCACGAAATCAAGCGTCTGCGCAAGAAATTCAACGACGGATCGGTCATTATGCCCGACGGTCGTCCCGTAAAGATCATTCATTGCATCCTTTCTGGCAAGGTCACCTGGAAGGACTTGGGTGTGAAGATCTTGGGTCTACTCGGCTATGAATTGAAGGGCCGTCGGACTCAAGCTTACATCTGGGAGAAGGTCATTGAATACGCCGAACTACAGGGTGTTGTCGGTATTCACTTTGATGAGTGCCAACACGTCTTCAGCGATGAGGGAGAGCGAACGAACCAGCAGATACTCGACAGCTTCAAAACGCTCCTGAAGGAGACGCGCTGGCCCCTCATGCTGATCCTGTCAGGCATCCCGAGCCTCGCCATGCATGTTGCCAAAGAGGAGCAGCTGGCCAGGCTGCTCCGAACAGTTCACTTCGAGAGCATCGACGTGACCCAAAAAACCGATATGGATGAGTTGTTGCAATTGACCTTCAGCTACGCGGAGAAGGCCGGGCTCGATATTGGCTCTCTTGCAACAACGGATTTTTTGGAGCGTCTCGCCTTCGCCAGTTGCAACCGCTGGGGACTGGTAATTGAGATGCTTATCGAGGCGTTTACGAACTGCCAGATCCATGGCGACGCGATTTGCTCAACCGAACATTTCTCTAATGCTTACTCAAAAATTTACTCTACCCCAATCGGCTATTCTCCTTTCACCATTCCGAATTATCGGGAAAGCTTTGACCAAGACAAGCTCATGGATATTCTAAAACGAACGCGCTGATTTCTCGGAAATCACCTCAAGCAAAAGGCTCGCTTCGGCGGGCCTTTTCTTTTGCATTCTTCAGCCTTGGGTGCGCACACATATCGTCCCAGCGTGCATGCTTATGGTGTGCGCAATCGCAAGCGCCGGATAAAATCGCATAATATCAAGTAGTTAGATATGGTGATTCGGCTAATGAAGCTGTGAGGTGCGCATTCATATGCCCCATTGGCATTAAATTTATCAATATGTTATAAAAAACCATCTTCGCAAAAATTCATTACACAAACTTGCCGGAAGCAATACGGAAGCAACAGTGCAAGCAATTTGGTGTTGAAAATTTGCAGCACTTGGCGAGTCGTGAACTATCCGACTGGTGTCTTTGAATGCTGGAACTGATGGGAAACTTAGGTTTCGGCTTGCGGGCGCATACCTTCCTTGGCAGTAACTCAACTATGATGAAAGCACCTTTTCTAAGTATTTGCATTCCAACCTATGACATGGGTGGAAATGGCGCGCAGTTTTTAGAGCAATCGCTTACAAAGCTAACGCATCAAAGTTACCAAAACTTCGACGTGGTTGTTTCCGACCAATCAGATGGGAACGACGTAGCGCAAACCTGCAACGCATTTTCAGAGCGTTTAAACATCAAGCACCTCTTTTTTTCTGATGGGCCAAGGCAAGCATCGGCGAATACCAATAACGCGATGCGGCATGCTCAAGGAGAGGTCGTCAAAATACTGTTTCAAGATGATATTTTAGCGCGTCATGATTCCTTGGAATTGACCGCGCAGGCATTTGAGGAGGATGCGGTTTGGGTGATATGTGGCTCGGCTGTCACTTATGACGACCATAACGCGATTAGGCCCATGGTGCCGCAAATGCATCCACAAATACGGTTTGGAAAAAACACGATAAGCAGCCCATCAGTCCTGTCAATGCGGCGTGGGAAAGCACTAGAATTTGATGAACATCTAATTTGGCTAATGGATGTTGAGATCTATCATCGACTGAACAAAACGTATGGCTCACCAAAAATCATTCCTGAAACCTTGGTTTTAAATCGGTTGCACGAGAGACAAGTCAGCAATACTGGCGTTACGGTCGAACTACGGCGCAAAGAGTTGTCCTATGTTCGTCAGAAGCACAAAATGGGTGAAACACTAAAAGATCGCGTGTCATTTTATAAACAAATACTTAAAGCTCGATAATCAAAATTAATTTGGCGGCAGCGTTTGGTTCCAGGAGATTGAACATGATTTCACTTAAACGCACCTTTCATCGAATGCGAGCGAAGTTCATGCGCTTTGTCATCTACAGGGGTTTGAAGGTGCCGATCCACGGAAGTCACGTTATCCGTCCGATAAAGGACCAACTGCTGTCAAAAAAATATGAGGTTCCTGAAATCGAAGCGCTTTTGCAGCTTTTGCGCCCTAATGACCGAGTAATGGAAGTCGGTGTCGGGCTGGGCGTTGTTTCAGGATTGGCTGCAAAAGCACAGCCAGACGCCCGAATAAAGTGTTTTGAAGCAAATCCAGAATTGATTGCGGCCATTGAGGAGTTGCACAACGTTAATGATATTCATTCGGTTGAGTTACATAACGCGATTTTAGTCCCCGGCGTAGGTGGTAAAACCCGTGACTTTCATATCCATCAATCTTTTGCAGAAGGCTCTTTGATCGCCACCGATAAAACATTACACACCGTTCAGGTTCCTACCTTAAGCGTACAAGAAACGTTGGAGAATTTTAAACCTGACGTTCTGGTAATTGACATTGAAGGTGGAGAGGCAGAATTGTTTCCGCAACTTAATCTGACCGGGGTCAGAGCTCTGATTCTTGAGTTGCACCCAGCGCTCATTTCGCGAAGCGCTGAAATTCAGATATATAAGACCTGTGCAATTGCAGGCCTTTACCCTCGTGTCGACCTCTCATCAGCCAATGTCGTTACTTTCGAGTGCGCAACTTAAAATGGGAAATGAGATGAAGCCGAAGTGCAGCCTTCTTGTTCTGACCTATAATCAAGAAGATTTTGTTGCAGAGGCCGTTAAAGCTGCGCTCGCACAGACCTACTCGCCCGTAGAGATAATAATATCGGACGATGCATCCTCGGACCGAACCTTCAGCATCGCGAAAAACTGCGTCAAAGATTATGACGGGCCGCATGAAATTGTTTTAAATCGTAACAAACAAAACATGGGGGTAATTGCTCATACAAACGCCCTCGTCGCTCGTGCAACTGGCGATATTTTGATCCCTGCTTACGGTGATGATGTTTCATATCCGGATCGCGTTGAAAGCATTGTGGCTTGCTTTGAGGCCGAAGGTCCGCTTTTGGTGCATTCTTATGCCGATCCAATTGATGGGAGCGGTAATCCGACATTAAGTCGATATCTCAAGGCAGATTTTTTTCGAACGACTGACGCTTTAGAAGTGGCTACTTCCTTAGCGCACTATCTTGGGGCATCGGGGGCCTGGAGCCGCGCACTTTTTGACACCTATGGGCCGATCCAAAGCCCATTAGTCTTTGATGATCACATCCTTGGTTTTCGCGCCGCACTTGAATGTCGTGTCTCGTTAATACGAAAGCCGCTTCTGGCCTATCGCGACGGCCTAGGCTTATCACATTCTAAAAAGAATGGATTAGACTCAGAACGAAACCGCCAACAACGAAGAAGGTTGCTGCGACAAGCCTTAGCGGTTTTCGAAGAACGTCAGAAAGATGCGCGTTTGTTTGGCTTAAGCAGTAATGACCCTATTTCGCGAAAGCTTATGGCCGCGCTGGATTCGACGGAAACAAGACTAGCCTATTATGATGGTGGAGTGATAAATGCTCTTAGCAAACATCCGCTTGGTGCCGGTCGCGACTTGATCAAAGAGGTTCTTCGCGATTTGCGAAACCGTTAAACAGCGTCTCAGTGGTACATGATGGGCATAACCAATCGAGTTGACCTGCTCCCATTTTAGCCCGAGTTAATACGTTCGCCCTGTTTAAATTTTGGTCCTTTATAAAACATTGACGATACAGCCGCAGGGAGAGCACGTCGAGGCGCGAACGCGAGCGGTGGTGATTGTAGACGTCGCGACATGCCGTAATTATGCGGCAGGCAGGGCGCAGGGACTGGTGTTCTTTCCTGCAATCCGATCGCATCCGTCCTCTGGAGCTTTCGACCAAGCCATTCTGCACGGGTTTTCCTGGTGCGCCATAGTACCAGGCGGCTTTCCGGTCATTCTACCACTTGAGCATGCCAATTAAGGTCAATTCCGTGTCGTTTTCGCTAACCGCAATGCACGGATAACCACGCGATTCCGCGATGCGGTCCAACTCGGGGGAGCCTCGCGCGCCGCCGGTACATGTGTCTACGAGGGCGGTCAGGCATTCGCGGTTGAAGTCGTCGGTCACGTTCAGCGCCCAGAACCGACGCCTATTCTCAAGCGCATCATACATGAAGTCGAGCGAACAACTCTGGTTGCCCCTGTGGGGTCGCAACCAGCGTTCTGTTGGCCACTGCGCGCTTGCGTCCGCCACCTTTACGAACAGTTAATCCTTCTCTAACCAACATCTGAAACTGCGCACCAAGCACATCCGGCAAAGGTGCTAACATGATTCATTTTCCCGAAAAGGATGAACCAGAAGTCATGGGAACCCCTCTTGATTCAGATTTTCAGCCAGGCGATTTACTGCTTAAAAAGCAACGTTTACTTTCCGCTCCAAAGCGATAGAAGAACCTGATGGCACATTTCCCTCATGATACCCTTAACGTGAATACTCTTCCAGACGAAGATATTCGCTACAGCTTTTGCACACTCGTCACCAAGCCAGAGCAATATGCCGAAATGGTCGATAGCTTCCGTAGTCGAGGTTTTGACGGTGACTCCGTCGAGTTCCTTTACGCCGATAATACTCAGGGCAATAGTCACGACGGGTATTCGGGCCTCGGCAAGATGATCCACAAGTCGCGGGGAAAGTATGTTGTTCTAGTCCACCAAGATGTCCTTGCCATAGACAACCGCACGCAACTGGATACTGCGCTGGAGGAATTGACATCGCTCGACCCGACTTGGGCCTTAGCTGGTAATGCGGGTTCTACGATTGAGGGCAAGCCTGCCCGTCGATTAACCTCCGTTATTGGTTATAATGAATATATAGGAAAATTGCCCGCCAAGGTCGAAACTCTTGATGAGGATATTCTGATTCTGCGTCGCGATGCCACCTTGGCCCCTTCATGCGATCTTTCCGGATTCCATTTATACGGCACGGACCTTGTGCAACAGGCGATATTTCGTGGCAGGAGCGCCTATGTCATCGACTTCCATGTGGAGCATCTTGGACTTTCTGAAATCGATGAGGCTTTTATTACCGCGATAGACGCCTTTCGCGATAAATACCGTTGGGCTACACGGCCCAAACTTCTATCTACGCCCGTCACGCATGTAGGGTTTGGTCGCGAGTTTCTAAAATCTTTCCGACACCGCCGAAGGATAATGCATGAGGCTGCTGGTACAAAGCCAATCTTTGATCTCCCGGCGTTACGTCGAAAGTTGAGCGATGCGAAATACCTTATGCGGGATGATGCCCGCGGTGCGCGGTACGATCTGGACGGTACCACCTTTCAACTGCCAAAGCATTCTCCAGTCGCCGCAATCCGCGCCATCCTAGCCGGTAACTATGAAAAGCCCGAACGGGACCTCTCCCGCAAGTGGCTGCCCAAAGATCTGCCAGTGGTCGAACTGGGAGGGGCCTATGGGATCGTGAGCAATTTGCTCCGTAATCATTTAAACCCCGGAACACAACTGATCGTGGTTGAGGCTAACCCCGATCTGATCGACATCTGCAACCGCAATATTGGCGATGTAGACAACGAACACACCACAGTACTAAATGCCGCGCTAGCTTATGACTCAGACGTCGTGCGATTTACCATCACGAACGGGCTGCACACGTCACATGTCGCCACAGAGTGTCGTGCTGACGAGGGCCACGAGATCGAAGTGCCTGCCACATCACTTGTCGATTTATTGAAATCGCAAAAGATTGAAGAGCAATACTGCCTCGTATGCGATATCGAAGGAGAGGAATTCGAGCTTTTCCTGAAGGACAAAGAGGCACTAAAGCACTGCGCCGTCGCAATCGTAGAATTCCATCCTGACCCATTTGTGCGTCGTGGAGTCAGCACCTCAGCTTTCTTCGACCATGTGCGCTCTGTAGGGTTCGAAATCGTGGAAACGCGGGCCAACGTGCTTGTAGCCAAGCGAGCAAATTAAATTATTGACCAATGCGACGACGGCGAGGCGAAGGGACCATTGGCAGTTCAGAGTTTGAGGTCCAATAAAAGGTTCGAATTAGGGGCTTTGGACAATCGGGATCCCCATTGGCTATGCTTTCTGATTCAGACTTCCCAAATGAAGGTTTAAATGAACGGGCAGCGTTTTGTGATTACGGTTCATTTATGGCAGCAGCTTGAGCCGCATTTCCTGGAAAAGGCCAGCGACGCGGGGCCACGTCAAAGGATAATCGCCTGTTTCTGGAAGCAGTTTTCTGGGGATTCGGACCTGCTCACCATGGCGGAACCTGGCAACTGGAACAGCCAGTTTCGACGTTTCCGCAGATGGGTCAAGGCGGGCGTATTCGAGAGTCTTTTCAATGCCATGTGCAGTGACCCCGACCTCGAATACGCGCTTATTGACGCCACCATCGTTCGGGTTCACCAGAAGGCTCCTGGCCCAAAAGAGGACTCAAGCTCAGGCCATCGGGCGCTCGCGCGGCGGCTTGATGGCTAAGATCGTGGCACTGGTCGATGCGCTTGGAAATCTGGTCCGCTTTCTGCTTATGGCCGGCCAGGTTCATGAAATAAAATCTTCGCGCCGCTGATCCGGGATATTTCTTTCGGCGCGCTCATGGCGGGTAAAGCCTTCAATGCGAATTGGCTCCTGGAAGAGCTGGACGCGCGTTGCACAACCGCTGTGATCTCGCCGAGAACCAACCGCTGCATCAGCGTGACCATGACGCCGACGCCTATAAGCGGCGGCATCTGGTCCAGAACTACTCCGCTAAGATCAAGGGTTCATAGGCATAGCGAAACTTTAATACAAAACCGATTGCACCCATACAGCCAATTGGAACCTTGTCGCTGCCTTGATTGCATCAAGATGAATGTCCACACTCCCTAGTTATCAAATGAACCGATACCTATTCTCAGCCTCCAACAGCTTCCTTTTGGCTCGATCGGGGTCAGCCACAATCTCGGATTTGAGTACATGAGCCATTACATCAATTTCATTCCCCAATGCTTCTTGCGGAATGCCCCTTAGTGCCGCCAGTGTGATTGCGTTGCCCAATACTTGCGCTTGCAGAATGCGAATTTGCTCCTCACGATAGACGTCCTTTGCCGTTGGCGCGTCCATATAACTACGCAGTTCGGTCAGGTCGTCCAGTACCGCTTGATGCGCGAGCGCCCATATTGGCGCGACGGGCCAGCCGCTCCGGTTGGTATCAAAAACGTCTGGCTCTTTGTACTGCACCTTTTCAAAGGCTTCTGCCATTATATCGCCGAGCCGAGCATCGAAATCCGCCCATGTCCGAACCTGCCAACGATCTTTCAGCAGGGACTTTCCCGCCCGCACCTCTATACGCCACACACGGCTTTCAGCCGCGTCTGAGCGGTCCAACGGAGGCAACCCATCTCCTGCCAGATTAGCGGCCCAGATATCCCACCAGATTGGCTTGTCCTGAGCAATGATCTGCGCACGCTTATCGTAGATGATAACTTGCCGTCCGGGCATCTTGCCAACTGTTACGGAGGTATACCGACCGGATTTGCCATTGCTGCGCGTATCGGGTGTTCCAGCGTGGTGATCTGCTCGATTGGTTGGGCTTCGCATTGCAAAATTCTCAGGCTCCAGCTCGAAATCTGGAGCGAGGATGTCAACGCAGAAGTCGGCGCGTCCGATACTGACCTGGTCTGTCTTAAAGGGCATCCCCAAGGCGTCCATCGTATCTGCGATGTAAGCTCGCACTTCGCCCAGCCCCTGTGTCGCCAGAAATGTTGAACCGATAGCCACGCGAACGCCCCAAGGGTCTTTGGGGTTCGGCTTCTTGAAAGCCCATTGCGCCCCCAATGGGCCATCCTCAAGGAGGAAGCTGTACCCCTTGCCGCCATACGGTGCGAGGTTGAAATCCGTACCGTTAAAAGTCACTGCCACAGCCTCGCGTGTGCCTTCCGCTGCTTCCTTTTGTGCCGCCAGATATTCGAGCAAATCCGGCGGGATGCTTTTCTGGATGGATAGATGCAGGGTATCGAACCCGCGATGTACTACTCTCATTTCCGCTGTCCTACTGCCTCGTATTTCTGGAGGGGGGTGCTACTATCACCCCCCTCCTTGTGCCATTTCGCCCACTCCGAGCGCGCTTCGCGCGCGGGTCGGGCGCACAGCGCCCTCCCTGCCTCCGGCGGGGAAGCATTGGTTTTGGGGCCGGACGCGAGGCGTCCGGCGGGTAGGCTGGTAAACGTCACGCATCGCTCAACCGTGGGGGAATTGTGGTGACGTAAGGTTGATGACTGAGCACCGCAATTTGCCGTCCTCACCGTCGCGAAAAATGACCTGTAAATGCTGATTCTCATCCAATGCGAAGTGATGGAAAGTCTGCGCGGCGTGATAGACGGCGCATGTAGTCCGGTAATCGCTCTCGGGGTCCATTTGATGCAAATAGCAACCGCCATTGCGCAGTCGCGAACGTGTCTTTGTGCGCATGTGTTGGCGCGTGGTTTGCTCCAAGGGATCGATATTGCTTATCTGCATCGTCTTCGCCTCGACTGTTGCTAAATTTGACAAAGGGAGGGCGCGAGGTGACGACACCTCACGCCCCTTGTTGAAGCCATCCGGCCCCAAAATCCCGCACGGTGCTTCCAACCCCGCACAGGCAAAACTGGTTATCAAGATTACTCTGACGTGTGCGCTACGGTGCGCTCCTCAATCCAAGCCAGCAGGTCTTTGGATCGATAACGAACCGACCGCGCAGAGACCTTTACAAAGCGTGGCCCACCCCCGCGATGCCGCCAATTCTGGAGTGCCCGGACGGAATAGCAAAGCATGTCCGCCGCTTCGTGTTCAGTCATCAAACGGTCTGGCCGGCTCGAAAGGTTTTGGCTTGCCTGCTCATTCATCTGGTTTTGCCTCCCGCTGTTGCACGCCTTACAGCACTCAACATGCATCGGAACAAAACCCATAAAAACGACAATAAATCCCTTTGGAATTTATAGTTAATTGGACCTCTTCTTGGCGTCCTTGAACAGCGGTGAGATGGTCTTGCGAATGGCCTCGTCGCCGGGCATGCCCGGTTGAGTGATGACCTCCGGACGTACATTTTCAAGCCACTTTCGCACAAGCGGATAATGCGAGGTCATGGAGGTTGACAGGTCAATTTCTCCAGCCTTGAGCAATGCTCGAAACGCCTCCTCGATAAATGGCCCTATGGCTGGGCGACCGACTGGACGTGTCGGTTCTGAAGGCTCGGTTTCAGCTTGATTGGACGCTCGAACATCCGTGGCAGGAGGTACTACTGCACGGATTTCCTCTGCATACTGCGAAGGCAAAAAACGCAACTCGACCAGATGCAGCCCGGATACTTTTAAGGTGCCCGTTTCCCAATCCAGCGACTTGGCTGCGCAAATCACTTCCGCTGGGACTTCTGCGGGCAAGTCGGATAACTTGCGGGGTGCCTCGTAAGCCACGGCAACCACAGTCCCTTTACGCAGCCACGCCAGAATCCGAGCCTCGCCTTGCTTGTACAGTGCTTGGCGTGCTTCAACTACTATCGAGAGTTCCGATGCGGCCTCTTGAAAGGCTTCCACGCCCGAGCGAGCCTTGGATAATGACCTTTCAATGTCTGACATGAACGCTGATGCAGCATTCTGCGCAAGAAGGCGATCCAATTCCGTGCGCCCATCTTTGGACAAAGCCATGTAACGCGCCTGTCGCGCGGGAGTGGCCTGCTTCCAAATATTGTAGGCTGCCTCTTCGACCATCTCGGCGTTATCCTCTGTCCATTCGCAAACGCTCTATACAGAGCCGATCCTCTGTATGGCCAAATCCTACCCCCAATCCCTATATATAGCTATATAGAGAGGCAGCGGTTTGAGCTTTCCCTATATGGTATAGGTTAGCTGACCACACGAAGACCGGGTCGATCATCGCGTTTCTGCCGCCGCATCGCATCCGCCAAACGCGATGCCACCGACCCGGCGGCACGCTGTACGGCATCATCTGCCAGATGTGCGTAACGTAAGGTGGTCTGCAAATTCCGGTGCCCCATGATTTCTTTAAGCGTGAAGGGATCGATACCGTTCTGCATCGCAACCGATGCATAGGTGTGTCGCAGATCATGCAACCGCACGTCCGGCAACCCGGCGCGGCTTCGGATACGCCGCCAAGGCCGTTCCAAATCTGTAAGGTGTCCGTCTTCGGTCAGCCCTCGGATCACATAAGGGTTTCCATCCCCTCGCGGCAGGTTCATGAGAATTTCGTATGCCTCTCGCGGCAGGGGAATGCGCCTGCGGCCTGTCTTGCTGTCCGGCAGGTCCAAGTGCGTGTAATGCACATAGGTCCATTTCAGGGTGGTGATCTCATTGCGACGGCACCCGGTCAGCATCAAAAGCATGATGGCCGACACGGCAAAGACGGTTTCGCTTCCGTCTTCGAGACAATCATTCAAAACCCGGCCCAAGCGCATTTGTTCATCGTCGCTGAGATAGCGCTTCTTTTCTTCTTCGCGGTTCTTCTTGATCCGGCGCGCGGGGTTGGTGCCTTCGGCGCGCAACCCCCAGTCCTCCGCTGTATTGAACAGCTTAGACAGCAACGACAGAACCCGGTTGGCCTGATAGGGCGCGTCAGCACTCAGTTTCAGGTGCAAGGCCGCTACATCGGCGCGTGTGACGTCTTGGATCAGCATAGGGCCAAGCGCGGGCTTGATGTGCAGCCGGATCAGCATTTCGTAGGAACGATTTGTCGATGGCTTGCAATGGACCGCCGCGTAGTCTTGCAAGAACCGCTCACAGAGCGCCTTAACAGTCGGGGCCCGCCGTCGGTCCTGCCGGGTTGCCGAAGGGTCGTCTCCGCGCAGCACATCGCCCAGAAGGCGCTTTGCTTCGGCGCGGGCCTGATCGGCGGTCAGCACGCCATGCGATCCAATCGTGTAGCGCCGGGTGCGGCGTCCACTGCGGTATTGGACCAGATAGGCCTTCTTACCCGATGGATAGACCCGCACGCCGAACCCGGCCACGTCGCGGTCCCATTCGATGTAGTCTGTGCCCCGCAATTCGAGGGCTTCAACAGAGCGTTTTGTAAGCCGGAACATTTGTGAACATCTCCAAAGTCATGACTGCCTGCCGGAAGCAATACGGAAGCACCGTGCAGCAAAATCTGGAGTCGTTTGTGATAGATGGGCGCAACAAGCGTCAATCTAAATATCTGAAATCAAATGATTTTTCGCAGTGCGGCGAAATTTGGCGCGATACGGCGAAACCGCCTGACCGGGACTTCTAATCAGCAGGTTCGGGGTTCGAGTCCTCGCGGGATCGCCAAAATTTCAAACAGGTGGCTGACGTCTGGGAAAACCTCTGTTCCAACGCTGACCTGCGGCCAAAAAGCAGCTTGCCAATTCACGTTTTCGTGTAGACAACACCGGCCATGTGGTCACGACCGCTCATGATTGCCAGCCTAGACAGGTTTGTGGCCTTCGTCCTGTCCGTGTTGCTCGCGGTGCAGGTTGCGGTGGCGTTTCTGCCTGTTCCCAGCGCCGCGGTCGAGGATGATGGCGGTTTTAGCCTGATCCTGTGTACCGGCGATGGACCGCGCACGATCACTCTGCCCGCTGATAAGGCTGGCAATAGCCCACCTGCGTCCCCTTCCGATCTGAACGGGCATTGCCCGTTGTGCATCCTGTCTGCAGATATTCCCGCATGCGACTTTGATCCAGTCGTTGTGGCGCGCGTTGTCAAACGGCTAAATTACCGTGTTAACGCCACTTCTCAAACCCATGGACGTATCGCCGAGCGGCCCAATGCCATTCGCGCCCCACCTTTTGCCATCTGATTTCCTCTGACAATCGCGCTGACCGGCTTCGAGGGCATGACGCCCCGGGTTCTGGGTACGCGCAGTCTCAATTCCAAATATCAGACGGCAAAAACATGACTCTACAAAAACACGCGTGCCTTGGCACGACTGTCCTGCTGCTTTCCTCGACCTCTAATCTTGCCCTCGCGCAAGACGGTAACACAACCGCAATCGCCCTTGATCCTATTCTCGTTGAAAACGAGGTGATCGCCGATGGCCCCATGTCCACCGCTGTTGAGCCTGCCGACCTTGGCACGGCCCCGGCACAGGATGGCGCCGAAGCCTTGCGTTCGGTTCCCGGCGTGACCTCGGGGCGCATGGGTGGACATGGCCTTGAACTGGTCATTCGCGGTCAGCAGCAGAACCAGCTGAACGTGATCGACGCGGGCTCTTTCACCTATGGCGCCTGCCCCAACCGCATGGACCCGCCGACCGCCATGGCCTCGTTCAATCGCGCCGACCGGATCATCGTTGAAAAGGGATATGCCAGCGTGACACACGGGCCCGGTGGCTCGGGCGGCACTGTGATCCTTGAACGCGATGCGCCGACTCTCGATCCTGAATCGCCCTTCTCCGGGGAGTTCAGCACCGGACTGTCCAGCAACGGTGGCAATCTTGATCTGGGCGGTCGCTTTACCGTCGACCTCGGGCGCGGGTTCTACATGCAGGCCGCCGGGGAATTGAAATCGGCGGACAATTACAAGGACGGCTCGGGTCAGACCGTGCGCAGTTCCTTTGACCAGAAAAGCGCCGGGGTGACCCTTGGCTATGTGGGGCAAGGCGTGGACCTCGCCTTTGATGCCGAATACGACGTGGCCGAGGATTTGCTCTATCCCGGCGCGGGGATGGATAGCCCCTTTGACGAAACCATCACCTATCGTTTGCGGGGTGGCGTTGATGTTGACGCCGGTGCACTGACCCGGATCGAGGGCACGCTTTATCACACCGCTGTCGATCACGTGATGGATAACTACTCACTGCGGCCCCTGCCTCCAGGGATAACGCCAATGCGCACTCCCTCCACCTCGGACACCCTGGGTGGCAAGCTGGAAGCGCATCTGAGCTTTGGCGCGACCGAGGCGAAACTGGGTTTGGATTATCAGGCCAATACGCGTGATGCGACGGTATTCAGGGGGCCAATACCCAATATCGAGGCCGAAAACCCTGCAAATTCACTGTTTTTCATTTGGCCGGACGTGACGATTGCGCAGACCGGGCTTTATTTCGAAGCCGAAACCGAGATGAGCGAGGCGACGCGCCTGAAATACGGGTTGCGGTACGATTATGTCCGGGCCGATGCCGACAAGGCCGCCGTGACGCCCGCACTCGGGGCTGCGCCGAATACGCTATACAATGCGCAGTACGGCACCAACTTCAATGCCGCGCGGGAAGAGCATAACTTTGGCGGGTTGCTGCGCCTTGAGCATGAGCTGACCACCGATACGCTTCTTTTCGCCGGTCTGTCACGCTCGGTCCGGACAGCGGATGCGACAGAGCGGGCGATTGCGCGCATGGGCTGGGTCGGCAACCCCGACATCGACCCCGAAAAGCACCATCAACTTGACATCGGAATGCAGATGAACCGCGGTGCGTGGTACCTCAATGCCAATGCCTATGTGGACTACGTCGATGACTACATCCTGCGCGATCAATTCACCGTTGCAGGCACAACCACTTATCGCAACGTCAGCGCGCAACTGGCCGGGGTCGAAATCGCCGCCGGATGGGAGCGTGACGGTTGGGAAATCTGGGGTGATGCCACATATACATATGGCGAAAACACCACAGACGACCGGGCCTTGGCACAAATCCCGCCGCTTCAGGGACAGATCTCGATGGCCTATGGGCAAGACCTCTGGCGCGCAGGCGCACGGGTGAACTGGGCCACCGAGCAAGACAGGATCGACCCGTCACGCGACCCCGGCACCACCTCGGGCTTTGCCACGCTGGACCTTTTCGGCAGCTATGAGCTGAGCGAATATGCCACCCTGCGGGCAGGGGTGAACAACGTTACCGATGAAACCTATGCCAACCACCTGAGCCGCACGAACCTGTTCGATCCGGCACTGACACAGGTGAATGAACCGGGGAGGACGATCTATGTCTCGCTTGATGCGCGGTTCTGAGGCGGCTTTGGTCCGTATGATCCGGGTTCTGGCGATGTGTCTTGGCCTGACGGTTCTTCCGCTGGCCGGGGCCATGGCACAGGAGGAGGGCGCAATAGCGCCCTCCGACACCGCACAGGCCGGGTTCGCCGGAGCCGAGACTATCGTGGCCGAAACAGCCCCCGCACCTGTCCCTGCCACGGATGTCTCCCCCCTACAGCGCGGAATGCGTTTCGTGCGCTTGGGTGGTCCGGCGATCTGGGCGATTTCCGCGCTTTCGGTTGCCGCCCTTGCCCTGATCCTTTGGAAGGTCTGGCGGCTGGTCCTGCTGGGCGCCTGGAGCGGCGGGCGCCGTACGCGTGCTGCCGTGGACCTCTGGTGCGACGGGCAGGAGACCCCGGCGATCGCTCTACTTGAGGGACGGGGCAGTTGCCGGGCGCGCCTGATCCGGGCGGCGATGACGGCACGGCAAGACCCGACGCTGGATGACGCCGGGGCAGAGGCCGAGACCGAGCGCATGGCCCGCAACCTTCTGGCGCAGGCCCGTGGCGGGTTGCGCCCCTTGGAACTGATTGCGACGATTGCCCCCCTGCTGGGCCTTCTGGGTACGGTTCTGGGCATGATCGCCGCTTTTCAGGCACTTCAGCAGGCCGGCGCACGGGCCGATCCGGCCACCCTTGCCGGCGGCATCTGGGAGGCGCTTCTGACCACCGCGGCGGGCATGGGCGTAGCAATCCCGGCCTCAATGGCCCTGTCTTGGTTCGAAAGCGTCGTGGACCGCCTGCGCCTTGAAATGGAGGACGCCGCAACGCGAATTTTCCTGCGCCCCGTGGCCAGCCATGACACACCCGCACACCCCCAAGCTGCGGAATGACATGATCAGTTTCGGCACCCCACAACCCCGCAAACGGCCCAGCCTGACCCCGATGATCGACGTGGTGTTTTTGTTGCTGGTGTTCTTCATGCTGGCCTCGCGCTTTGGCGTCGAGGCGCATCTGCCTTTGCAGGTGGCGGGCACAGAGGGTGAGGCCCCCTATTCAGGGCCGCCGCGCCTTGTGGACATCCGGCCCGACACGCTCCACCTCAATGGGCAAGCGGTGGCGCAGGGTGCTTTGGCCGAGACCCTGACCGATTTGATGGACCACCCCGGCGATACCGTCATCTTGCGCGCACGGGACGGGGCCGTGCTGCAACGTGTGGTCGATGTCATGCAAAGCCTGCACGACGCCGGTTTCACCGCCCTTGTTCTGGTGGAGTGACCCATGCGCTTTACCGATCCCCCAAGACGCAAGCCCCCCGAAAGCATCGTGCCGATGATCAACGTGGTGTTCCTGTTGCTGGTCTTTTTCCTGATGACGGCACAGATCGCACCACCCGATCCTTTTGAGGTTTCGCCACCAAGAATGGCACAGGACGGCCCGCCGCCAGAGGGGGAATTCACCCTGCACCTCGGTCCGCAGGGCGAGTTGGCCTACAGCGGCGCAGTACTGGGCCAGAAGGCCGCTCTGGATGCGTTGCTCGCCGCCAAGGCCACGTATTGCGCGAAACAGGGATGTCACGAGGGCGCCACCCCGCCACCGCTTGTCCTGCGCGCTGACGCCTCTGTACCCGCGGCCCGTCTGGCGGCCCTCATGCCCCGGCTTGGCGCACTGGGCTTCACCGAGGTGCAACTGGTAACGGTGACGCGATGAGGCGGGCGCTTGAACTTATCCTGTTTCTGGCCATGGCGGGCGGGCTGCATCTGGCCGGGCTGGCCCAGCTTCCCACCCCCAAGGGCGCGGACTCTGCCGGGCAGGCGGGACAGGCCGTAGCCTCGGTGCAAGCGACCAGTCAAGCGGTCATTGAAATGGTCGAACGGTGGGAGCGCCCCCCCAAGGTCGCGCCACAGATCGACGCCCCCAAGGCGGTGCAGCCGCCCGATGCGCCGATGCAGCTGCCCGAACCCGTGATGTCGGAAACAGTCCGCCGCAGCCCTGCCCCGGGTCTTTCCATACCGCAGACCGATAGCGCGCCTGACGCCCGAGTGGCCAAGGCCCCGCCCCCGCCGCCCAAGCCCGAACCCAAGGTCCAACCAGCCAAGGAACGCCCCACACCTGCGCAGGCCAATCCAAAGCCCAAACCGAAACCGGCCCCCAAGGCTCCGCCACGCAAAGCCGCACAGGCCAGCGGCGCGGGCGGCGGGGCCGATGCCGGGAATGCCAAATCGTCCCGCGCCGCCACGCTCAGCAAGGGTCAAATTCAAAGCCTTGCGGCACAATGGGGCGCGCAAATACGGCGCAAGATCGAACGGCGCAAACGCTATCCTTCCGGGGCGCGCGGGGCCTCGGGGACGGTGACACTGCGTATCGCGGTCAGTCGCGCGGGTGCCCTGCGGGGTGTCTCCATCGCCCGTTCCTCGGGCAACAGCGCCCTGGACAAGGCCGCAATGCGCGCGGTCAGGGCCGCCCGTCGCTTTCCCACAGCCCCCAATGCCCTGACGAAATCGAGCTACAGCTTCACCCTCGCCATGCAGTTCAAACGGTAAGGGCCATCCTTACTCAGGTCCCCGAGATGTTGCGCCGCATCATGCGCTCATACAGTCCCGGCGAGACCCGCATCATTAGCGAGGCCAGCCACGCCACCCGCCCCACCGGGATAAAGTCGCGGCCCTTGTCAACGCCACGCAGGATGATCTTGGCCGCCTGTTCAGGGCTCATGTAGTCAATCCCATCCGTCGCTGCCCCCGGGCGGAGGATGCCATCCTCCCCGCAGTCCGCATTGTCGATATTCGTGGCGACAAAACTGGGCGCCGCGATCAGGCAACGCACCCCGAACGGGGCCTCTTCCCCGCGCAGCGAGGCGAAAAACCCCTGCAACGCATGTTTCGACGCGGCATAGGCCGTACGCCCATAGAGCGGCGCGAACCCCGCGACCGAGGAAATGGCCAGATGCGTGCCACCACTGTCGCGGACCGGCTGCTGGAAGGCCCGTGCCATCTCGATCGCCGCGAAATAGTTGATCTCGAAAACACGCCGATGACTCGCGGCATCGGCCTCTGCGAAGGGGGCGATCTGTGACACGCCCGCGTTATAGATAACCATATCGACCGAGGGGCGCGTGGCGATAATCTGCGCGGCGGCCTTTTCTAAAGCGGCAGTATCGGTCAGATCCACGCAAACCGGCGTGCGGGTCGGTGAAGGCTCCAACCCCGCGACATCAATATCCATCAAGACACAATGCCACCCTACGGCCTCAAGCCGCGCGGCCATCGCCCGGCCCAGCCCACCGTTTCCGCCCGATATGACCGCCGTTTTCATAAGCCCGCCTCGCGCTTCCACCGGTCGAACACCTCGGCCGAGGTCAACTCGGGCGTATAACCGAATTCGCGCTTCAACCGCTCATTGGACAAAACGGGCCGATATTGCAGGAACCGGACCTGCTCTGGCCCATATTGTGTCAGGCCAAGTGGATGCGCCAAGGCCAGCGCCCCCTTCAGCACCCAGGCCGGCAGGCGCAGCACCGGCTTGCCAAGGGTCTTGGCGATCTCATCCACCGAAAGCCAGCCATCCCCGGCCACGTTAAAAATTCCCGGTGGTCCATCGGTCGCCGCGCGTTTTACGATCCGGGCCAGATCATGGGTCCAGATGAAGACGAAAGGGCTGTCGCTGTTTCGGATGGCCAATAACCGCTTGCGATGGAACAGCGCCGTGATCTGGTTGTCGGTTCCCGCCCCCAGCACCGTACCGGCACGCAGGACCACCTGTTCGAGATGCGGAAAACCCTGCCGCGCCGCGGCCAGCATGTCTTCGACCTGCCTCTTGTGATCGGCATAGGCAAATTCGGCATTGCCCCGGCACGGGGCCTCCTCGGTCAAGGGGACCGGGGTATCGGGATGATAACCATAGGCGGCACCGGAACTGGTGACGACCAAGCGCCTGACCCCATGCGCCACACAAGCATCCAGCACCTTGCGCGTCCCAATCACATCCACTTCATAGGCCTGCTCTCGGCTCATGCCCGGCGGTGGCGTGACGATGGATGCAAGATGCACGACCACGTCGGGGCGTTCCTCGCCGATGACATCCTCGGGGTCATCGCCCGTTACATCCATACGCCGGAACCTTACATTCTCCGGCAGGTCTCCACGGGCAAGATCCGTCGTGATAACATCCTCGCGCGGCAAAGCCTCGGCCAAGGCCCGCCCGACCATGCCCGCGCCACCAGTGATCAGGATACGGGTCATTGCGCGGCCTCCGTCCGGGACATGATAGCGGCAAGGAACAGCCCGGAAATCGCGTGCCATATCCCCCAGAACGCGGCCACCACTGCCATACCGCCAAGTCCCCCGAAAAAGCCGAAGATCAGAACCAGACCAAGACCTGAATTCTGAATGCCGGTTTCGATCGTCACCGCCCGCCGGTCGAATGGCGACAGCTGCGCAAGGCTGGCCAGGGCGTACCCCCCGCCGAAGCCAAGCGCATTATGGACGATCACAAGCCCGGCAATACCCCCCGCAAAAGCAAGGAACAGGTCCCAGTTGGCGGCAAGAGCCAGAACGACGAAGCCCACGAAGATCGCCATCGACAGCCATTGCAGCGGCGCGCGCAAGCGAGCCGTCAGGCTTGGGCGCGTGGTGTTCAGCGTCACCCCCAAGACCAAGGGAAGAACCAACATGAACCCAACCGTGATCGCGATGCTGACCGGGTCTATCGCCGTGGCGCGCAGTATCGCGGCAGAAGGCTCATAAAGGCTTCCCCACAGGGCGATGTTTGCCGGGGTCAGCATGATGGCCCCGATGGTGGCGAACCCCGTCATCGACACCGAAAGCGCCGCATTGCCCCCCGCCCGGTGGGTGATGAAATTCGAAATGTTCCCCCCGGGACAGGCCGCCACAAGGATCAGCCCAAGCGCGACCGAGGCCTGCGGTCGGGTCACCATCACCAACAGGTAGGTCAGCACGGGCAACAACAGAAACTGCGACAGCAACCCGATCACCAAGGGCTTGGGCGCCTTCACCAGAACCCTGAAATCACTTGGCTTGAGATCGATGGCGATGGAAAACATCACCACCGCAAGGATCGCGTTGAGCAGCATCAACGATCCGGCAGAAAATTGGACAACCGCGTCGTCGATCATGGCTGGCCCCCGGCCAGTTTGCCGATCCACTGTGTCACCGCTTTACGATAGGTGGCCTTGTCCACGTAATAGGCCATGCGCGGCAGCTTGATGTAATTCATGCCGCCGGTCGCGCGCTCGAACCCTTGTGCCTTGGTTTTTTGCAAGGCGCGTGCTTCACCCGTGTCGTCCCGCAGCCCCTTGATATAGCGCACCACCATTTCGGCCTGTTCATGACGCCCCTGCCAACCAAGGCCAGAGGCCTCGACCATGCCCAGTACGAAAACATCGTCACGCTCGGGATGCATGCAATTGAGGTAGAGATGCGGCGCGTCGCCCTGCCAGTTGAGAAGCGTATCGTCAATGAAGGGATAGTCGAGCTTGTAGCCCGTCGCGGCAAGGATCATGTCGTACTCCGCACGGCTTCCATCCTTGAAATGCACGGTCTTGCCGTCGAACCGCTCGATATCGGGGCGAACGGTCAAATCCCCATGCCCCGCGTGGTACAGCACCAGCGAATTCACCACCGGATGACTTTCGTACAACTTGTAGTCCGGCTTGGGAAAACCATACTTCTGCGGATTGCCGACAAACCATTTCAGGATCATGCCATCGACCACCCGCTTGATCGCCATCGGCAATTTGATCGCCCCGCCCATCGTGTCGGCCGGTTTGCCAAAGACGTATTTCGGCACGAAGTAATACCCGCGCCGCATCGACAGGTCACACGAAACCCCGTGATGGATCGCATCCACGGCAATGTCACAGCCGGAGTTGCCCGCACCGATCACCAGAACACGCTTGCCGTCGAACTGGCTGGCATAACGGTACTGCGACGAATGGATCAACTCGCCACTGAAATGGCCCTTGAACTCGGGCATGTTGGGCGTGCTCAGCGTCCCGTTCGCGATCAGCACACCGGAAAACTCTTCGGTATGTTCGCCCTCGCCATCGCGCCACGTCACGCGCCAGCCTTCGCCCGGCCCGCCCAGCGGCTCGCATGACAGCACCTCCGCTCCAAACCGGAAGTGCCGGGCCAGATCAAAGTGTTCGGCGAACTCTTCGAAATACCGCTTCATTTCCCGATGCGACGGATATTCCGCAACCTCCTCGCACATCGGGAAATCGGTGAACTCGGTCATCGTTTTGGACGAAATCAGATGCGCGGTCTCGTACATGGTTGATCGTGGACCATCGATATCCCACAACCCACCGACCCCGGCGTTCAACTCGAACCCCTGAAACTCGATCTCCTGCTCGACCAAAAGCTTGGCCGTCGCCAAGCCCATCGGCCCCGCCCCGATCAGGGCGAGCCGTTCGCGCGCGTTATCCATCCTGTCCTCCCTTGTTCATTATTAGATTGAACAAATGTTCAAAATAAGACAAGATGAAAATATGACGGCCACACAACTGACTGAATCCAAACGAAAAAGGGCGCCCTCGAAACGCGCGCTTGCCACGAAAACCCGGGTACTGGATGCCGCGGAAAAGGTCTTCGCCGCCCGTGGATTCGATGGCGCAACGATCCGCGATATCGCCACCGAAGCGGGCGAACCCATCGGCACCATCCACCACCACGGCGGAGGCAAGGAGGCCCTGTTTCACCAAATCATCGCACGCCGCGCCGAAGCCCTGTCACAGGCCCGGCTGACCGCACTGTCCCAGATCCGCGCCCGGGGTGACCTGACGCTGGACACCGTGTTGTCGGCCTTCATCCGCCCGTTTTTCGACCTCACCCACGACGACCCCCGCTGGCGCCACTACGCCCGCCTTGTGGCCTTTGTTTCCGTCGATGACCGCTGGCAGGATATCTCGGCGCAGTTCTTCGATCCAACCGCAGCGGTTTTCATGGAAGAACTTCTTGCGCTTGTCCCCCACGCGTCCCGCCCGCAACTTGCCGAAGGCTTCGTCTTTTCTGTCTCGGCCATGCTGGCCCTGCTGACCTCCCAAGACCGTATTGGCACCCTGAGTGGCGGCCAATCCGAACAAGATGCCCAAATTGATCATCTCGTGCGATTTTGCGCTGCGGGAATTGCCGCGTAACACTCCCGGCCTGACGCTCAGAGGTTCGCGAAAACAAGCACCCAAATGGAAAGTATGCAGGCCGTGATCAGGGCATAGCTTCCGTTCCACTTCAGGCCGACGTGACTGGCGCTGACCTTGCCGAATGATCCGATGAACAAGGTGGTCGCCGTGAAAGGCGAGGTTACCCCGCTCAGCGCCCAACCCGCCGTGATGGCCACGACAACCGCCGTCGGTTCAACGCCAAGGCTTTCGGCGGAGGGCACAAGCGGCGCGATCAGCGTCACCACCAAGATCGGGTTCATCCCGATCTGCCCGGCCAATGGGATGATCCAGACCAGCGCCACCAGCACCACAGGCGTCGGCACAAGCGACAAATCCACCCCGAGGCCCAGAAGCAGTGGCAAAAGCAGCGGGGCGCCAACGGTCCCGATATACCCCGCCATCATCAACAACAAGATTTCCCCACGAAACCCCGGTAACTCGACAAAGGCATAGTCCCCGACCCGGCGCCAAAATCCCGGGTCATCCGTGGCACCCCATGCCTGCATAACGGTCCAGATCACCGCGATCACCGGCACGATCAACAGGACAAGCCCGACCGTTCGAACGTCCGTCATGAAATGCAGAATGACGAGGCTGCTGACAAGAATCGCCAGCAAAGCGACCAACGGCAACATCAGCGTCCAAGTCCCCTCGGGCGGCACCGGTGCGGGCCTCGCCCGCGACAATCGCGGTTTGAAAATACTGTCCAACGCCCAGCCGGTCCCGGCCATCAAAACAGAGGTCACGACCCCCGGAATGACCACATCCACCCATTGCGCCCCGGGGATGAGCGCAAGAGAAATGGCAACCGCAAAGGACAACGGGGACCACGGCAAGGTCGAGGTAAACGCCCTTTGGATCGCCAACAACATGCGCCGTGTGCGGTGCCGCCGAATTTCGGCATCCGGTTCCTCGTTGGCGCTGGCCGTCGCGAGACTGCCCAACAGGGCGATTGCACCGTAGTTCAACAAAAGCGCGAACATCTGGCCCCCGACGGTCAACGCGATATAGCGCATGCCCGGGGGCTGCTGCGCAAGGAAACGACCGCTGCGACTGATCGAAGGGGAGCTCGCCGCGGCGCTTCTCAATGTTGCCAGGGCCGAGAAAAACGCCGCGATGAATGCCGCCGTTTGCAAGCCCTTGTTCGTGATTGAAATCCAGTCCGGGTTCGTCACGGCAAGCGCCAAGGTCAGACCCACCGCGACGATCACGAAGACATACCGCCCGGGACCGACACGCACCGTCAGCAAAGCAATCAAGGGGATAATCAACCACGGCAAGGCCATATCAGGCCATGCGCCGCTCCCCCATTCGGTCACCACAACCAAGGCCGCCAGAACAACCAGCAACCCGCCTGTCATCTTGTCGAGGAAATTTGAAACCTGCATCGCACCGGCACGATACGCTCCTATCCACGGGAATTGAATAGCCTCTCAAATCAACATCAATTTAAAGCCAAATTTTGAACACATCCTCATGCTTTGATCTGATAAACAAACATGAAATTTCTCATTTCGGGGACGAGCACGATGAATTGCTTTTCGGGCGCACTGTCAGATCCTGTTTTCTTGGTGACGGCTAGCATCACGGCCTTGGCAATCTTCACAATGACCTGGACGTTGCGCAACCAAACATTCAACGGCAAACTTTTTTATGCCCTCACGCTGATTGGCGTAAGCTGGGTCCTTTTGACCGTCGGACTTGAGGCCGCATCGAACGATTACTCCTGTCAATTGCAATGGGCGACCGCGGCGTGGCTGGGCAACGCATTGATCCCGGTGGCCTGGTGTTATTTCGTTTTTTCCTACGTGGATAACGCGCCATGGGTTCACAAACCTGCGGCGCGGGCTGTCATGGTCATTGTACCGATCGCCGCCGTGGCATTCGCCGCAACAAATCCATGGCATCATCTCGTCTATGCCGAAGGCACCGTCATTCCTGATGGCGGCGGCCAGATAAACTATGTCCACGGTCCCGGGTTCTACCTGATCATCGCGGTCCTATACAGTTTCGTGGCCGCCACTCTTGTTTGCCTTGCACGGGCTTTCACCCGGGCAAAGCGGGATGCATGGCTGATGCTGACCATGCTGACCAAGATCACCATTACACCGCTGGTCATGAATGCCGCCTACGTTGGATTGGGCTTCACCATCTTCGGGCTGGATCCTACGTCCTTTATGTTTACACTCGGCGTGCTCGTGTTTTCCTGGCTTCTTGTGATCAACAAGACGATGGACATGGCGACCGTCGGCCAATCGGTTTTGTTCGACACGATGAGTGAACCGGTTGTTCTGATCGACAGACAGAAAAATGTCGTACTCGCGAACACCGCGGCAAAGTCCAGGGGACTTCAAAATGACACCTGCCCTGTACTCAAAGATCTTCGCACGACTATCGAATACTTCCACACATCCGATGAGGCCACTCACCTACGCATCGGGCAACGTGACTATGAACCGCGCATCCAGAAGGTTGAAAACCCCATAAATCCGTCTGGCGAGGGTCTTGGCTGGAGTGTCACCTTGGTGGATATCACGGATCGGATTGCCATAAACGCATCCTTGCAGGACGCACTCCAACAAGCCGACGAAGCCAACCGGGCAAAGGACGAATTCGTCTCGGTCATCAGCCACGAAATGCGTACGCCTCTGACCTCGCTGAAAGGCGGCCTCGCACTCGCCCTCAGTGGCCACCTCGGGGAATTGACCGATCACCTCAAGTCATCCCTCGAAATTGCGCATCGAAACGGGGCACGCCTGTCCCGGTTGATCGATCACATCCTGTTATCTCAAAAGATGGACATTGGCGCACTGTCGCTGGAACATGAACCTATCGTTCTTGGTCGCCTTCTCGAAGAAAGCCTCGAAGAAAACAGAAGCTTCGCCGCCGAACGTGGCGTGCAGCTCATTCAGTCAACGATTGATCATTCCGCAGTCGTCAACGGGGATGCCTTCGCAATTCGCCAGATTGTCGACAACCTCATGTCCAATGCCATCAAGTTTTCCAATGATGACGGCGTCGTCGAGGGTGCATTGCAGATCACGGGCGGCAAGGTAAGACTGTCGATCAAGGACTCGGGCCACGGCATTCCCGAGGGCATGGAAGATCATGTTTTCGGCCGTTTTGAACAGGTCGCGAATAGCGGCCAAGGCTCCACCCAAGGGTCGGGGCTGGGCCTGCACATCTCGAAACAACTGGCCAGGCAGATGTCCGGTGACATTACATATGAAAGTCAGGTCGGCGCAGGGACGACATTCCATGTCGAGTTCGACCTTGCCATGCAACTCGCTGAAGAAGAAACAAGAATTGCAGGATAAGCGAGCGGGACAAAACCTGCGCCCTTCCCGCAAGACACTCAGTTCAGATCCAAACCACTTCGCAAAAAGTTAGCCCCCAAAGCCATCAGGCGGCTCTGGTTTCCTGTTGCTTATGAATTTTGTTCGGCAAGGATGTGGTCGGACAGCGCGATCACGTTTTCCAATCGGCGGACAATCTCAATACTGAGCATGTCACCATCTGTCATTTCCCGGGTTGTCAGGTCATCCAGTTCCGCCGCGATCGCGCCAAGCTTTTCGAACCCGACCGTCGCGGCTGTCCCTGCGATTTTATGCGCGATGCGGCCAATCGACGTGACTTGCTCTTGTGCCCACTTCGTCTGTTCGCCCTCTTCGCGCAGCATTACCAACCTATCGCGCCGCGGCCCAAGTTCCTCGACAAAACGCCTGCGCACTCGGGCAAGCCCCTCGCTCAATATTGCATCCATCATGATCCTAGCATCGCTGGATTGTGTGCTTTTTTACAACCCGAAAAGGGTTCTTTTCGTCCACTTTTCGTCATTTTGAACGCGCCCTGAGAGTGCGACACTCTCCGCATTCGATGCCGCCTGCACCAAGGCATTCGGAAGGCTTTTCGCCGACTTCACCTTAAGCGAAACAGGGTCACCAACAGTCGCCTGAATGGACATGGGGCGCCCATCGCAAAAGTGCAGGTCCATCTCGTGGAGCGTTTCATTCAATGCTTTCTGGAACTCTTCGGCGTCAAAATTGCGCCCATCGGCCAGAACACAAACAAATTCTCCCTCGCCGGCATGGGCCGCGAAAAAGCTTTGCGGTTTCAACGTGTCGGACAGGGCTTCTGCAACATCCGCAACCGCGGATTCGTATTCATATACGGTACTCGCGGCAAAGAGGCGCTTGAAATCCCGAACGGCAACACCGACCGCATACATCCCCAAAAGTGAAACGCGGGACACCTGGAGCAAGTAGTTCTCCAATGCGAGGTAATCGATGAAACCATCGATCTCCTGTAGTTGCAGACGTTTCTGGAAAAGCTCATCGGACACCAGCGCAAGCGGCTCTTGCGGGGCGGTCACGGGGTTGCGGTCTTCTTTCCATTTGCGCTCGGTGACAAGGCTTTCGATCACGCGCAAGCGGGCATGCACCTCACCGATTTCAAATGGTTTGGTGATGTAGTCACTGGCCCCCGCCGCAAACGCATTATCGATATACGTACGGTCGGACATGGCCGTGATCATCAGGATCGGCGTTTCGGCATAGCCCGGCGTCCGCCGAACGGCCGCCGTAAGCTCGATACCGTCAACCTCCGGCATCTGGATGTCGAACAAGAAGCAGTCGAACGGAACGACAGCCTGTTCAATTTCATTGAGAGCATCACGCGCAGAACTACAAACGGTCAAATTGGTGAATCCGGCAGCGCGCAAAACCTCGGTGAGCAGGTCCAGGATGATTGGATCATCATCGACAGCCAAAATCTTCATTTCACGTTCCTTTTGTCAGGCCAAGCCTGCCGCCTACCGGCAGAACTGGCTCATGATGGTCTTATATTGGACCCAAAAGGCGGCGATATTTTGGCAACCCCAGAAAAAGCACGAGAAACCGGACGTCTAAAATTCACATGTAAATCAGTGTCTTACAATTCGATTGACCGTATGGATTTCAAGATTGGCCATCCGGCCCGCGAAACGTGTTAAAGTTATGACAGTGTCGCAGACTTGCTCACGCAGACTGGCGCATCCAGTGAACATTCGGTTCCGGAGTTGACGTCACAGGAACCTCAACACGCCTCAACTCGACAAAAAACGTCGTGCCCGGCCCGTCGTTTTTCGAATAGTCCAAAATACCTTCGTGCGCATCCATGATGCGCTTTGAAATGTTCATGCCCAATCCGGTTCCGCCCACCTTGCGGCGGTCCGATGAATCCAGCTGGCGAAACTCTTCGAACACGGCTTGCCGGGAGTCCTCGGAAAGGCCACAGCCACGATCGACAACGGAAATCCGAACATCATCATCCACCGCTTCGGCCGATATGGAAACTGTCTCCCCTGGGCTTGAAAACTTGGCCGCATTGGACAGGATATTCGAAAGAACTTGCTCCAGACGGTCTTCATCGGCGTGAACGAAAAGCGCGGGATCCACCGCCTTCAGGTCAAGCTTGATATCAAAGTTATTTGCATAAGGTTGATTGGCGGCGACGGCTTACGACAGGAATGTTCCGACATTGACGGTGTCAAAATGAAATTCCATGCGCCCTGCATCCATCTTTTGCAGGTCCAGCAAATCGTTCACCAGATCACTTAGCCGATCAGCATTTCGTTGCGCCATGGTGACCCCCTTCTCCATCGCCTCGGGCACCTCCCCCATGGCGCCATGACCGATAAGGTCAAGCGATCCCTTGATGCACGTAAGCGGTGTTCGCAACTCGTGGCTGACTGTCGATAGAAACTCGGACTTGGCGACGTAGGCCGCCTTGGTTTTCTCATGTTCGGCACGCAGCTCTTTCATCTGCTGAAGGGTCTTCATGTAAAGCCCGCGGGACACGCGCGAACTGTCCGCAATAAAGAACATGACAAAAAGGCTCGTGAAGAATTGAACCCAGAGCTCCGACAGGATTGGCGCGCCGGTGACGACAATGTCGTAAAGGGGAATGAACAGGAAGGCGGCAAAATAAATGCTCAGCCTCATCACAAGAATGGATTGTATCTGGTGATTGTTCATGGCCGCGAAGACGGCCGCCGCGAACAGTAGGAACATTGGCATGAAATGCGTCGTATGGCCCTGGAGCAGGGCAATCGTGATCGCAAATGCCGCGATATTGAGGGAACTCAGTATCGTGCCCGCATAAAGCAGTCGAAGGCAGAAAACGGCCTCAGCCCGATTGCGTTTTCTCATCCTAAGGACACGCCTGAAAACATAGGCGTCAAAGACTTCGGTTAACGCCACAATAGCAAACGCGACCAATGCCGCGATCCAACTGTAATAGACCGCTTCGAGGATCAGCGCCGCCGCATAAAGCCCTTGCCGCTGCCAGAAAAGGTTCTGGCCCACCCGCGCATAATCGGTCATCTGCGCGGTAAGCAGAAAAAGGTTGCGCGGTGTTTGCAATTCTATGTTGTAGAACGATGCTAGGCCCATGTTTCACCAATCGCGTTTTGCTCAGGTTGCTTCTGCAATAACAGCCACAACACTTACTGTATTGGCAGGCGATACAGGTCAACCAAGCCTACTATCCTCCTATTAAATAGAAGGAATTATTAATTTTCCACCATAAAAAGGTGGCAAAACTATGGCTAAAAAATACAACCTCTGGTAAGCATGTGAAAAAGACCACGAATTGAGGTAAATCGAGGACATCCCATGGGGTTAGAGGAAAGACACTCGTACCGGGCAGCGGAGATATTCCCCGAGCTTGTGGCCCAGCCCAAGATCATGCCATCATCGGGCCGCAAACTCAAACTTGCGGAAAATCAGTTTCAACAAAAACTCCCGGAACTGACTGGTGAGGTGCAGGCAACGACCCTCTCGTTCGAGAACATGCATGCCTATGGGCAACTTTTCCCCAACTACCTTCGGGCGCGACGCGAGGTGTTCATCGACCACAAAGGCTGGGACCTTCCACAGACCGAAGGGATGGAGTTCGACCAGTACGACACCCCGCAAAGCAAATGGGTGATCGTTCACGAATATGGCCGCGTCATCGCGGGGATGCGCCTCACGCCGACAATCGCCAGATGTGGCCACTATTCCTACATGCTGCGCGATGCCCAGCTCGGGCTGTTGGAGAACATTCCCCAAGACATCCTGTTCTTCGAAGCCCCGGTACGCCCCGAGATCTGGGAGGCCACGCGCCTGTTTGTGGCAAACTCCGTTTCCTCCAAGCGCCGCCTTGCCATACAAACCATTCTTCTAGAACACATGGCAGCATCCGCGCGCGAAATGGGCGTCAGCGGGATCATCGGCATTGTACCGGCCGTGTTCAGCCGATGGATGAAGCGGATCGGCATGAACGCAACCCCTGTCGGCCCCGCAATGGAGATCGACGGCGACCGCACACAGGCCGCCCTCATGAATGTCATCGATCCACGTTCCGTACGAAACTGAAGCGTTTCGCCTTTTGCTGATGTCTCAGGTTAAAGGCGAAACACTTTAGCGACTGCGAGACTGCTTGACCTCTTCTTTCTCGACCTGCGAAAAGATCTCCTTTTCGATCACGTCGATTTCGGGCAGGGCCTTTCTCTTTGGCGTCTGGGCCGAAGCCAGTTCTTTTGACAGCAACTTCAACGCGGCTTGCGGCGACTGAATTCTATGTGCTGTCAAGGCCGTGACATCCAAGAAGGTCTCGTCCGGTTTTCCCCCGGGCAATTCCTTCAAGGTCTGGCGGATATTTTCGCACAGCCGCGTCTGCAACAGTTGCGGGACAATATCCGTGTGCTCGATCACGCACAGGATGAACTTTCCATGTCCGATATAGGACATCTGAAACCGCCGCGCATTGACCGTCTGGGAAAGGATATGGCTGATCGCATGCAAGTGTTGAAAAACATTGCTGCGTTCCAAACTTGAGAAAAGTGCGGAAAAATTGCGAATCTCCACCCGGAACAGGCTGATCGGGTAAAATCCTTTCTGCATTCTCAGGAATTTGTTCTCGATTTGATAGTAATCGACCATGCCATCCACATCTGGAAAGCTCACCCGCTCACCAAGATCAATCAAATCGAAATCGGACGCGAATGAAAGCAGGGCCCGCAATGCCGAGCGGCTCTGCTGTTCCACGCGGGTCGTCTGAACCAGCAGCATTGCCGTGTTGATCCGGCCTGCCATTTCCACAGGATCAAGCGGTTTACGCATGAAATCCGTTGCTCCGGCTTCAAAGGCCCGGTCCATGTATTTTTCGGCTTCACCCGCTGTAATCATGATCATCGGAGCAGACCGGCAGTCTGCACGTTGACGCAAATGGGCGCAAAGCTCGATCCCGTCCATTTTTTCCATCATGATATCGATCAGGAAACAGTCGAACGCGATCCGCTGGCTCTCGACCATATCGATCGCCGCATAGGCGGAGTCGGCCACGGATATATCGTCGAACCCCCGCTCTTTCAGGTTCTCACAAAGAAGGTCGGTGAAAACCGGGTCGTCATCAACAAGAAGAATGCGCACGTGACTATACCCCCATATAGCTCGAAGTCAGTTTCGCCTACTGATTGAATATTTTCCAATACTGGCGATTTTGAGGCGTGCACCACAAGAATTCGCACCTAAATGTGAAACTCTAACACATTGATTTTATTTTATTATTTATCAAATCTGAACGCTTACTGACGTAAATGCGCCCAAAATTTGAATCACCTCGCCCGAACGGCCTTCCGTTTCGACAGAAAAAAAGGGGGACGAGCACGGAATGAGCGACTTTCGGCTTAGCGCCGGACTCCTCTGCATCTCTCCATAATTTGGACATTTTTGCCCCATAGCTACAATTCCAAGTGACCCAAGCGCGCGCCGGCGCGGACAAGGTAAAGAGCGGCCAAGAGCCAGCCGGCAAACATGCGAAAGAATGCAGTACAGGAGGCATGCCAATGAAAATACTAGCTGTTGACGACGATACGGTATCCTTGGACTTGCTCCGTGAGTGCCTGACCGAGGGCGGATACGATCAGATCAAGCTCGAGACTTCGCCACTCAAGGCATTGGACACCCTTGCTGCGGCCTCGCATTGCTACGATTGCATCTTGCTCGACATCGACATGCCGGAAATGGATGGCATCAGCCTCTGTGCGGAAATTCGCAAATCCGATCAGTACAAGAACACCCCCATTTTGATGATCACACGCTACAAGAATCGCGACTCGGTTCAGAAGGCGTTTGAAAAGGGGGCCACGGATTACATCACCAAGCCCTTTGAATTCCTTGAGGTTCTGACTCGTGTCAGGGTCGCAGAGCGGCTCGTAAAGGAACGTCAGGCGGCTATCGATAGCTACATGGCGCTGCAAAGCATGGAAATGGGGCGGCAAAAAACGGCCCCTGCCCCCGAAACCCGCCGCTCAGAGCCCGCGATCGACATCGACGAAATAGAAACAGCTGACGATCCTGTGTTGTCGCCGGTTGTCTTTCAGAACTATCTTGAGCAAGTCACGAAATCCAGCAGCTGTGACCTGAACCTCGTGGCAATCCAGATCCAACGGATCGACCGCATTTTCCGGCGCACAAGCGCGGCCGACTTCACGGCCATGATGCAAGCCGTCGCACATGCAATCGCAAATCACTTCCGGCCACATTCCGTTTTCATCAGCCAGGCAGGAAACGGGGTTTTCCTTGCCACGATTGATGGCTCCGTCACAGTCAACCCGCAAGACGCCGAAGCCGGCATCGCCCGTGCGTTGAACTCGATGAACATTCCAAAGGGGGCCGGAAACGACATTCGCCTGGATCTCATCGTTGGCGTTCCGCTGAACCTGCCAACCTCGCCAAAGCTCAATTTCCGCCGGGCGGTGAAAGCCGCCATCGCGAGGATGAAACAGCGTGAGGAAGAACAGGATGAATTCGGCCTGTCATCTCTTGCAAGCTAACACCGATTGACCTCAAGTAAAGTTCCCCCATTGCCCGAAGGGACAACTCGTTGTAAGAGATGCGCATTCGTAAAGTTGCGCAAGTGTCCCGGTCGATGTTCAAAATATTACATGTCGAAGATGATCCTGACATCCAAGAGATAACCTATCTCGCACTTCAGCTTTCGGAACGTTTTGAAGTGCGGCAATGCAGCTGTGCGAGTGAGGCTATTCTCTTGGCCAAGGAATACGTCGCCGACCTTCTCTTGCTCGACATGATGATGCCGGGGATGAACGGGGACAGCCTGCTTTCCGAATTGCGTATGCTTCCACAATATGAAGACACCCCCGTCATATTCATGACGGCGCGCGCAAACAGCGAAGAGGTGGCCGCGCTGAAACAGGCCGGCGGGATTGCCGTCATCACAAAGCCATTCGAACCCCTGACACTGGCCGGTCAAATCATGAAAGTTCTAAACGACGGGCCGGTAAAAACCCGCGTTTGACCCGGCCTTTGCCACAAAGCCAGCACCGTCTATCGGCGCCCCCGAACACTCTTTCCCAGACAGATACGGCGCGACCGCCACCGATGCAGAACACGGATTTTGCCAACGCAAAATGAAGGGGCCTCACCCCTTTAGCTCCCAACCGCAGTCGCATGATTTGAATGGCGGAGACGAAGGGATTCGAACCCTCGAGACGGTTTCCCGCCTACTCCCTTAGCAGGGGAGCGCCTTCGACCACTCGGCCACGTCTCCACCGACGCGTTTATCGAAAGCGGCACGGGGGGGCAAGTCGGAATTGCCTTCGATGTCATTCATTTCGAATTCAATCAGAACACCCCTGCCCCGGGGCCTCATACCCCCCCACGACAAAACGTACGAAACGCACGTACGAAACGTACAACCCGTCCCCGCACGCCCTGTTCATCCGCAGGCCCTCAGCCGCCCATACCGACGCGATACCGACAAAATACCGAGGTGTTACAGCACGGCCAAAATCACCCCATCCCCCTGTTAACCAAGGGAATGGGCCATGATTCGACGAAACGGTTAACCCCGCCCCGGCTCAGGTGTTGAACAGGAAGTGCAAAACGTCGCCATCCTTGACGACATACCCCTTGCCCTCGGCGCGCATCTTGCCCGCTTCCTTGGCGCCTTGCTCTCCGTTACAGGCGACGAAATCGTCGAAGGCAATGGTCTCCGCCCGGATGAAGCCCTTCTCGAAATCACCGTGGATCACGCCTGCCGCCTTGGGGGCCGAGGTGCCGGTCTTGATGGTCCATGCGCGGGCCTCTTTCGGGCCAACGGTGAAATAGGTCTCAAGATGCAGCAACTCGTACCCGGCCCGGATCAACCGCGCCAAACCGGCCTCGGCAAGCCCCAATTCCTCAAGGAATTCAACGGCTTCCTCGGCGTCCAACTGGCTGATCTCTTCTTCGATCTGGGCCGAAATCACCACGCTGGCCGCGCCCTGTTCGGTGGCCATCGCCTCGACCTTTGCGGAAAACGCGTTGCCCTCTGCCGCGCTGCCCTCATCCACGTTGCAGACGTACAAGATCGGCTTGGTGGTCAGAAGTTGCAGACCTTTCCACGCCTTGGCGTCGTCCTCGCTCACCTCGACCAGGCGGGCGGGCTTGCCCTCTTCCAGCATCGCCTGCGCCTCGGCCAGCAGGCGGTCCTGCTGGACCGCCTCCTTGTCATTGCCCTTCAGCTTGCGCACCAGGCCGGCGCGGCGCTTCTCGATGCTTTCCAGATCGGCCAGCATCAATTCGGTCTCGATCACCTCGGCGTCGGCCACCGGATCAACGCGCCCCTCCACGTGGGTCACATCGCCATCCTCGAAACAGCGCAGCACATGGGCGATGGCGTCCACCTCGCGGATATTGGCCAGGAACTGGTTGCCCAGCCCCTCGCCCTGGCTGGCGCCTTTCACCAGACCGGCGATATCGACAAAGGTCATCCGCGTCGGGATGATCTGCTTGGAGCCCGCGATTTGTGCAAGCGTATCAAGACGTTGGTCCGGCACGTTGACCTCGCCCACATTGGGCTCGATCGTGCAGAACGGGAAGTTCGCCGCCTGCGCCGCGGCGGTTTTCGTCAGCGCGTTGAACAGCGTCGACTTACCCACATTGGGCAGCCCCACGATCCCCATCTTGAAGCCCATAACCGGCCCTCCTGCATTGCATATCGCGCGCATCTACGGCGCGGGGGCAGGCAAGGTCAAGCAGGGCATTGATTTTCGCCCCTCTTTCGGCCAAACCCATTTCGATCAACCAACAGGATTCCCGCATGACCCGTATCGACGCCAAATTCGCCGCGCTGAAAGCCGAAGGTAACAAGGCCTTTGTCGCCTATGTCATGGCCGGGGACCCAGATTACGATACCTCGCTCGATGTCATCAAGGGCCTGCCCGGCGCGGGCGTCGACATCATCGAACTGGGCGTTCCCTTCACCGATCCCATGGCCGACGGCCCGACCATTCAACTCGCCGGTCAGCGCGCGCTCGAAGGCGGCATGACGCTGGAACGCACCCTGCAAATGGCCCGTGAATTCCGCAAAACCGATGACACGACGCCAATCGTCATGATGGGCTATTACAACCCGATCTACAGCCGCGGGGTCGATAAATTCCTCGTGGATGCAAAAGAGGCCGGGATCGACGGGTTGATCGTGGTCGACCTGCCCCCCGAAGAGGACGAAGAGCTTTGCATTCCCGCCCAAAAGGCCGGGCTCAACTTCATTCGCCTTGCCACGCCCACCACCGATGACAAACGCCTGCCCAAGGTTCTGACGAACACTTCAGGATTTGTTTACTATGTGTCGATAACAGGGATCACCGGCGCCGCGGCCGCACAAGCCACCGATGTCGGCCCCGAGGTTGCGCGCATCAAATCGCACACCGATCTGCCGGTGATCGTCGGCTTCGGCATCCGCACGCCCGACACCAGCCGCGAGATCGCCAGCGTCGCGGACGGCGCCGTTGTCGGTTCCGCCATCGTCGGCAAACTGGCCGAAGGCCACACCCCGGCGCAGGTGCTGGAGTTCGTCAAGGGCCTCGCCGACGGCGCTCATTCCGCTTGAGCCGCCAGTCTTAACAAATGGTTAATCATCGCGTCCCTTGCCACCATGGCAAGGCTCCGGCGGCCTGATCCTTGCGCACGGCTCTGCGCATTGGTAATGAAATCTTACCATTTTGCCGATTGGATAGCTCATGCCCGTGATCACCTGCGTCGATGACCTCAAGCGCATCTATAAACGCCGCGCCCCCAAGATGTTCTATGACTACGCCGAATCCGGCAGTTGGACGGAACAGACCTTCCGCGAAAACACCAGTGATTTCAGTGACATCTACCTGCGACAGCGGGTGGCCGTCGACATGGACGGGCGCAGCACCCAAACCCGGATGATCGGGCAGGATGTGTCGATGCCCGTGGGCCTTGCCCCCGTGGGCCTCACCGGCATGCAATGCGCCGACGGTGAAATCAAGGCCGCCCGTGCCGCCGAGAAATTCGGCGTGCCCTTCACGCTGTCCACCATGTCGATCTGTTCGATCGAAGACGTGGCCGAGAACACCAACAAACCCTTCTGGTTTCAGGTCTACACCCTGAAAGACGACGATTTCATGCAGCGGCTTTTCGACCGCGCCAAGGCCGCCAACTGCTCGGCGGCGATGATCACCGTGGATTTGCAAGTGCTCGGCCAACGGCACAAGGATCTCAAGAACGGCCTTTCCGCCCCGCCCAAGCTCACCCCCGCATCTGTCGCCAACATGATGACCAAGGTGCAATGGGGCCTTGGGATGCTGGGCACGAAACGCCGCTCCTTCGGCAATATCGTGGGGCACGCCAAGGGCGTCACCGACCCTTCCTCGCTCAGCACCTGGACCTCCGAGGCCTTCGATCCCTCGCTCAACTGGGACCGTATCCGCGAGTTTCGCAAGATGTGGGACGGCCCCCTTATTATCAAGGGCATCATGGATCCGCGCGACGCCAAGGAGGCCCTGAACGTGGGTGCCGATGCGATCATCGTCTCCAACCACGGCGGGCGGCAACTCGATGGCGCACTCAGCGCCATTCGCGCCTTGCCCGCCATCCTCGATGCGGTAGGCGACAAGATCGAGGTGCATATCGACAGTGGCATTCGCACCGGGCAGGACGTTTTGAAGGCCGTGGCCATGGGGGCGACCGGCACCTACATCGGCCGCGCCTTTGTCTATGGCCTCGGCGCCATGGGCGAACAGGGTGTAACCAAAGCCCTCGAATGCATCCACAAGGAACTGGATGTCTCAATGGCGCTCTGCGGACGCACCGATGTCAAAACGCTCGACCGCGATATTCTCATGGTGCCCGAGGATTTCACCGGTCGCTGGGCCTGATTACCCCTCAACGCGGCTTGGCGCGCCGGTGGCCATGTTCGTCCCGATATAGGGCTTCTTGGCCGCCTTCCACGCGCCGAACCCACCCTCCATATGGGCAATCTGTGTCAAACCGCCCTCGATTGCGGCCCGCGCAATCTTGTCCGAGCGCACACCCGAGCCACAATGGAACACGATCCGTTTGTCGCTCTGACCGGGGAGCTTGTCGGCGTTGAAAAACGGCATCGGCAGCAAAAGCGCACCCTCGATATGCTCGAACATGTACTCCTGCGGGGTACGCACGTCGATCAGGACGATCTCGTTCTTCGCCCAGGCTTCGGCCACCTCCTCGACGGTCCAGGTTTCCAAGGTGGCGTTACCGATGGTTTCACTTTGCATAAGGCATTCCTTTCAGGCTGTTCAATGATATACGGCCTTCCAGAGGACAGGCCGTTTCGCTTGATCAGGGACATATGGGTTTCCCCCGAACGATCCAAGACGCCACCCGATGAAAACACACGGCGTCACTGGCAGAATCGGGGTGACCCATGCTAGATATGGTCAAATGAACCACCCCGACCCCAATATAAGCGCCACACGCCCCGTTATCCGGCAACTCGACGATGCCGCGATCAACCGCATCGCGGCGGGTGAGGTGGTCGAACGCCCCGCCTCGGCGGTCAAGGAACTGGTGGAAAACGCCCTCGATGCCGGGGCACGGCGGATCGAGGTCAGCTATGCCGACGGCGGCAAGACCCTGATCCGCGTCAGTGACGATGGCTGTGGCATCACCCCCGCCGACCTGCCGCTGGCCCTCTCGCGCCATGCCACCTCGAAAATCGACGGCTCGGACCTTCTGAACATTCACACCTTTGGCTTTCGCGGTGAAGCCCTGCCAAGCCTCGGCGCGGTCGGACGGCTCACCATCACCTCCCGCGCCGACGGCCACGACGCCGCCGAGGTGACGGTCAGCGGCGGCGAGATGAGCGGCGTCAAACCCGCCGCGCTCAACGGCGGCACCATCGTCACCCTGCGCGACCTATTCTATGCCACGCCCGCCCGTCTGAAATTCATGCGCACCGACCGGGCCGAGGCACAGGCAATCACCGATGTGGTCAAGCGCCTCGCCATGGCCGAACCCTTCGTCGGCTTCACCCTGCGCGATATCTCGGGCGGCGGCGAAGGGCGCGTGACCTTCCGTGCCGATCCCGAAACGGGCGATCTCTTCGACGCGCTGCATGGCCGCTTGGCCCGTATCCTTGGGGCCGAGTTCGCCGAGAACGCCCTGCGTATCGACGCCACGCGCGAGGGGCTGCAGATGCGCGGCTACGCCGCCCTGCCCACCTATTCGCGCGGCAGTTCCGTGGCGCAATACCTCTTCGTCAATGCCCGCCCGGTGCGCGACAAGATGCTCTACGGCGCCCTGCGTGCCGCCTACCACGATTTCCTCAGCCGCGACCGTCACCCGGCAGCGGCGCTCTTTATCGAATGCGACCCGACGCTCGTCGATGTCAACGTGCACCCCGCCAAATCCGAGGTCCGGTTTCGCGACCCCGGCCTTGCCCGCGGCCTCATCGTTTCGGGCCTGCGCCATGCGCTGGCCGAGGCCGGGCACCGCGCCTCCACCACCGTTGCCGGGGCCACGCTCGGGGCCATGCGCCCCGAACCCGCAGGCGCCCCGCCCCGCGTCTACCAGATGGATCGCCCCTCCGCCCCGGCCCGTGCCGCCAGCTATCAGGCGCAATCCCCCGGTTTCGCCGATATGCAAACCGAATGGTCCGCGCGGGTCGAGCCAACCGTCGTGGAAGACCCCACCCCCGAGGCCCCGCCCCGCGAAGACCTGCCGCTTGGCGCAGCCCGTGCACAGGTGCATGAAAACTACATCGTCGCCCAGACGGCCGATGGTATGGTCATCGTCGATCAACATGCCGCCCACGAACGCCTGGTCTATGAAAAACTCAAACGCCAGATGGACGAGAACGGCGTCACCTCGCAGGCCCTTTTGATCCCCGAAATCATTGAACTATCAGACGGCGACGCATCCCGCCTGCTGGACATGGCCGATGACCTCGCCCGCCTTGGCCTGCATCTCGAATCCTTCGGACCCGGCACAGTGGCCGTGCGCGAAACCCCGGCGATCCTCGGGCAATGCGATGCCCGCGCGCTTGTTCTCGACATCCTCGACGAACTGGCCGACCAAGGCGACAGCCTCACCCTACGCGCCCGTATCGAAGCAATCCTCAGCCGCGTCGCCTGTCATGGCTCCATCCGTTCGGGCCGCCGCATGCAGGCCGACGAGATGAACGCCCTCCTGCGCGAGATGGAGGCCACCCCCCATTCCGGCCAGTGCAACCACGGCCGTCCCACCTATGTCGAGCTCAAGCTCGCCGATATCGAAAGGCTCTTCGGGCGCACATGATCCAGATTGGCGAGACCACTTATTCCCTCAGCGATCCACTCGCTCTGGCGGCATTGGCGGGCGCGGGCCTTCTGCTTTTGATCGTCATTCTGCTGATCATGGCCGTCCGCGCCGCCGGGCGCAGCGCCCGCATGACCGCCCCCCTTGCCCGGCAGGTGGGTGATCTGGGCCTGCGTGTGCAAGGTCTGAGCGACGGACAACAGCAACTGGCGGGCGGCCTCAACCACGTCTCCGAGGCACAGGCGGCGGCACAATCCAACATGCTACAACTGATGGAAAAACGGCTGGCGCAGGTCTCGGGCCAGATGAACGAGAACCTGCAAGGCTCCGCCCGGCGCACCGCACAAAGCCTTGGCGAGTTGCAACAACGCCTGACAGCCATCGACAAGGCGCAAGAGAATATCACCAAGCTCTCAGGCGATGTTCTGACCCTTCAGGACATCCTCAGCAATAAGCAGACCCGCGGCGCCTTCGGCGAAATCCAACTGCACGACATCGTGCAAAAGGCCCTGCCCTCGGACAGTTTCACGCTGCAACATACACTCTCGAATGGCCGGCGCGCCGATTGCCTGATCCACTTGCCCAATCCGCCCGGCCCCATCTGCATCGACAGCAAGTTTCCCCTTGAGGCCTACGAGGCCCTGCGCAACGCCACCACCGATTGGGAGGTAAACGAGGCCGCCAAATTCCTGCGCAGCTCCGTGAAAAAGCACATCAAGGATATCTCCGAGAAATACATCCTCGATGGCGAAACCGCCGATGGCGCGCTGATGTTCCTGCCGTCCGAAGCGGTCTATGCCGAGTTGCACGCCAACTTCCCCGAACTGGTGCGCGATGGCTTTGCCGCGCGGGTCTGGATCGTCTCGCCCACCACCTGCATGGCGACCCTGAACACCATGCGCGCCATCCTCAAAGATGCCCGCATGCGCGAACAGGCCGGGGCCATCCGGCGCGAATTGGGACTGCTTTTCGCCGATGTGGACCGCCTCGGCACCCGCGTCGAAAACCTCGACCGGCACTTCAACCAGGCCGCCAAGGACATCTCCGACATCAAGATTTCCGCCGACAAGGCCGGTCGCCGCGCCAAGCGCCTGGATAACTTCGATTTCGAAGAACTCGCCCCCGAGACCGAACCAACCATCGTGAAACTGCCGAAGGGCAGTTAACATATCAGTGCTGGTAAAACCCATCGGGCCTGAAACGCACCTTGGCCTCGGCCCCCTTCGGATCGAGGTCATATAAAGCGGGGCGTTTTGACAGATACCTGCGCCATGTCTTTTCAGGATATTCGCTGATTTTCGTGCCGTGCTTCTGGCGCATCAATGTCGCGAGTTGAACGATACTTACACCGGATCCATTTTGACTGTTCGTAGCAATCACTTTCCGAATCTCGCAATCAAATGCACTCGCGCCCCCATTCAGATTTGCAACACATTTCGCAGGTGGCTCATTTGTCAAAAGTTTGAATGATGAACATGCCGCCCGGAACATGACAGGAGCCTTCTCTTCACCAAGCCCCAGTACGTACAAACCGCGCTCTCTTAGCCTTTGGGCCAGATGAGTAAAATCGTTGTCGGAAGAGGATACAACGAAACACTCGATGCCCTGCTCCAAAGCCAGTTCCATGGCATCAATGCTTAGTAACAGATCAGCGGCATTTTTGCCGACCCCGGCCCCCATACAACGAAACCCCGGCATTGTTTGCCACTCGCTTGGCTTATCCACAGCCGCATAGACACGCGCCACGTCAACGCGCCCCAAACTATCCGCAGCCTCATGAATCGACTCTGCGAATTTTGCACTGACGTTGTCCCCATCTACCAATACTGCAACGCGCGGCGTAGCCATCTATGGCTCCTTCGAAATACCTTTTCGACATGCACGATAAAATTGTGTTTAGGCAGCAGTTTGCCCGCTGAATGGCAAAAATCTGGCGTGTAGCGTGCCTATGGTCGGATGGTGCCTCGCGATCCCGGTATATCCGTTCTACATCGTCTCCAGACAATGCCGCCGGAACGCGCGTTTGAGCATGTCCAGCTCTTCGCGCAAAAGGTTCATTTCGGCGCGGATATCATGGCTCAGGGCCTCACCCGCCAGCAGGGCAAAACTGTTCAGGGTCTCGCCGCTTTTCGCATCGTTGATCAGGAACGTCTGCACCCCGTCGGCGATCATCTCCGCCGGGACGGGCACCCGCACGACCCAAAGATCCTCCTCGGGTTTCTCGGTCACTTCCACGCCCGGCAGGGGTTTCTCAAGATGCGTCACCTCGACCTGCGGCTGCGTATTGCCCTCGCCCGCGCGGGTCATGACACCCTCCCAGACCCCTTCGAACAGCCGGGTTTTGGTCAATGTGAACTCACTCATTGCTCATGCTCCGTCAAAATTCGGCTCTGGGGCGGCGACTGAAGGTCAGGTCGCGCAGGACAACCTGGCTCATCTGCGGGTTCTCGAAAATCAGGTCGATCCACGCCCGTTCGATCCGCTTTTCGTTGAGGTTCGAATAGGCAAGGTCGAATTCCACCATGATCTCGTCGGAATGCAGCGGCAATTCGCGCACGATCTGTTCGGTGTTCGGCCCATGCTTGATGTTCAGCCGGGCAAAGATTTCAAGCGGCTTTTCCATCTCCACGATGGTATCCATCCGCAAAAGATGCCGCCGTGTCAGGCCCTGCACCGCCTCGGGCGGCAGGTTCAGCACCAGCGACAGGAACGAGCCATCGAAACTGAACACATCCATCCGCAGGCCAAAGGGGGCAAGGTCGGCCTCCCGCTGGTTGCGAAGCTGTCTCAGGGTCAATTCCGAATGTTGACAGTCGTGAAACAATGTCACTTCCCGGCCCAGCGTGGACTTGCTTTGAACCGATGACATGCCGGGGACCGGAAGGGGCTCCCGCCACAGGGCGGGCCGCCAGGCCCAATCGGTGCCATGTGGCTTGGAAAAGGTGTTGGAGCCGATCATCGGCAGGGCCAGGCGATTGTCCGCGACCGAGATCAGTTCATTCAACCAGTAGCGCAACTTGCGGGCGCGCGCCCGCTCGGACCGCAACTGGCTGATCCGCATACCGTGAACGGCTTGGGCGGCCCGTTTCCAGCGGCGCACACCCCGCCGGTCCGAGGCCCATTGCAGTAGCGATTTGCGCGACTGTGCCATGCAAGATTCCTGTATTCGGGTCTTACCCGTAGCGGATAAAAGTTAACGCCTCCATAGCATTAACCGGAATCCGGAAACAATCCACCCAAGAAACCGAACAGCGGCTTCATGGGGCCGTGGTTTATTCGTCCCCGGTTTCAGAGGACGCCACCTGCGCCCGTGCCGGTTTCATACTCGCCTCGCGCAGCGCCTCGGCCAGATCAAGGATCAGGCGCCGCCCGGATCGGCCCGACAGGTCGCTGTCGCGACGGCCATAAACCGCCAGCCCGACAAGATGGCCATTCACCTCCATCGCCCCACGCCAATAGCGCGGATCGCCATCGGGCAATCGCGTCTGCCCGCCATCGGCCACCCGTACAAGCGCCACGCCGTCCCCGTCCTCGACCGCGGTCACCTCTGCCGGGGCCAGCGAGGCCGCCAAGTCATCGGCGCTCGGCTGTTCCGCGCCCTCTCGCCTCGGCAAGATCGAGACCGTCATCAACGCCGGCTCAACGGGGGAATAGCCCTCCCCCGTCAGGCTGCTGCATGTCGCCAGTGGCACCACGGTGGCCGCAGGCCGCCGCGTGACATTCACCGCATCCACACAATAGCCTTCCGGCGCCCGGACGACGACCGCGCCACGATAGAGCGGCAACTCGCGCACCGCCTTGGTACGGTCTTCACCGCCGCCCAGAAAACCGAAACCCCCGGCATCGCCCATGCAGGCAGACAAAAAAACAGTGGCGGCCAGGCAGGCCGCCACACGCACCCGCCTTGGGGTGTCAGAGGTCCATATAGACATGACGCTCGGCCTTGCCGCCCGGATGGGTCACCGCGCCCTTGTAGGTCTCGCCAACAAGCTGGGCATATTTGTAAAGCGCACCACTGGCATAGATGGTTTCCCGCGGTCCGGCCCAATCTTTCTTGCGTTCGGCAAGTTCCTCGTCAGACAGGTCAACGCTCAACTCGCCCGAGACCGCGTCGATGGTGATCATGTCGCCATTACGCAGCAAGGCGATCGGCCCGCCATGGGCCGCCTCGGGCCCAACGTGCCCCACGCAGAACCCCCGCGTCGCACCCGAAAAGCGGCCATCGGTGATCAAGGCCACCTTCTTGCCCATGCCCTGGCCCGAAAGCGCGGCGGTGGTGGCCAGCATCTCGCGCATCCCCGGCCCACCGGCGGGGCCTTCGTTGCGGATGACAATCACTTCGCCTTCTTCGTATTCACGCGCCTTCACGGCGGCAAAGGCCTCTTCCTCGCATTCGAACACGCGCGCAGGGCCAGTGAACCGCTGATGCTGCGTCGGGATACCGGCGACCTTCACGATAGCGCCATCGGGGGCCAGATTGCCTTTCAGGCCGACAACACCGCCGGTCTTGGTCAACGGCTGTTCGATCGGGTAAATCACCTTGCCATCGGCCTCGCGGTCGATCCGCTCCAACTCTTCGCCGATGCTGCGGCCCGAAGCCGTGACGCAATCCTCATGGATCAGGCCCGCTTTGCGCAACTCCTTCATCACCACCGGGATGCCACCCGCCTCGTAAAGGTCCTTGGCCACATAGGTGCCACCGGGCTTGAGATCGACGAAATACGGCGTGTCGCGGAAAATCTCGCAGACATCGTCCAGATAGAACTCGATCCCCGCCTCATGGGCAATCGCCGGCAAGTGCAGACCGGCATTGGTCGATCCGCCGGTGCAGGCCACGACGCGCGCGGCGTTCTCAAGGCTCTTGCGGGTGACAACGTCACGCGCGCGAATATTCTGATCCAACAGGTCCATCACGGCCCGGCCACTCGCCTCGCCATATTGGTCGCGGCTTTCATAGGGGGCGGGCATCCCGCTGGAATTCATCAGGGCAAGGCCAATCGCCTCGCTCACACAGGCCATGGTATTGGCGGTGAACTGCCCGCCACAGGCCCCGGCCGAGGGACAGGCCACGCGCTCAAGCACGTCCAGGGCCTTGTCCGACATCTCGCCATTCTGGTGGCGACCGACGGCCTCGAACATATCCTGAACCGTCAGGTCACGGGTGCGGAAATCTTCGGGAATCTCGTCGATCTGCGGGGCTTTGCCGGGAAGGATCGAGCCACCGTAAACAAAGACCGACGGCACGTTCAGGCGCACCATGGCCATCATCATGCCGGGCAGGGATTTATCGCAACCGGCCAAACCCACAAGCGCGTCATAGCAATGGCCGCGCATGGTCAGTTCCACGGTATCGGCAATCGCCTCGCGGCTGGCAAGCGAGCTGCGCATGCCTTCGTGGCCCATGGCGATCCCGTCGGTCACGGTGATGGTGGTGAACTCGCGCGGGGTGCCGTGGGCCTCTTTCACGCCGCCCTTCACCGCCTGCGCCTGACGGCTGAGCGCGATGTTACAGGGCGCGGCCTCGTTCCAGCAGGTCGCGACCCCCACCAAGGGCTGGTGAATCTCGTCCTCGGTCATACCCATAGCATAGTAATAGGACCGATGCGGCGCGCGCGCCGCGCCTTCGGTGACATACCGGCTGGGTAGCTTGGATTTGTCGAATTTGGTCATGAAGGGCCTCCCCGAAATCATTCCCCCTTGGAATAGGCGAGCGGCGGGGCGGACACAAGACGCCCGCGGGCCGCCCCATACGGTTTTTCAAATATGCCGCAGGTTCGGATTGCAGCCCCCGCGCCATGACCCTAGCTATGGGGAATGCGATACGACGCCCATGAACGCCTCGTGGCTCCGGCCCGCGCCAGCAGCCAACCGCTTCTCCTGCTGGGGGGCGTGGTGCTGATGGGGCTGATCTTCCTGGCGCTCAACCTTGGTTACTCCATTCTTCACAGCGCCCTGATCGGGCGCGATGCGTGGGAAACCCTGGCCATGGAGCTCGCCACAGGCAATACGCCGCGCGCGGTCCTGATCAATCTCTTTCTCTTCGCCTTCCTGATCGTGGCCCTCGCGGCGGCGCTGCACGCCCTGCACAATCGCGGCCTTCTCTCTGTTATAGGTCCCCTGCCACCGGCCCTGCGCCAGTTCCGAACGACGGGCCTTGCCGTGCTCACCCTCTACGTGGTGGTCAGCCTCTTGCCCGCAGGCGACGTGATGGACACCTCCGCAAACCTTGGGTTCGGAACATGGCTGATGCTCCTGCCCCTCACGCTTCTGGCCCTGCTGATCCAGACCGGGGCCGAGGAACTGGTGTTTCGCGGCTACCTGCAATCGCAACTGGCGGCGCGGTTTCCCCATCCGACGGTCTGGTTGCTCGGGCCTTCCCTGCTGTTCGCCCTCCTGCATTATGACCCCGCGATACACGGCCAGAACACCTGGCTGGTCGTCACTTGGGCCGCCCTCTTCGGGCTGGCGACAGCGGATCTGACGGCCCGGGCGGGCACCCTTGGCCCGGCGATCGCACTCCACATGATCAACAACCTCAGCGCCATCGCCATCGCCGCGCCCGAAGGCAATTTCGACGGCCTCGCCCTCTATACCTACCCGTTTTCACTTGATGATACCGCCGCCCTTTCGGCATGGGCCCCGGTCGATTTCATGACGCTGTTTTGCAGTTGGCTTGCCGCGCGTGTTGCCTTGCGTCGCTGATTGCAATTCCCGTCGCGTCACCTTATCTCGGGGCAGGCAACAATCAGGGACCGAAGCGGCATGAACTGGATCACCAACTATGTGCGCCCACGCATCAACTCGATCTTCTCGCGTCGCGAGATGCCCGAGAACCTATGGTCCAAATGCGATGACTGCGGCACCATGCTGTTTCACCGCGAACTCAGCAACAACCTGAACGTCTGCACCAACTGCGGCCACCACATGGCGATCACCCCGCGGGATCGTTTCACCGCGCTGTTCGATGGTGGCATCTTTTCCGAGGTCAAGGTGCCCGCGCCCACGCCCGACCCCCTGCATTTTCGCGATCAAAAGAAATACCCTGATCGCATGAAGGCCGCTCAACGGTCCACCGGCGAGAAAGAGGCGATGCTTGTCGCCACTGGCGAGATAGGGCGCACGCCCATTGTCGCCGCCGCACAGGATTTCTCGTTCATGGCCGGCTCCATGGGCATGTACGTGGGCAACGCCATCATCGCCGCCGCCGAAGAGGCGGTGAAGCTCAAGCGCCCGCTGGTCCTGTTTTCCGCCGCCGGGGGCGCGCGGATGCAGGAAGGCATCCTCAGCCTGATGCAAATGCCCCGCACCACTGTAGCCGTGCAGATGCTCAAGGAAGCAGGGCTGCCTTATATCGTCGTGCTCACCCACCCCACCACCGGCGGGGTTACGGCCTCCTATGCCATGCTGGGCGACGTGCATATTTCCGAACCCAACGCCCTGATCTGCTTTGCCGGGCCGCGGGTGATCGAACAAACGATCCGCGAAAAACTGCCCGAAGGGTTCCAACGCGCCGAATACCTGCTGGATCACGGTATGCTGGATCGGGTGACGCCGCGCACCGAAATGCGAGATGAACTGGTCACCATCACCCGGATGCTCATGGGGCTGCCCCCCGCCGTGCGCGGCGATCTTCCGCCCCCCGCCGCGACCGAGGAAACCACCCCCGTCAAAGACAGCACAGCGGAATGAACGGGCCAACATCGGACATCATCCTTGACCGGATGATGTCGCTCCACCCGAAAATCATCGACCTCACGCTTGATCGCGTCTGGCGGCTGCTGGACGCTTTGGGCAACCCGCAAGACGCCCTGCCGTCGGTGATCCACCTCGCCGGGACCAACGGCAAAGGCAGCACACAGGCCATGATCCGCGCCGGGCTTGAGGCGGCGGGCAAGCGCGTCCACGCCTATACCTCACCGCATCTGGCGCGGTTCCACGAACGTATCCGGCTGGCCGGTGAGCTGATCTCGGAACCCGACCTGACCGCCGTTCTCGATGAATGCTATGCCGCCAATAATGGCGAAAACATCACCTATTTCGAAATCACCACCTGTGCCGCCCTTCTGGCAATGAGCCGGGTCAAGGCTGATTACACCCTGCTCGAAGTGGGCCTCGGCGGTCGCCTTGATGCCACCAATGTCGTGGCCAACCCCGCGCTCAGCATCATCACGCCCATTTCCATCGACCACGAACAATTCCTTGGCGACACGCTTGCCAAAATCGCGGGCGAAAAGGCCGGGATCATCAAGCGCGGCGTGCCCTGCATCGTCGGCCCGCAAGAGGACGAGGCGATGCAGGTGATCGAAGATACCGCCCGCCGCCTCGGCGCACCGCTCTTTGCGCACGGCCAGCATTGGCACGTCACCCGCGAAAACGACCGCCTGATCTATCAGGACGAAACCGGCCTGCGCGACCTGCCGCTGCCCAACCTGCCCGGCGACCACCAGATCCAGAACGCCGGCGCCGCAATCGCCGCCCTGCGCTATCTTGAATTGGGCGATGCCGCCGTCGAAGGCGCCATCACCTCCGCCCAATGGCCCGCCCGGATGCAGCGCCTCAAGACCGGCCCCTTGGTCGAGGCCGCCCCACAGGCCGAGCTTTGGCTGGATGGCGGTCACAACGCCGCCGCCGGGCAGGCGCTTGGCCGCCTGCTGGCCTCCTTGCCCGCGCGGCCTACGCATCTCATCTGCGGGATGCTCAACACCAAGGACATCTCGGGCTACCTTGCGCCTCTTGCAGAGCAAGCCGAAAGCCTCACCGCAATTTCCATCCCCGGCGAGGCCAACACCCTCCCCGCCGAGGACACCGCGCAGGCCGCCCGTGCCGTGGGTCTGACCGCTCAGACCGCCGACAGTGCCCTTGCCGCGCTCAAGGCGATTACATCGGAAACACCCGTCGCGCGTGTATTGATCTGCGGGTCGCTCTACCTAGCCGGGGCAATCCTGCGGGAAAATGGATAAACCCGACCCGGCCAAGCCTTTGAAGTGATTCGAAAATGTCCCGCAGCCCTGCAAAACAAGGGGCGAAGGCCAGTTTTGCGAATCACTTTATATTGACGCTCGGGCATTGATTCGCCTATATCTTGCGTAGGTTTTCACGGTTTATTGTCACATCGGGCAGTCAAACAAGTGGGTCTGGCGGGGGTGCCAAGACGAAAACAGGCAAAGGCCAGTGCGATATGATGCAAGGCCAATCGCGGATCATCCCCGGGCCTCCTGTCCCAAGGTCTAAGGATTATCGAATGATCCGTATCGTTTTGATTTTCGCAGGGTTCCTCAGCGTCACTATCGCATTGATCATGCTGCAACCAAGCGGCCCCCGGCAAACCGCCGCACTAGGCGCTGACATCCCGGACACCGACCCCACGGTCACCCGACAGGACACCGCTCTTGAAACGCTGACCGACGTTGCCCCGACACCTGACATCGACACGAACAAAACGGCGGCACAACCAACCCCGGAAACCACGACACGGCCCAAGACAGAGACCCTTGAAACCATGGTTCTCAGCGCCCTGAAACAAGGCCAGTCCGAGGATTACATCACCGCATTGGTCAATGACGCTGCCGACAAGGGCAAGGTCCAGGTCCCCGACAACCTGATCACCTCAGAAGGCCGGGTCGATACCTCCGCCCTTCTGGCAACCCTGACGCAATCGGCCAAGCCCACCACTTACACGCACACCGTTTCGCCCGGCGATACGCTGGCGTCGATTTCCTATCGCTACTACGGCCGCACCGAACACGGGCCCGCGATCATGGCCGCCAACCCCGATCTGCTTCCCTCCGAGGCGCATCTGACCACCGGGCAGGACATCGTGATCCCCAAGCTCCAATAGGTTTATACCAGTCAACATGGCAGGAGTGATTGAGGGGCCGGTTCAACGGCCCCCTTTCATTTGCAGGGGGCAATGCCACGCACACCCACCCCGGGACCTCCCGCAAAAGGCCCCGACATAACAAAAGGCCCGGATCACATGATCCGGGCCTCTTTCATTCCATTGCAAACGCCGTGCCTTAGTGCAGCTTGGCGTCCACCTGACCGATCGCTTCGTCGATCAGCTTGTTACCCTCGGTCGCGGTCATCTGCTTGGCCACAACATCCTTTGCGGCCCCCACGGCGATGGCAATCGCCTTGTCGCGGACTTCCTTGACGGCATTCGCCTCGGCCGATGCGATCTGGTCTTCGGCGGCCTGAATACGGCGCGCGATCGAGGTTTTCAGATCTTCCTTGGCCTGTTCCGCCGCCTCGGCGGCTTCTTCCTTGGCATGGGCCACGATGCGGTCGGCCTGCGCCTGCACTTCCTTCTGCTTGCGCTCGTAGCTGGCCAGCAGGGTCTGTGCCTCTTCACGCAGGGCGCGGGCCTCGTCCAGTTCGGCCTTGATACCCTCGGCGCGTTCATCCAGCTTCTGCCCCAGCAGGCTGGGCACCTTGAAGTAGAAGACCACGCCCACGAAGACGATAAACGCCATCAGGACGATGAAGTTGGTATTACCCAGCGAAAAGAACGGGCCGCTCGCGGCCAGTGCGGGGCTTGCCATGGTCATGGCGGCGAACATTGCGATGTATCGTGCCATATCGGTTACCCCTTCATCCGTGAATTGATCGCCGCGGTGATGGATTTCGCGTCGGCCTTGCCACCCATGGCGCCCACCAGTTCCTTGGCGGTGTCCTTGGCAACGTCCTTGACGCTGTCCATGGCATTGGCGCGAATCTCGGCGATTTTCTTTTCGCCTTCCGCTGCCTTGGCCGCGATTTCGGCATCGGCCTTGGCCGTTGCGTCGTCCAGTTCGGCTTTGATCTCGGCCTTGGTCTGGTTGACGATGTCCTGCGCCTGCGCGCGGGCATCGGCCAGTGCCTTGTTATAGGCTTCCTCGGCCTCGACGGCTTTCGCCTTGAGGTCCTCGGCCGCGGCCAGATCGTTGGTGATGGTCCCCTGACGCTCGGCCAGCACGGCAGTAATCCGCGGCAGCGCGATGCGCGACAGGAAGAAGAAGATCACGACGAGCGTGACAATGAGCCAGAAAATCTGGTTGGGCCACCAGTCAAAGCAAAGCTGCGGCATGCCGACGGCAGAGCCGTCAACGACACAGGTGCTTGTGCTTGCGGTGCCCGCTGTTGTTTCGGTCGCCATCGCGTCCTCCGTCGGAACTGTGTCTCACTATCGGGCGGCCCGTGAAACAGGCCGCCCGCGCGTAAGGATAAGGTTCCGTAGGCTTAGACGGCGAACATCAGCAGCAGAGCGACGAGGAACGAGAAGATCCCCAAGGCTTCTGCGAACGCGATGCCGATGAACAGGGTGGCGGTTTGACCGGCAGCCGCCGAGGGGTTGCGCAGGGCGCCCGACAGGAAGTTGCCTGCCACGTTGCCCACACCGATGGCAGCAGCGCCAGAACCGATTGCAGCCAGACCAGCGCCGATATGTGCGAGTTCGCCTTCCATGATGTATCTCCTTACGATTGGAAGTTAGTAAATCAGGTGTTGAGGGGGTCGGACCTTAGTGCGACGGATGCAGTGCATCCTTCAGGTACACACAGGTCAGAATGGTAAAGACATAGGCCTGGATGAAGGCGACAAGCACCTCAAGGCCATACATTGCGGTGATCGCCAGAACCGACACCGGGCTGACCACGGCAATCGCGGCGAAGCCTGCGAAAACCTTGATCACGGCGTGACCGGCCATCAGGTTGCCCGCCAGACGAATGGAGTGGCTCACCGGACGCACGAAGTAGGAAATGATTTCGATCACGGCCAAGATCGGGCGCAGCGCAAGCGGCGCGCTCGACACCCAGAACAGACCAAGGAACCCGGCCCCGTTCTTGACGAAGCCCACGACGGTCACGGTCACGAAAACCAGCAGCGCCAGAAGCACGGTCACCGCGAAATGCGAGGTGGTGGTGAAAGACATCGGGATGAGGCCAAGAAAGTTGGCGAACACGATGAACATGAACAGGGTCATGATGTAGGGGAAGAAGCCCACGGCATCCTTGCCGGCCACGTCTTCGACCATCTTGTAGATGAACCCATAGGCCAGCTCACCCACCGACTGCATGCGCCCGGGGATGGTCGAGCGTTTCGAAGTGCCCAGAACCATCAGCAGGACAACCGCAACCACGGTCAGTGCCATCCAGAGCGTCACGTTGGTGATCGTGAACAGGCCCACCGGGCCGTCGCCGAACAACGGCTTCACGATGAACTGATCCATCGGGTGGAATACCAGACCGCCTTCTTCGCCGTGCGCTTCAGTCGCCATCTTTCGTCCTCTCCTCGTCGCCCGCGTCGGGCGCTGTAGTGTCGTTGGCCTCTTCGGCCATGTTCGTCTTCTGCATCTCGGCGGCGCTGCGCATCATCGTCTGCACACCGGCCGCGAGGCCCAGAAATGTAAACAGCACCAGGAAAATCGGGATCGTCCCGAACAGGCTGTCCAGCCCGTACCCAATGCCGAACCCGATCATCAGACCGGTCACAAGTTCGATCACCATTCGCCATGCCTGCTGTGCCTGGCTATAGTGCTCTTCCTGGTGGGGTTTGGGTTGCTCCTTGGTCTTGAGCTTTTCGATCCTGTTCTCAAGCTCCTCAAGGCGCTTGCGCTGGTCAGGATCGGTCACCTTTTGCCCCTCCGAAACGGTTGGGCATGTGCTATGCTGCGGGGGGCGCTGAGTCAAGCACGCCTGCCGCGTCGCGGAAAATACTCCAAGCCACTGAATATAAATGATTTTTATCAACCCCCGGAGTCCACGGATATTCTGCCGCAGGCTACGAAACCCCGTATTCCGGCCACCTACCCATATTCAACCAAACGGTTGAGAATGAAAAACCGGGGGGCCCCCATCCCCCTCCCAATCGCGCCAAAGCAGTTGACGCCGCCGCAAACGCGCGGCTTAACAAGACCCATGGCCAATGACCTCGATACCGTCTTCCACGCGCTCGCCGATCCCACCCGGCGCACGATCCTGGCCATGCTCCTCGAAGACGACATGGCCGTCACCGATGTCGCCGCCCCCTTCGACAAAAGCCTTGCCGCCATTTCCAAGCATCTCGGCATCCTCACCCGCGCGGGCCTGATCAGCCAGGAACAACGCGGCCGCGTGAAATGGTGCAAGCTGGAGCCCGACGCCCTGCGCGATGCCAGCATCTGGATGCAGGGGTTCGGGCAATTCGAAGCCGTGAACCTCGACGCTTTCGAACGCTTCCTCGCCAAGGAACTGCCCGAGGATGGCTGACCCCCAAGGCCCCCCGCCCGACGCACAAGTCGAAACCCTGCGCGATGCCACCGTGGTGCCCATGGCCGAAGGCCGGGATCAGGCCTGCGGCGTCCTGCGCGCCGATGGCAGCTTCTGCGACATCTCCGCAACCCGCCTCTCGGCGGGCCGGATCACCGGCACGCCCGCCGCGCCGGATAGCACCACGCCCTTACCGGGCCGCCACCTCTATGCCGGGCTTGGGCGGCACCACTTCGGTCATTTCCTCGTGGAAACCATCACCCGCCTCTGGGCACTCGACGCACAAGCCAAGGATTGCGACGGCATCGTCGTGATCCCCAAGCACGGCATCGATTTCAACGCCGTCATGCGCCGCCGCCTCGGGGCCTTCCTGGATCTGCTGTCGGGCGGCCTGCCCGTGCATATCGCCACAACGCCTCTCACGGTCGAAACCCTGCATGTCCCGACACAGGGCATCGGGCATATGTCATGGCTCACCGCCACACCCGAGTTCCGCCACTATGTCCGCCAACGGCTGACCGCACAGATCACGCCGAAAGGTCCCGAGAAACTTTATATCTCGCGTACGGGCCTCAAGGATGCGGCACAGGCCATGGATCAGGAGGCCCGCGTCGAAACAGTGATGAAAAACGCTGGCTACACCATTTTCCACCCGCAAAATCACTCGCTCCCTGTGCAATGCAGCCGCTACATGGCCGCCAAACAGATCGTCGGCCCCGACGGCTCGGCCTTCCATCTCGCGCCTTTCGTATTGCAAAAGGGCACCCGCGTCGGCCTGATCCAACGCCGCCACCGGCAGGATGTCTTCGACGCCCTCACCGCGCAAATCCGCGCCTTCTGCGAGGCCGAGCTTGTCACCTTCAA